>DATLCA010000103.1:0-28053 GCA_035526605.1 Pyrinomonadaceae bacterium | reverse complement strand
CGAGAGAGGTTTGCCGCGGTCGGGGCCGCCAATAATAGATCGGCCTTTGGGATCGAATAACACGACTCGTTACCGCCACCGTTGAAATCTTGTGTGCAGCTATAAAACCCGTCAGCGTCGACGCCTAGGGTCGGGTAATCGTGAAACTCCAGCGCACCGGTCGAATCGGCGCTGAAGGTCACGTTGTCCCAGTCGCCGGTCGGATCGCTCGTGTCGGACCGCGCGATATAAAAGTTGTTGGCGACTTCGTTCGTGCCGTCGCCTCCCGCAGGCACGTTGTCGATAGCACGGTCGATTCCGAGGGCGAACCATCGCCCGCTCGCCGGGTCAAAGATGATTCGCGGGTCGAAACGGCCGCCGTTTATCTGAGCTATCCCGGCGACGTTCGTCCAGAACTGGTCAAACGTCATCGTTTGGATACTTGCACCCGTCGTCTTGTTGATGATCTCGAAATTGCCATTGATCATCTCGACGATGTGGTTCGGTCCGACTGCCGCCATCGTGTCTGGTGGGATAAATGTACTGCCGTTCGCCCCGTTGAGACGGCTAATCTCGACATTCAGTCCGACGCTGACGATCCCGCCAATTTGCGGTAGCGCTTGGTCTTCCAGCCCGGGTTGTTTCGCAGATGTCTCCGGCCACTCGGCCCTCGGCGGCGCCCATACATCCGTCGAAATCGTTCCACTCACCGGGATCGACGGCTGATCCTCGGGCTCCACGGCCTGCTGCGTCGTGCCATAAACACAGAAAAGGGTTAGAAGGGCAATGGTCGGCAACCACATTCGTTTTGTGAAGACCGGTCGGAGCGGCGAAGGCCGGCGCAGAGTAGTAGGTAAACTCTCGGCGGGGTTGTGTTGAAAAATTCCACGGAAAAACGTGCGAAGGGAAAGACGATTCATGATGATCCTCCTGGGGCTAGGTGGTGGTGTTCGCCGCGGAAGGAGCATCCTGCCGAAGCGTTGCCGAGGTGTAGTTTGTGAACGCGGCCATTCTATTCAGGTCAACATAGGAAGTCAACAGAATTTCTGACCGCAGCAGATTTACCCAATGTGCTCGATCACGTGACGCGGTGTGAATGAAGTTTTTGCATTAAGATTTCCGAGTCGCGGAGACCGCGGCCTGTCAGCAGCCCCCGAACCGGCTATTATTTCCGTCCGGCTGTCTTTCTACCTTCCCTTTTCGCACTGTGATTTTGCGTAACCGGATTCTGGGAGTCTTTTCCCTCGGGCACGGTTAACAAGTCAAGAAGGAATTTAGAGGGTAATGAAAATGAAACAGAAAAATGCCAATCACAATTTTGCAAGATTCGGCGCTCTGCTCGTGCTGGTGGCGTTATGGGTGGTTCTCCCATTCGCTATAGGCAACCGCACCGCGAGCGCCGAAGAAATGATGCTCAGCGATGTGGTCCGACTCGGCGCGACATTGACGGGAGCCCCGATAGGCGGCGTCACACCCGCCGGTTTCGCGGATTACAGAGTGGACGATCAAAATCGCAGGCGTCTGGACGTCGATGGCTTTTCGGTCAATCTTCCGGCGGGTACGGTTCTGACGGTATCGATCAATAACGCCGTTGTCGGCCAGACGACCGTCAGCTCGTGCAGCACGTTCTCGTTCAGACGCGCTACCGATGACGGCCAGCCGGTTCCCGTAATTACGGCCGGCATGCCGGTGCAAGTTTTGAACGGCAACGCCGTCGTGCTCGCGGGTACGTTTGGCAGTGCTTCGCCGTCGCCGAGCGCATCGCCCAATAGCAGCCCGAGCCCGGCACCAAGCGCCTCGCCTTGTGCGAGCCCGAGTCCGTCGCCGAGTGGATCGCCGTCGAGCTCACCGAGTCCGTCACCGACCGGCTCGCCGACCGGTTCGCCGAGCCCAAGCCCGAGTCCTTCCGGTTCACCGAATCCGGGAGATCTATTTGCGGGATTGTCCGGACCGACCATCAACGGAATCCTTCCCAACGGATTTGCGCAATTCGAAATTCACAGCAGCCGTCTGGAGCTCGAGGTTCGTGTAAACCAGGTGAACTTGCCCGCCGGCACGCAGCTCGCGGTGATCGTCGACGGCATCAACGTCGGCTCGCTATTTATCTCTGGCGGCGAAGGGCGACTTCGCCTACGCACCGACAACGGTCAGACCGTTCCGCCTGTTGTCGCCGGATCGACGATCGTCATCAAGAACGGCGGCACGAACATTCTCACGGGAACGTTCATGGGCTTCACCGGACCGAGCCCCAGCCCGAGTCCGACCGCAAGTCCTTCGCCGGGTGCTTCCCCAAGTCCGAGCCCGAGTCCTTCACTCGGCCGCTCATTCGAAGCGCATCTTACCGGAACCGGCACCGCCGCGACCGGTGAAATTAAAGTGACTCTCAATGCCACCGAAACGCAGGCGACGATCTTTGGCGAATTCCATAATCTCAGCAGCAACCAAATCGGTGCGAGGATCGACGCACTGGTCGGCGACGGAGTGCTCGTCCACGACCTCGGTGTCGTCGGCGGAATCAACGGCAACTTCGCGTCGAGGACGATCAGTGTTAACGCGGCCCAGGTTAGCCAGCTTCGTGCGGGACTCTGGACTGCGGTGATCGCGAGCGTCAACAATCCGGCCGGCGAAATTCGCGGGCAGTTCAAGCAGCGATCCAACCTCGCCGACTTTGACGGCGACGGCAGCAACGACTTCTCGGTGTTCCGGCCGTCGGACGGAGTTTGGTATTCGCTGAACGGTTCCGGCTTCACCGCGAGCCAATTCGGTAGCTCTTCGGATAAGGTCGTCTCGGCCGATTACGACGGCGACGGGCGAACCGACTCGGCTGTGTTCCGCAACGTCAATGGCCAGGGCGTTTGGGACATCAGGCGAAGCTCGGATGGCGGCATCTCGTCGGAACAGTTCGGGTTCGCGACAGACGTTCCGACCCGCGGCGACTTCGACGGTGACGGGATCAACGATCTCGCCGTGTATCGTCCTTCGACCGGTGTCTGGTACATCAAGAAGAGCTCGAACACCGGATTCACGATCACGCGGTTCGGACTCGCCGAAGACAAACCGATCCCGCTTGATGTGGACGGTGACGGACGCGACGACATCGCGGTCTTCCGCCCGAGCGACGGCAATTGGTACTGGTTGAGGAGCTCGGACGGACAGTTCGCTGCAGCCCATTTCGGTCTCAGCGGTGACGTTCCGGTTCGCGGCGATTTCGACGGAGACGGCAAATCCGATCTGACGGTATATCGCCCCTCGGCCGGAATCTGGTACACGCTGTACAGCTCGGACGGCAGTTTCCATGCTACGCGGTTCGGCCTCGACGGCGACGTTCCGGTGGCGGGCAACTACGACGGCGACAACAAGACGGACATCGCGTTGTTCCGGCCGTCGGATGGCAACTGGTATATCTTGCGGAGCTCGGACGGAGGATTTCAGGCAATGCAGTTTGGCCTGAACGGCGACGTCCCGACGATCGCGAGGTAGTGGATGAGAGGGCGAGAAACTTCGGTTCTCGCCCTCGCAGCCAAATCCTAGCTTCGAATTTGTCCGGGCAGTATCTCTTCGAACAAGGGTAGGTTGGAAGAATTGCTTGGAGTCAGGTCCCGGTCGCTTAGCCCTCCTTTGCGACCGGGGCCTTTTTAATTTATTTTCGCCAGCACGTTCTCGATCTGCTTGATATGCCGCATCTCGTGTCCGCCTTTCAACGCGAGCCATTCCTGTGCAGATATGTCGCCGAAAAACGGATGCGGGAACTTGAGCTCGGTCCCGTCGACGGATTCGAACAGCGGGCGCATCTGTTCAAGCTGGTCGGCCATCTCATCGAGCTTTGCAAGGGACTCCGGAATTGTCTGGCCTGCGTTGGGATGCACGAACTCCGGAGCCTCAACCTTCATGGTCGCGATCTCTGAACCCTTCTGTAGAAAATTTTCCGAGATGACGACCTTGCCGTCGGAACTTCTTCCGGCGTCCTGCGCTTTCTGCAAAAGCCTGGAGCAGATTCTCATCGCGCCTCCGTCAACCATCGCGACGTGCTCGACGATCTGCGCGACGGTCCACTTTTCGCCCTCGGGCAAAAAATTGGTTTGCTCATCCGTCAACGGCGCAATCAATTCTTTCAGACGGGCGCGAATATTGTTGTTGGCGTCATAGATATCCTGGATGGATTCATACTTCATAGTTTTGTCTCCGGCTATAAGTCACGGCCGGGGGTCCTCCAAAATCCCTCTGGATGGGAGGAGTGCCGCACCCTTTGTGAAGGCGGGGTGGTAGCTGTAAGAATCAGATTCTTCTGAACCACCACCCCGTCAGCGGAAACCGCTGCCACCCCTCCGAAGACAGGAGGGGAGCTAAGACTGCCACCCCGCCTATCCAGAGCGGAGCCTTTTGTTTTCCTATCGGCCCGTCGCCTGCGGAGTCAGAACCAGCCGGTGCCAACGAGGAAAGCTTGTCACACTATCACCCTCGTTCTTCATCCGCTTGATGTAAGCGGTCTCGAAATAAAGCAGGTCGTCGGCCGTCCAATTCAAAGCAACTATAGGGTTGTAAGAGACAAGTGTCTTTTCGTCGGGTAACGTCGTCGGAGCGGCGGCGGTATTTGAATTCGACGGGGGCGCGGAATTTGAATCGGCGGTCGCGTTCGCTCCGAGCTTACTTGCCTGATCGCGGTCGTAAGCCTGAGACGAGATCAGTAGATTATTCCGAAGCGGGATCGCGGCCTGCGTCGGCGTGTTTCCGGCCGCATCGTAAATTCTGACTTGATTGTCGAACGCGCACGCGACCTTCGACGAATCCGGCGACCACACCGGCTGGACCGCGGTGAGAGCGTCGTCCAGGCGCCGTTCGCGCCCGTTCTTCTCGATGACGCGTGGGCGGCCGACGGGCACGAACATCTCGCCGTTGTGCTCGGCACGGTCGTTCAAGTAACGCCACTCGATCGATTTTGCCGCGAGCGCCGCCAAGGCCGAACTATCAGGCGCCCAAACGTAATAGAAATATATCAGCCCCTCATTTTGCGTGATAGCCTTCGCACCGTCGCCGTCGAGGTTGCAGATATAAATCTGCTCGGTGCGAAAAGTAAGTATCCCGGTCGGTGCCGCGGGCGTTGGCGCCGAAGTCGCCGCGTTGGAATTAACGTTGGAATTAGAGTTCGCATCCACGTTCGCGTCTGCTTCCGGCGTGGACGGTGGCCCCGGCGTGTTTTGGGTCGAAGGAGCGGTGGACGTCTCAGGATCGGCCGCCGGTGCGGTCGAGGTGGTGTCCACTTCCGCACCGCGGATCATCGCGACAAACGCGAGTGTGGACGAATCCGGCGACCAGCGGATCGTGTCCGGAAAATGTACCGCCATCACATCGGCCGTCACTTTCTTAAGGATGCGGCCGTCGCCGGTATACATATCCAGCCGAAATTCCGACGGCATGTCGCCCGCCTTGTGATATACGGCAAGCACGCGTTTCGCGTCCGGCGAGGTGATGGTTTTGTCGAGTACTTCCTGTGGCCGATTAGCGTCGAAATCGCTTTGAACAGCGGCATTCCTATCTTCTTTGGTAGCGTCCTTCGGAGCATCGGGCGGAGGGACGTCCGCCTCGTACCTGTAATTTAGCCGGACCGCCGCGATGTCTTTGAGGGATGATGGCGATGACGTCCCCGGCAGATCCACATTGGAGCGCGAGCAGCCGGTCGCGAGCGCGAGCATGATTATAAGAAGCGCGTTCAAAGAAATAACCTTCATAGCGTATCGATCTTCGACCGATTCCCTCAGGCTCCGCGGGGACCCAAATGTTTGTGGAACGTCGACGAAATCATACCAAAGCTCCGTCAGAAGCGGCACCAATTAGGGAACATGCTGCGCGTTGGGCAGCACGTTGCCGGAGCTCCGGGGTTTCGAATAAAATGCCGCTCCCTAACGGAGCTGAAAATAAATTCCTAACTTGTTCTACAAACATTACGCTCCCAGCGGAGCTCGGAACCGACCCGCCCGGTCTACTTCAACTCCGCCCTCAGATACTCCTGGTAAAGCCTTCGCTGCTGATCGCTGGGCTTTCCGACGGGCGCGAACGAATAGTCCGCCCGCATGTTTGCGCCGAGCTTGAACGTAACGTCGCGAAGCTTATCGAATCGAAAGACCGTCAGTCTTACAGTGTCGTTCGGCTTTCGCTCGGCCAGATAGCTTTGCAAGAATGCATTGCTCGCGCGATAGCCGTCGATCGCCACGATCTGATCTCCGGTGTTGAGTCCCTGCTCGTACGCCGGCGTGTTCGACGGGATCGTTCGAATCGTAAGCCGGCCGTTATCTTCCAGCAGATCCGCCCCGAGATACGCTTTCGATCTGTCCGGCTCCGAGCTGTTCATCTGCAGCCCGATGCCGTTCACTATCCCGCTGTAATCGATCTCCGCTTCCCCGCGAACGTATTTCGAAAAGAAATCCTCGAGGCTTCGCCCGGCGGCAAGCTCGGCCGCTTTCTGGAAATCCGCCGGAGTGTAGTTGCGGTTCTTTTTATAGAACTCGTTGTACAGATAACGCATGACGTCGTCGAGCGATTTCGCACCGCCCGATGCTGTGCGGATCGTGACGTCGAGCATCATATTAACGACCTCGCCCTTGTCGTAATAAGAGATCTGATTGTTTATCGCATTCTCGTCCGGACGGTAGTATTTGATCCACGCATCGAAGCTGGCTTCTTCCAGACTCGTTTCGAAACGGCCGGGACGATTCTGCAATTGCTCGATCGTGCTCGCCCGCGCTTCGAGAAGCTCTTTATCGGTTATCAGACCGGCACGCCGGAGCAAAAGACTTTCGTAGTACGCGGTTCCGCCTTCCGCTACCCAGAGAAGCTTTGTGTAATTTTCGTTCTCGTAATCGAAGGGGCCCAGTGCGTCAGGCCGGATGCGCTTCACGTTCCAGAGATGGAAATATTCATGCGCGACAAGGCTGAGGAATTGTTTGTACCGCGGTTCCGGTTTGAAGCCGAAGCGGTTCCACTGAAGTGCCGTCGAGTTGAGATGCTCGAGCCCGCCACCGCCGCGCAGGTTCACGATGAACGTGTAATCGTCGTACGGGAATTCGCCGAAGATCTTGTAGCCTTCGTCGGTGATCTTTGCGATGTCCGTGGCGATCTTCTTAAGATCGTAATTTCCGTCCCCGCTCATGACGATGCGATGCGTTTTGCCGTGAACGTCGAAGGATATTTCTTTGAAGTCGCTTACCTCGAAAGGGGAGTCGTAGAGGATATCGAAGTTCGGCGCGCGGAACGTATTCGAGCGGCCGGTAACACGCGGCAGTCCCGTCGCGACTTTCCATTTCGCGTATGGAGCGACGCTCACCGTCGACGGCGCGGCGAGCTGTCCCGCGGGAAACATCAGGAGAGCGGCGTTGTTCCAGAATCCATGCTCGTCGTTGAGCTCGTTTGTCCTGACAGTCAGCTCGTTCGAATAAACGCGATACGTGGCGACGATCTCTTTCGCACCCTGCGTATCGATCTGCCAGGTGTTCTTGTTGATCTTTTCCCAAGTCAGGGCCCGCCCGCCTGCGTCCTTGACCGCAAAATCCTGAACATGCCGACCGTACTCTCGGATGAGGTAACTTCCGGGGGTCCATACCGGCATTTTGAGCTCCGCTTTGCCGGGCATCTGGGTCCAGTTCAGACGCATTTCGACTTCCAATAAATGAGTCCACGGCTTCGACATGGAAACCGTGTAGCTGATGTTCGGCGCTGCGGCCTGCGTGCCCGCAGCAGACTTCTTCGCGCCGCCGCTTCGTTTCGGCTTGGCCGGCGTTTCTTGATACATAAAGAAAATAGCTGTGAGAATTACTACGATGATCCCGCTCGATTTCATTTTTCCGCGCATTCGTTGGTTAAGCTCCGACAAAGTTGGTAAGGTTAGATTCCTGATATCTTACTATAGACCGACCCGGTTAAAGGAGTCGTGCCCGACACCCATTCGATGAGCGAACTACCCGCTGCCGAGAAAATAAATCCGAACGAAACCGAAAAATTTTTCACTACCCCGCTGATCCTGATCTTCGTCATCGTTTTCATAGACCTGATCGGATTCGGAATGGTGATACCGGTTCTGCCGATCTACGCACAGACGGCTCCGTTCTTTGCGAACCCGTTCGAGATCGGACTCGTCGTCTCGATCTACTCGTGGATGCAGTTTATTTTCTCGCCGATCCTCGGGCGACTCTCGGACAAATACGGACGCCGCCCCATCTTGTTTGTGAGCCTGCTGGGGTCGGCCGCCGGGTATGTCCTGCTGGGATTGGCGAATACGCTCTTTCTGGTTTTCGCCGGCCGCATCATCAGCGGGATCACGGGCGGAAACATTTCGGCGGCTCAGGCTTACATCGCCGATGTCACGACGAAGGAAAATCGCGGGAAAGGAATGGCTCTGTTCGGTGCGGCGTTCGGCCTTGGGTTTGTGCTCGGTCCCGCGATCGGCGGGATCACGAGCAAGTACGGCGTGCACGTTCCTTTTTTTATTGCGGCCGTTCTGTCACTTGTCGCGGGGTCTGCTGTGTACCTCGTATTACCTGAGACGCGTAAATTAGGTGCGACTCCGTCGGAAGGAGAAGCCGGAGGCAGACTCGCGCAACTGCTGGGCTCGCTCCGCGAGCCGCAGTTCGGAACCGTAAGTTTGATCTACTTCCTTTTGGTGACCGCGTTCTCCATCATGACGTACGCGTTCGTGCTCTATACCGCGTTTCGATTCAATTACAACGCTGAGCAGAACGGATATCTGTTCGCGCTGGTCGGTCTGACGGCGGTGATCGGGCAGGGCCTTTTGTTCGGGACGCTCGTAAAGCGTTTCGGTGAAACCCGGCTTGTCGTCTTCGGATGTTTCCTGATGGCGTTGAGCTTCGCTCTGATTCCTTTCGTAACACCCGCGTTCGCGGGCGCTGCCGGCTTGGTGGGCGTCAGCATCATGCTTGCGTTCGCGAACTCGATGGCGTCTCCTTCGCTGAACACACTGGCGTCAAAAATCAGCCACGAACATAAACAAGGAACGTCGCTCGGCATCATGCAATCGGGCGCAAGCCTCGCCCGTGCGATCGGCCCGCTGATGGGCGGTGTGCTGCTGAACAACGCGGCGAACCAGATCGACGAGTCGACTTTGTACCGAACGTTTTTTGTTGCCGCGGCGATAATGCTGGCTGCGTTTCTGATCGCGATCTATTCCGTGAGATTGATCGGCAAGCACGTGACGGCTTAGGCTCGGAAATTTATCGCGGCGGCGCTACGAACCGACCGCGGCAATTGCCAAAAGCCATGCGTGCGAACCAAAATCCTCTGATTTTTTGTGTTAACTAACCGCTCTTTGCCGCTGCTTGCTTGTCGCAGGGAATGAAAGTTTGAAGGTCGTGCCGTTGCCTTCCTCGCTTTGAACTTCGATGGTGCCGGCGTGCTCCTGGACGATTCCGTAACTCACCGCGAGGCCAAGACCGGTTCCGTTTCCGACGCCTTTCGTCGTGAAGAAGGGGTCGAATATTTTGTTGAGATTCTCTTCCGAAATTCCCTCGCCCGTGTCGGACACTTCGATGTTCACTTCGCCGTCGTTGACGAGCGTGATGAGGGCGATGCGTCCGCCGCTGCCCATCGCATCACGCGCGTTCAGGATCAGGTTCGTGAATACCTGCTGCAGCTTTCCGCTGTTTCCGAAAACCCGCGGCGGCGTCGATGTGTAATTCTTTACGATCTGGATATTCGATTCGCGGAGCTGCGGTTCCAGAAGCTGAAGCGTGTCGTCGAGAAGTTTGTTGACGTCGACCTCGGCCGATTCCACGATGTTCCCGGTGCGCGAAAAATTCAATAGGTTTCCGACAATGTTCGTCGCCCGGTCTGTCTGCCGCTGCATCTTTTGCAGCAGCGCATGTTTCGGATCCGTTTCGGGGATCATCCCGAGCAGCATTTGCGTGTAGCTCGAAACGCCGGTCAGCGGCGTGTTGACTTCATGTGCGACGCCGGCCGCCAGCAAACCGATACTCGAAAGCTTCTCGCTCTGCTGAAGTGTTTCTTCGAGCTTCACACGCGACGAAACATTTTCGAGGACGATGATCGCACCGGTCTGTGCGCTCGAGATGGATCGCAGCGGAGCGACCGCTACGTTCAGGATCAGAGAGCTTCCGCTGCCGTCATATGTGTGAAGTTTGTAAGCGTTGCGGATCTCGGTCAGATGCCACTTCGACTTGCCGAGAATGTTGCCTAGATTCAGCGCGAAGCTTTCGTCGAAAACTTCTTCGACAAGCTTGCCGACTGACTGCTCGCGGCTCCGGCCCATCATCTCCTCGAAGGTCGTGTTGCATCTCGTGATGCGGCCGTCCTCGTCGACGGCGAGCAATCCGACGTTCACCGATTCGACTATCGACTCGTTAAATTCTTTCAGCAGGGCCAGCTCGTCGGCGTGCTGCTGCTGTTCCTGGTAAAGACGGCTGTTCTCGATCGCGACGGCGATGTATCCGGAGACAGTTCGGAGAATTTCAAGATCCTCGGACGAAAGCAGCGAGCCGTCACCGGCGCGGCCGAGGCCGATCACGGCGACCATTTTGCTTCGCACGACGCAGGGGACAAAGTAATGCAGCTCCTGGCGCGGCGGGATCTTGCCCGCGTGCCCGATGCCATTGCCATTACCGTTTGTCGGAATGGCTTCGTAATCCTGGAGATCGATCTCGTCGGCACGCACGACGCCCTTTTCCACTGACTTTTCACGGATCATCTGCCGGAAATCCGGCGGGATCCGAAAGGTTTCGCTAAGGCCCGAGGATTTCGCGAGCTTGTAACCACCGTCCGCGTCTTCGATAAAAACAGCAACCTTTTCCACCCCCAGAACCTGTTTTAAGCGATCACTCAGGCCCTCAAGCAGCGGCTCGAGCGCGGTCGTCGCCGACAGCGTTCTGCCGAAATCGAGAAGGCCCTGTCGAAGATCGTATCTTTCTCCGTAGAAAAATCTGTCGGCCCGCTCTTGCAGGAAATTTTTGAGCGGCTCGCTCAGCATCACGATCGCCGCCATCGCGAGGACCGCGATAAGCGCACGGAGGGTGATCTCGGTCGTCGAAAGATTGTTGCCTACGGCGAGGAAGACCAGTCCGAGTGCGACCGCCCCGATCATCATCGCGATCGCGACGGTCGTCATCGCGTAGACCAACGCGCGGCGGACAACGACATCGACGTCCATCAACCGGTAGCGAACGACCGAGTGGCCAAAACTAAGCGGTATCAAAGCGAGCGGCAAGGTCGTGAGGGCGGTCGAGATGGTATCTTCGGGAAGGAAGACTATCCGGCGAGCGATCTGGAAAATAAGGATCGGGACGATCGAGAAGATCGTGCCCCACATCGCCCACTTCAGACGCTGGCGGACGATAGCCTGCTTGCTTGTCAAAAATCTCCACAGCAGCACCGTCGCCCCAATCGAAATGCCCGCCACGAAGTGAACCAGAAGAGCCTGATTGAGGACCGGGAAAAGCTTGCTCGCCGCAGCAAAATATCGCAGGGCTGATGCAATGCTTTCGATGGGAACCAGCGGTCCCAGCGAGAACACGAGTAGGGTCAGCGAAAGAAGAGCGGCCGGAACGTAGAGAGCGATTGTTTTCCAGCGTTTCTTTTCGAAAACGTCACTGTGTACCGGATATCGAAGACAGAAATGGAGGAACAGGGGTGCAAAAAAAGCGAACGCGATGTCATCCAGCAGGTTCACCGCAAGATCCAGATCCTGTCCGAAATTCAATGACCGATAAACGTGAAACACGAACGCCGCAAGGCAGACCATCGCGAAGTGGAGGACAAAGGGCGAGCGGCTTCCCTGCTTGAACAGTACAAAAAGACCAACACCGAGCCAGATGAGTCCGACCAGCGTCAGAAATATTATCGACGGCGTCCACCGAGGCAGCGTGTCTATGTTTTTGAGATCGGCGTAATAGAAATTGTTGGCGAACGAATAGGAGGTTTTTTGGTAGTAGTAAGTAAGTGTTCCCCCGACGCCGGCCGCGTCCAGATACATCGGAATGTCGGCGATCGAGACAACTTCGTCAAACGTCTCGCCGTCCAGGCTTATGGTCAGCAATCTGTCGCCCGGTGAGATACCCGCCCGCGAAGCGGCAAGTCCCGGCGTTACCTTATCGGCATAGATCGCTCCGCCTCTCTGAACCCACAGGACGCCGTCGGTCGGAGGCAGATCGTGGTAAGCGCGTTGGGACAGGTTGAGGGCTCCGCCGGAGACGAGCAAGACCGCCGCCACGAGCCACATCAAACTCCAACTTGTCAGAACTTTACCTTTCACTTGAAAACGCGGACTTATCCGAGGTTTCTGCTAGGCAATGGGCGTTCCAACTGCCCGTAAATAATAACTTTCCGGTGAGGTCTGATTTATCGATACTAAAAAGGCGACGCGACAACCCTGCCTCGAGGTCCGCCCTACCCTTATTCATTTTTTTGTTCGACAATCCGAGAATTCGGAGACACAAATATCGCGGTTTCATCAGATAAACACCGGAAAATCAACTTTCGGTGCCGGCCTGAGTCTATCTGCGTCCCAGATAATTTAATTTAAAATCGGACGAGGATGCTGCCCCGGACGGCGCGCCGATGCGAGTTCAGCCTGAGGCCTCCCTCATCGCCGAGGACCCCGGTTTGAAAATCGAAAAGGTTTCGCGCGTCCACCACGGCTTCTGCGTGAAAAGGAAGTCCGAGACTTGGTAGGCTTTGCGTGACCATGACACTCAGGCTCGGGTCATATATCGCAAGGCGGCCGAGGAATGGATCGATGGCGAAAACGGTGGCTTGCGGGGACAGCCGAAAGACCGTCTTAACATTCGTGCCAGTTTTCAGATCGGCCTCAAACTGGCCGAAGAAGGATTGGAAAATGTCGTTCTGAAACAATTCGGCCGGGTTGGAAATCGCCTCGTCAGAAAGTTTCTGGCCGCTGCCGAAGCTATATCCGGCCGCGGTGCTGAAACGGCCGCTAAGACGCCGGGAATAAACTATTCTAAAGCCGCTGGCATTTCCCTGCTGGTTACCTACAAAGCTCGTTAGCTCGTGTCCGGCGGGCGAGTCGAACGGCAGGCTCGTGAGTCCGACGCCGCGTCCAAGGGTCGTGTCGAAAAACGCGTTCGCCTCGATGCTCGATCTGTTATCCAGAACACGTTCGACACCGAATTCCAAACGATTGCTTTTGTTCAAAAGCGGTTTGCCGGCCTCGACCACGAAGTCCTCGATGGCAGCCGGCTCGCGGAAGATAACCTGTGCGTCTTCGAGCTCGAGAGCTTTCGACCAGGTTCGTTCTTCAGTATGTGTCGTGTATGCGGATCGGAAACGCGTTTTGGCGTCGAGGTCGAACTGTAGCCCCAGCCGCGGGCTGATTGAAAAGTCATCACCGCCGCCGACGAATCTTGCATAGTCGACACCGAAGACCACGATCACGCCTTCGCGGACTTTCCACTCATCCAAGGCCTGGAATGAAACTTGGCCGACGCCCTTTTCTTCACCATCGCTGACGAAGGACCCCAGCGAAGCGATCGACGTATTGAGTCGGATCCGGTGGTCTTCTACCGGGCGGAACCTGGCCTGCACCTCAAAACGCTGCGGGGCATTTCTCCCGATTCCCGTCTGTCCGGCGAGAACGATCTCCGCGTCCTCGGATACCGGAAGCAGGGTTGCGAAATTGACCCCGCCATAGCTGCCGTGGTCCGAACCCGCAAAATAGGTTTCGGCAATCGACTGTGAGTTGCGTTTGCCCTTGTCGTCGGCATCGGGTGCTGCAATCTCTTCGATCGTGACCCTGCTGTCTGCCGAGACCGGCGTTTCGCCTTCGGTGTTCTGATAGATTGATCGGCTTGTCTGAGCGGAACGAATAACCCACTTCGGATTATTTCGGTCCAGCCGCTTTTCCGGGAGCGTGTTGCCACTGCCGGCACGCTCAAGCTTGAATCCGTAGACCAGTTGGGCGGCCCCGTTTATTTCTACGTCTGCGAGCGTCACCGGGTTGAAGCCCTGCGCGACAGCGAAGATCGTGTAAGTTCCAGGAAGGATCTTTGCAATGAAGCTGCCGTCGGCGGCCGAACGAACCTGTTTGAGAACCCTGGACGCCTTGAAAATCGCGACGGTCGCGTCCGCGATCGGATTGCCGCCATCGTCCCGGACCATTCCTTTGATAGTCCCAAGGTTACCGGCTGCCGCGCGGGTAATCGTCACAGAAGCCGTCGGCGTCGCCGCGTAGCCCGCAGAGACCAAAGCCGTAACGAAGACGAGCAAATCACCGATTTTTCTTAAACGACCGAAACCCATTAGATGCGAAATGTTCCCGAGCAAAAGAATGTCGGGGAAACTCAATATCGAAGATGCACTAGTTGGACCGACCGGGAGATGCTCCGAGCAACCTTTGTATTTTCGGAGCATATATACAATGTGTCAAGCCCAAAGACAAGTGCTGTTGGGCAGTATGATGCGGGGAACCTTGACAAAGTTTGCACCGCCGCTAGAATTAAAACCTGGCTTTTAGGCGGTATTCGGAGACGTGGCTGAGTGGCTGAAAGCGGCGGTTTGCTAAACCGTTGTACTCCAAAAGGGTACCACAGGTTCGAATCCTGTCGTCTCCGCCATTTTAATGTAGAGACAGCTGTCAGATCGAAAGGTTTGGCAGCTTTTCTTTGCTTGCCGTGCACTCTCTGCTTTTCTCTTCTTCGCGGCTTTGCGGAAAATCTCCCTTAATTACTACGCCATAAATTCTAATCGAAGGAGTTCCCGCAGAATCGCAAAGCCGCGAAGAAGAGATTTGAAAGTTGTAACGAGCTTCAGCGCCCAGAATTGTGTTCTTCGGCCCATTACGTAAAACTATTCCCCTATGACCGTACGAGTCCGTTTCGCTCCGAGCCCGACCGGCTATCTCCATCTGGGGGCCGCCCGCGCGGCTCTTTATAATTATCTCTACGCCAGACAAACCGGCGGAAAGTTCCTGCTCCGCATCGAGGACACCGATCTCGCCCGCTCGACGGACGAATCGACCCGGTCGATCCTTGAAGGCCTCGAATGGCTCGGGCTTCAGCATGATGAAGACGTCGTTTTTCAATCCGACAACGCCGACAAGCACCGGGCGATAGCGAAGAAACTGCTTGCCGAAGGAAAGGCCTATCGCGATTTTACGCCGAAAGAAGAGACGAGCGACAAAACGGTAAAAGAAGCGATAGTCGAACGTGCCAGACAGACGGATAAGAACATGCGGGACAATCGGTTTCGGGACCTCTCGGCCGAAGAAAGCGACGCCCGGGCGGTCGGTGGTGAGTCGTTCGCGATCCGGCTCAAGGTTGCAGAGAGCGGCAAGACGGTTTTCGAAGATGGAGTGTACGGGCTTCAGGAACGAGAGTATTCCGACACCGAGGACCTCGTTCTTCTTCGATCCGACGGCCACCCGCTCTACAATCTCGCGGTGGTATGCGACGACATCGAGATGGGGATCACGCACGTCATCCGGGGTCAGGACCACCTCACGAACACGCACAAACAGATCCTGATCTACGAAGCTCTCGGCGCAAAGCCGCCGACATTCGCGCACCTGCCGCTGATCCTTGCACCCAATAAAGGAAAGCTCTCGAAACGGAAGCACGGCGAAGTTGTTTCGCTTACGACATACCGCGATGCCGGTTTCATTCCGGCCGCGTTCCGCAATTTTCTCGCGCTTATGGGATGGTCGGCGGGCGAGGAAAAAGAGATTTACTCGCTGAACGAGCTTGTTGAGAAATTCTCTCTCGATCACATTCACCGTTCGAATGCCGTTTTCAATTTCCAAGAGCATGATCCGCGTCACTGGACTGACGATAAGGCTTTGTGGATGAACGCCGAGTACATCCGAACAATGCCGCTCGACGAGCTTCTGCCGATCGTGAAGGCGGAGCTGAAATCGTCGAAGCTTTGGCGGGATGAATACGAGGACGACGACCGTGAATGGTTCGAAAGAACTATCGAGCTGATCCGGCATCGCTTCTTCACCCTGAAAGATTTTTCGAATCAGGGTCGTGCATACTTCAGCGAGGATTACGATTTTGATTCGGCGGCGATCGCCAAGAACCTCACGAAGTTTCCGGATCTTCGCCAATGGCTTCCCGAGCTCGCGGCCCGCTTTGAGCCGATGGAATCTTTCGCGGAGCCCGAGATCGAGACGGCGGTCAAAGCATTCACGGAAGAAAAAGGAACCAAGCTCGGTGTCATCATGAACGGTGCCCGGACACTGCTTACCGGGGTCGCGGTCGGTCCGTCGATGCTCTCCGTTTTCGAAACGCTTGGAAAAGAAAAAACGATCATGCGTCTGCGAAGCCAAGTCGCGTGGAATGAAAAGGAGAACGAATGAAGGGATTTAAATCGAACATCGAGAAGGACACGCTGAAGAACAAGAACTTCCGCAAAGTTCTTTACACGTCGAAACACTGCCAGCTTGTGCTGATGAGTTTGCGGCCGAAAGAAGAGATCGGTTTGGAAACCCATCCCGACAACGATCAGTTTCTTCGTTTCGAGAGCGGTCGGGGCCGGGTCGAGATCGACGGCAACAAATACACCGTCAAGGACGGCGACGCCGTGATCGTTCCGGCCGGAGCGAAACACAACGTGATCAACACCTCATTGAGCGAAACACTCAATCTTTACACCATCTATTCACCGCCGCACCACCAGGACCAGATCATTCACAAGACCAAGGAAGAGGCCGAAGCGAACGACGAAGAGTTTGATGGAAAGACGACGGAGAAGATGAAGAAGTAGGAGTTCGCGAGCGGCTATGCCGCCCGATGAGAAGGATGTCTGAAAAGGCCCCCTCTTGACCTTTGAATTGCCTCCAGCTTTAGCTGGAGGTAGCCAAACAAGAAGGAAGGCTTCAGCCGAACAGTAATAGAAAAAATCAATCATCCTTATGCTTCAGCTGAATTGGGCTGAAGCCAAGAGGATTGCTTTTTCTCCTATTCGGCTAAAGCCTCCTTTCTTGAACCATCCCCACTAGCTAAAGCTAGTGGCAATTTAAAAGCTAAGAGATTAAAAGCGAAGAGAGTGCCTTTTCAGACAGCCTGTTATATCGACCAAATTTCCGAGGCTCCGCCTCGACAGGGAGGCGGAGCCTCCAAATTTTTAATGGCCTCGACGGAAAGGCGGAGCCTTTCCGCTCATCGGGCGGCACAGCCGCAAGAGTCCTTTCCGCTAATCGGGCGGCACAGCCATATGGGTAAGGGAAACAATCGCACCCGGGTCACACCTCAATAACCCTACGCTTCACCGGCGAAGACAACACGATCGTAGTCGTCGTGATCCCATAAGGCACCAGGCGATCAATCACTTCCTGCAGATGCTCTACTGAGGAGACGGCCACTTTCATGATGAACGAATCGCCACCTGTACCTCGGTGACATTCAAGGACTTCATTAGACTGTTCGGCGACTTCGATTATGTGACTGTAATCGACACCGGTGATACTCATCCGCACAAAGGCCATGATTGGTAAGCCGACTTTTCCGGTGTCGATCTCCGCTCGGTAGCCGGTGACCACGCCCGAGTCCTCCAACTTTCTCACCCGTTCGATGACGGCCGGTGTCGTCAGGCCGACCCGTCGTCCCAACTCGGCGTAGCTCACCCTCGCGTCCTGCTGAAGTTCCTTTAGGATCTTTCGGTCGATCTCATCAATCATAGTTTCGTACCTTAGATTTTAAGGCGTAGCAAAAGAACAAACTCACAATCTCAGGTGAGATTATCACATTAAGATACGATTGATATTCAATGTGATTATTGATTCCATTAGAATAGATATTCGCAGATAACGCCTTTTCTTTCGGAGACATCAGAACTATGACCGGAGCCGCCATGTTAACCGAAACCGAAACACCGACCGAGTCCGCGGTCGCTCTCGAAAATATACATATCTCGGACGCGGATTTGCCCGCGTTTACCGACATGCCGTTTGAAGACATCGAGGAGCTCCATCTCGATCACCCGGGTGCGAGCGACAATGCGTATCGCGAGCGACGCGACCACATAGCATCGTTGTCGAAGAAGTTTCGTGAGACGGGAGTGATAAACGACGTCGATTACACCGACGAAGAGCAAGGCATCTGGCGCCACGTGGCTGCGCGGCTCGAGGAAGTTCACCAGAAATATGCAAGCCCGTTCTACTTGCAAGCCAAACGCGATCTGGGAATTTCGAACGACCGGATCCCGCAACTTTCGGAGATGAGCCGTCGCCTAAAAGAGCTTACAAATTTCCGGCTTGCCCCGATCGAAGGCCTCGTCGACACGCGCGCATTCCTGAGCTGGCTTTCGTGGAGAACCATGCTGTCGACGCAGTACATTCGTCACCATTCGCGCCCCGAATACACGCCGGAGCCGGACATCGTCCATGAAGCGATCGGCCATATTCCGATGTTCACGAATCAGAATTTCGCGGACTACTCGCAGTTCATCGGCCACGGCGCACGTATCGCGAGCGACGAGCAGATCGAGGAGCTCGGACGATTGTATTGGTTCACGGTCGAGTTCGGGCTGGTCGAGGACGAGGGCGATGTGAAAGCTTACGGCGCCGGGCTGCTTTCAAGTTTCGGTGAGCTCGAACACGCGTTCAGCGATAAGGTCGAGCGGCGCCCGTTCGATCTGGAGCAGGTCATCAATCACGAATTTACCTACAGCGATATGCAGCCGGTCTTGTATGTGGTCCCGTCGTACGCCGAGCTAAAGGAAGTCACGCGGAGGTATATTTCAAGATTCAAAGGCTAACGTTTCGACATTCAACAGCTCTTTGATAGTTCGCACGAGCATTTCCGGCTCGTAAGGTTTTACCAGGTACCGGTCGGCACCCGCCTCTATCGCGACGTCGATATCTTGGCGCCGGCCGATCGCCGACGTGAACAGGATAGGCGCGCGGACGCCGGAGTTTCTGATATGTTCGCAGAGCTCGATGCCGGATCCGTCGGGTAGCCAGTTGTCCAGGACGTAAAGATCGAATTCTCCTGAATCGATGAACGGTTGGGCCTGTGCGACCGAGTGCACGGCGGTGAACTCGTAATCGGTCATGACAAAGCGCAGCACCTCGCAGGTGTCGCGGTCGTCCTCGACACACAGGATGCGTTTGCGGGTAGATTCATTATCGTCTGTCACTGGTTTCGACGAGGAGAAGTTAGCTGTAGTGTCGTCTAAACCAGGACCGTTGTCTGTCGGACGTCCGACATAGCCAGGAATTTTTCATCCACCAGAAAGTTCTCGTACTCTTCCTTCACGATCCGGTAACAGTCGCACGCGGACGCCCGAACCCTTTCAAGATCGATGATCTCGACACGCCCTCTCGCGTACCGGATGGCACCGGTCCGCTGGAGGTTGTTGGCGATCATGCCGATGCTCGTGCGCTGGACACCCAACATGTGGGCGATGAATTCCTGTGTGAGTTTGAGGTGGCGGTTGTTGCCCCGCTCGCACATGATCGTTAGCCATCGGCAAAGCCTGGCCTCGATCGTGTGGAAATGATTGCAAACGCAGGTCTGCGACATCTGTTTGAGGATGACGTAGGCGAATCGGAGTGACGCGTCATGAAAGACGCCACCGCGGTTGAAGAGGTCGAGCACGATTTTCGCATCGGCGGTGAAGCCGGTCGTCGGAGCCTGAATGAGCGCCTCGTAAGGCATCTCGTTCTTTCCGAAAAGAACCGGAATGCCGATCATGCCCTCGAAGCCGACGAAGCCGGTCTCGACGGATCGACCTTCTTCCGTCACGCACAGGAGCGACACCATGCCGCTGTTCGGAAAAAAGCAGGTTCGCAACGAATCGCCGGCGCGGGCGATCATGGTGCCGGGCTCGTACGAAACCTCGTCCAGGTGAGGCCTGAGAGACGAGAACTCGTCCAGCGGGAGGACTGACAGCAGCCGATTGTGAATCGGATGACGTAGGTCAAATGCGTCATGCATAGTACTAATTTGATTGTAAAGAAAATGGCGAACTGGTATTCGAAATATACCACAGAATGCCGCCTCGCGTTCTGTAAGATGCCGGACATATAGACGGCAACGACACTAAGTTATACTTTTGATATTCATTAAATGGAAAAGAGTTTTATGAGCGACAAAAATCCTCTCGGTTTGAAGAAAATACATCACGTAGAGTTTTACGTGGGTAACGCGAAGCAGTCCGAATTTTATTATCGAAAAGCGTTTGGGTTTTCCAGGGCGGCGTACTCCGGATTGGAAACGGGAAATCGCGAAACGACGAGTTACCTGATGCGGCAGAACCGTGTCAATTTTATCCTGACGACCCCGCTTTCGCCCGGGCACCCGGCGGCGGAGCATATTAAACAGCACGGCGACGGGGTCCGCGACATCGCGTTTCAGGTCGACGATGCGGACCACGCGTTCAACGAAGCGGTGAAACGCGGCGCGACGCCCGTCGTCGAACCGCGCGACCTCAGCGACGACAACGGCCGCGTACGTCACGCCGCTATCGCGACCTACGGTGACACGATCCATTCGTTCTATTCGTATGGAAGTTCGCGCGGAACCAACGGGTCAGGCAATGGCAACGGCGCCGGTGCGCAAAACTCCCGTCCTGTCGTAGGAGGGGCGGCAGCCGGTTCGGCTGACGGGGTGGGGCAAGCGTCAAGCTACGACTATAACGGCGTTTTCCTCCCCGGCTTCGTCCGCGAGGAAATTGCCGGCGAAGACGTGGGCATCCAGCTCGTCGATCACATCGTCGGAAACGTCGAGCTTGGCAAGATGAATTACTGGTGCGACTTCTATCGCGACGTGCTCGGGTTCTTCCGCTACATCACTTTCGACGACAAAGACATCTCGACCGAGTACTCGGCGCTGATGTCGATCGTGATGAGCGACGGCGGGCACAACATCAAGTTCCCGATCAATGAGCCGGCGGAAAGCAAGAAAGGCAAATCGCAGATTCAGGAGTACATCGATTTCTACGGGTCAGCCGGAGCGCAGCACATCGCGCTTCTGTGTAAAGACGTGCGACAAACCGTCGCGCGACTTGCCGAAAATGGAGTCGAGTTCCTGAAAGTGCCGGACACGTATTACGACGAACTTCCGTCGCGCGTCGGCGAGATCGACGAAGACATCGAAAGTCTCAAGAAGCTCGGCATCCTGGTCGACCGCGACGAGGAAGGCTACCTTCTCCAGATATTCACCAAGCCGGTCGAAGATCGCCCAACAGTTTTCTTCGAGATCCTCCAGCGCAAAGGCTGCAAGGGTTTCGGCAAAGGAAATTTTAAGGCGTTGTTTGTTTCGATCGAGGAAGAGCAGAGAAGAAGAGGTAATTTGTAAGTTTAGGTGCTGCTTTGATCTTCGTCGCGTAGCGCCGGCGCGAGTTTAGCCGTGGGCCTTAGCCCACGGTTACCAGTTCAATCAAGTCGGGCCGCGTTAGCGGCGCATGAATTATCGGTCGCCGCTGATGCGGCGAGTATTTTAACGCCGTTTTCCGCGGGCCAAGGCCCGCGGCCAAAACTCATGGCGTCGCTACGCGACAGCCCGAACACCTTCGGCTACTGACACCGGTCCGGTTTCATGGCAAAATCCTGGCTAATGGACCTTAAATATCAAACCGGATTTGGAAACGAGTTTTCCACCGAGGCGGCTCCCGGCGCTCTACCGATCGGCCGCAACTCACCGCAGAAAGCGCCGCTTGGTTTGTATGCCGAGCAGTTTTCCGGAACCGCGTTTACCGTTCCGCGAGTCCATAACAAACGCACGTGGACGTATCGGATCCGGCCGAGCGTTCTTCACAAACCGTTCGCGCAGATCGATAACAGGCTTTTCAAATCCTCACCGTTCAACGAGATCGTGACGACCCCGAACCAACTTCGCTGGAATCCGATACCGGTGCCTGGGGAACCGACGGATTTCGTCGACGGCATCACGACGATCGCCGGAAACGGCGACAGTTTTTCCCAGAGCGGAATCGCCGTACATATTTACGCGTGCAACCGGGATATGACGGACCGGTTTTTCTACAATGCGGACGGCGAGATGCTGATCGTTCCCGAGATGGGAAGCCTGACGATTTATACCGAGCTCGGCATGATCGAAGTGAGCCCGGGAGAAGTTTGCTGCCTGCCGCGAGGATTAAAATTCCGGGTCGCAATAGGCAGAAACCCGACCGGTAGTGAGGGTGCCTCCGCCAATGCGGAAGGGGGAATGCTGAATGCGGAATTAGAAGGAGATCCCAAATCCGAAATCCGAAATCCAAAATCCGCACGGGGTTACATCTGCGAAAACTACGGCCAGCAGTTTCGCCTTCCCGACCTTGGCCCGATCGGCGCTAACGGCCTCGCGAATGCGCGTGATTTCGAAACGCCGGTCGCCTGGTACGAAGACCGCGAAGGCACGATGGAACAGGTTGCGAAATTCGGCGGCAATCTTTGGTCCTGTGAGATCGATCACTCGCCGCTCGATGTCGTCGCGTGGCACGGCAACTACGCGCCGTACAAATACGATCTCCGCCGATTCAACACGATCGGCTCAATCTCGTTCGATCACCCTGATCCCTCGATCTTCACCGTGCTGACGTCGCCCTCCCCCGAAACCGGCGTGGCGAACTGCGACTTCGTTATTTTCCCCGACCGCTGGCTCGTCGCCGAGGACACATTCCGCCCGCCGTGGTATCACCGCAACGTCATGAGTGAGTACATGGGATTGGTCTACGGACAATACGACGCGAAGGAGGAAGGCTTTCTCCCCGGCGGTGGCTCGCTGCACAACCAGATGTCCGCCCACGGCCCTGATCTCGAAGCCTTCGAAAAAGCGTCGAACGCCGATCTCAAACCTCAAAAACTTTCCGGCACGCTCGCGTTCATGTTCGAGTCGCGGTACATCATTCGGCCGACAAAATTCGCCATGGACTGCGCCGAGCTACAGCACGAGTACTCGGAAGTTTGGCAAGGCTTGAAGAAGAATTTCAAGGCTAGATAAATGCAGAGTGACCGTCGGCTGTCATCGATAACGGTTCCGTTATACAAGCTGGTCCCAATAGTTACTTTATCATTCGCAATCCACGCGCTTTTTACAGAACCCTACAACTTCATCCATCCGGGTTTCCTTTTTCTGCTCGGGTGGACCACTACCTGGTATCTGCTCACTTTCCGTTGGAAGAGCGTTCGTTTGCGCGGTTCACACCTCTACGTTTCGAGTTATTTCCAAAAGGCTCACATACCTATATCCGACATCTCCCGAATCGAAGGATCCAGTTGGTGGGGCTGGCAACCACAAACCGTTACAATCTCATTCAAATCGGAAACGACGTTCGGCCGGGAAGTAGTTTTCGTCCCAGCAGGCGGATGGATGTGGGCCGAAGCGTGGGCAAAGTCTCTTGAAAAGGAGCTAGGAATAGACGATCGCCGTCCGCACTCGTGAGACGATGGCGATACACCATGATGCAAAAAACCTAACCGCATTGAAAAGAAACTTACTGGCCGGGCACCCTAAATCCGGTGTATCATCGACGCCGAATCGTTTGGCGTTTGATGCCGTAGACAATCGGCGAGGAGATGACCATGAACACCCGCAAATGGAATCTTAATGCGCTCGTGACCGTCGCTCTATTATCCGGACTGGTACAGGCCGCCGCTGGCGTCTTCATGTATCTGACCGGATTTTATTTTTCATCGTGGAGCATGGCGGTCACCTTAATAGTCCTATGCTTTTGCATCGTGTTCGGCGTTAATTGGTATCACAACAATCACCGCGGTGGTTTCGGATACCTTCAAGCTTTTCTGACCGCTGTCGCGATCAGCGTCGGAACCGGGATCGTATACGCGATCTACAACCTGATCTCCATCAATTTCTTGTACACGAACTTTCTCGATGAAGTCGCGCGGACGAGAATGGCATCCGGCATGCCGGGTTCCTTTGAATCTATTCGTTCACAGACGACCGCGGCTTCGATGGCCCTCGGAAACCTCATCCGGCTCTCGGTGCTGGGAACTGTTTTTTCTGCCTTCGCTGCGCTGTTTTTAAGAGCCCCCGTCCGGCCTTAAGTGAGGGTTGTCGTTTATGCCACACGAATCGACAGAGCTGAAATTCGCAGCCACTCCGGAAAAGGGAGAGGTTTCGGCGCTCTTGATTCGCCCTGAAAATTCGACGCACCTGCTCGTGCTCGGGCACGGTGCGTCGTCGAACATGCGGACGCCGATGTTGCAGACGATCGCCGAGCATCTTGCCGATCACAAGATCGCGACCTTTCGGTACAACTTTCCATACTCGGAAAACAAGCGCGGGCGGGATCCCAATCCGGTATGCGTAGCGACGATCAGATCTGCGGTGGTTGCGGCCAAGGAAGCAGTGCCCGATCTGCCGCTGCTCGCGGGTGGGCATTCATTCAGCGGACGGATGACGACGACGGCTGCATCCGAAGCGCCTTTGCCCGGCGTCACGGGTCTGGTGCTTTTTTCTTTTCCGCTTCATCCGGCCGGCGAGCCGGCGACAAAACGCGCCGATCATCTCACCGGAGTTACCGTGCCGATGCTTTTTTTGAGCGGCACGCGTGACGCTCTTGCGGAGCTCGGTCTGCTCGAACCGACGGTTAAAAAACTTGGGGCAAGCTCGACGCTTCACCTGCTCGAAACCGCCGATCACAGTTTCAAAATTCTCAAACGCACACGGCAAAGCACGGAAGATGTTTTCGACGAGATCTCGCGCGTCACGGCCGGATGGGCTGCAACGGTTGGCGCCGGAAAGTGAAACCTGACAAGTAGAAACTCAAAATGAGCTCTGTTGGTTGTTCCGTGTATTCAGTGGTTATCGCTTCGCGAAGGAACCACGGAATACACGGAACAGACGGAGAAGACATGGAGATGATGCGGAAAGTTGGGGCAGGACCAGGGGCATCTTTGAACCCTGGCCGATTGCCTTCTTGTAACTAGGCGCTTTTTGATGCACGATACCGGGTCACCGTCTCCACCCCGAAGCCTGGACATGGATATCGAAACAATTAAACAACGAATCTACTCGGTAGATTTTCTCCGCGGCGTTGTGATGATGATCATGCTGCTCGACCACACGCGCGATTTTGTTCATCATGAGGCTCTGCTTTCGGACCCGACGGATCTCGGCACTACCAGCGTCCCGCTCTTTTTCACACGCTGGATAACGCATTACTGCGCTCCGACATTCGTATTTCTTTCCGGTATCAGCATCTACCTCCAGCGGCTGAATGGGAAAACTGACACCGAGCTTTCCCGATTTCTTTTTACCCGAGGGCTATGGCTTATCTTTCTCGAATTCACCATCGTCCGGTTCAGCGTCGTCTTTAATGTCGACTACCGATTCTTCGGTATGGGACAGGTGATCTGGGTCATAGGCGTGTCAATGATAGTGATGGCGGCACTGATCCGACTGCCGCTCCGCGTCGTCGGGGCGATCGGCCTTCTGATGATCGTTCTTCACAATGTGCTCGACCGTTTTAATCTTCCGCCAAATATCGCTTTCGGCGGCAGCGAGTCGGTCGATCTGACATGGGGGCAATCGCTATGGATCATTCTCCACCAGATGGGAGTGCTGCCTCTGTTCTCGCACGGCCCGGTGATCTTTTTAGCGTATCCGCTGATTCCGTGGGTGGGCGTTATGGCGGCGGGCTGGGCCTTCGGTGTCGTATATGGGTGGGACAATGAGCGCCGTAAGCGGTTGCTGCTGAGTGTCGGGATCGCGGCGACTCTGTTGTTCGTCGGCCTAAGGCTGAGCAACTTCTACGGCGATCCTGAGCCGTTCGAAACAAGGGCGCAGTTTGTCGCCGGGGCGGCCGAGGCACGCGCCGAGGCCGAGAGAGCAGGTGGTCCGCCTCCGCGGCAGGCGGTCGAGCCGCAGCTAAACGAGCCCGCCTTCACGGTTCTTTCCTTCCTTAACACGCAGAAATATCCGCCATCGCTTCTGTATCTACTGATGACTCTGGGACCGGCGCTGATCGTGCTCGGACTGACCGATGGGATCCGCGGGGGAGCGGTCTGGCAAAAGATCGCGATAACGTTCGGGCGCGTGCCTCTCTTCTTTTATATTTTGCAATGGTTCACGGCCCACGGCATCGCGGTTTTATTGAGTCTGGCCGCGGGAAAGGAGGTCGCCTACCTGTTCATGAATTTTGGAGACAATGCTCAGGCGGCGCCCGCCGATCATGGCTTTTCACTCCCCGTCGTCCACGCCGCATGGATCGCCGGCCTTATTCTTCTGTATCCGCTTTGTTATTGGTACGGGAACTACAAGCGAAAAAATAAACATTGGCTGCTGAGTTATCTCTAGATGTCCAAAGAAAGAAAAGTAGTGCATACGCGCCACGTTCTGGCGGTGAAGGACCTGAAAGTCGAGGCCGCATACTACATCGACAAGCTGGGTTTTGAGCGCGACTTCACCGCTCCCGGGTGGGAGTTTCTATCTTTCGGTGACTTTAAGGTAATGCTTGGCGAATGTTCGGACGAGATGACGGCAGAAGCAACTGGAAACCATTCATGGTTCGCCCATGCGCTCGTCGAAAATGTTGACGAGGTTTATCAGGAATTAATCAGCCGCGGTGCAAACATCTTGTCGTCGATCGCGAACAAGCCGTGGGGCATTCGCGAGTTCACGGTCGTCACTCCGGACGGGCATCGGATCGGCTACGGGCAGGTCATCTCCTCCGGAGCCCAATGATAAACGAACGAGTTGAATTCGCGATAGGCAGCGACTCCATCCCAAAGTCCATTCTGCTTCACCTCATGCCGGGCGCGATTCAGGTGGCCATTTTTGCGCTGGCTGCGCCGCTCGTAATGCAGCTCGGGTATCCGTCTGGTTTCGCCTTCACGGCCGTGAACGTTCTTGTCGGCATCCCGGTGATGCTTGGCTACCTGTGGCTCCAGGCGAGAAACGCCGGCGGTTTTGTGCGGGTTGTGGGCAACCGCGAGCCGATGCCGGTCCGGCAGTACATTTTGTTTTTCGTGCTGCTTTTTGTTTTCGCGTTCGCTGTTTTATTCGCCGTCTCGCCGCTGAATGAATACCTGAGCGGGTCGGTTTTCGGGTGGATGCCGGCGCACTTTAAATCGTCGCAGACGATGCTCGTCGGTGAAGCGGGTAGGTCAGTTCTGCTCGCCATGCTGATCGCCCAGCTGGTCGTTGACGGTTTGGTGATTCCGATCGTCGAAGAGCTATATTTTCGGGGACATTTGATGCCGCGGGTGAATTACCTTGGTTGGGCGGCCCCCTTGTTTAGCACCTTCCTTTTTGCGACCCAACATTTCTGGCAGCCTTATAACTACCTTCTCATTTTCCTGATCGTGCTGCCGCAAGCCTACATAGTTTGGTGGAAGCGGAACATCTATATCGGGATGCTCGTGCACTGTGCGGCAAACACCCTGGGAGCAATTCTGTCGCTGATCGCGCTGTACAGCTGACTTCCGAAGCGTCGACAATTACATCTCGCTTTCGTCGATATCAAAATTCGCGTAGACCTTCTGGACGTCGTCGTTGTCCTCGAGCGCGTCTACGAGCTTGATCATCGTCTTCGCATCCGCGCCGGTGAGCTCGATGTAGTTTTGCGGGATCATCGAAACTTCGGCCGCCTGAGGTTCGACGCCGGCTTTCTTGATCGCTTCGCTGACGGCTTCGAAGTTGTCGGGTGAGGTGAAGATTTCGAACACTTCGCCGTCGTCCTGCATATCGTCGGCGCCGGCTTCGATCGCGATCTCGAAAAGCTCATCTTCGGATCTCGCGGCTTTGTCGACGACGATGTAACCCTTCTTGTCGAACATCCAGCCGACCGAACCGGCTTCGCCCATGTTGCCGCCGTTCTTCGAAAATATGTGGCGGATCTCGGCGACGGTGCGATTGCGATTGTCGGTCATCGCTTCGACCATAACCGCGACGCCGTTCGGGCCGTAACCTTCGTAGGTAACTTCGTCGTAGTTCGCGCCCTCACCTTCGCCCATGCCGCGCTTGATCGCACGGTCGATGGTGTCGTTCGGCATGTTTGCGCCCGTTGCGTCGGAGACTGCTTTGCGCAGTCGCGCGTTGGAATCGACGTCGCCGCTTCCGCCGGTGCGGGTCGCGACCGTGATCTCCTTGATCATCTTCGTGAAGATCTTGCCGCGCTTCGCGTCGAGCGCTCCCTTCT
>DATLCA010000102.1:0-2854 GCA_035526605.1 Pyrinomonadaceae bacterium | reverse complement strand
GTGGAGGCCATCATCCACAACGCCAACGACGTGACCGAGCAACGCCACGCCGACGCTATGCTGCGGGAGAGCGAGGAACGTTACCGCACTCTGTTCAATACCATCGATCAGGGTTATGCCACGGCCGAAGTGATTTTCGATGAGAGCGGTAAGGCCGTAGACCTTGTTTACCTTGAGACCAACGCGGCGTTCGAGGAATTAACCGGGGTCAAAAATGCAGCGGGCAGGTCGGCGGGCCAGATCATTCCGGGCTTGGGGGAATTTTGGTGCGAGACCTATGGCAAAGTGATTCTGACTGGTGAATCTGTGCGGTTTGAAAACTATGTTGAAGGCTTGAACAGGTGGTTCGACGTTTTTGCTTCACGCATTGGCGGCGAGGACAGCCGCAAAGTGGCCCTTGTTTTCTCGAATATAACCGACCGCAAGAAGGCCGAGCAATCCATCCGTTTCCAGGCCCATTTGCTGAATACCGTCGAGCAATCCGCGATCGCGACTGATCTGGACGGGACCGTTACATACTGGAATCAGTTCGCCGAAAAATTGTACGGCTGGACAGCGGAGGAAGCGGTCGGGCGCCAGATATCGGAACTGACCACGCCGGACATTATGGCGAATCAAGCTGCCGAGATTATGTCGCAGCTTCGACGGGGTATCAGCTGGGCGGGCGAGTTCAATGTAAAGCGGCGTGACGGTACCGTGTTTCCCGCCTACGTGATCAATTCGCCAATCGAGACGGAAGCCGGCGAACTGGTCGGAATAATAGGCATCTCGGTGGATATAACGGAACGAAAGCGGGTCGAAGAGGAGTTGCTCCGGTCGCGGGAAAGCCTGGAAAGGCGTGTCGAAGAGCGTACCAGAGAACTCGCAAAGATGAACGCCGCCCTGCATACCGAGAACGTCGAAAGGCGGAAGATCGAAGCAGAGCGTGTGGGTATCTTGCAGCGGCTGGTGACGTCTCAGGAAGACGTCCGGCGCCGACTCGGGCGGGATTTGCACGACCAGCTTGGTCAACAGGTCACCGCCCTCCGGTTCAGGCTGGAAGCGTTGGCCGAGCTGACCTCGAATAACCCCGAACTCAAAGAACAGGTAAGACACGCGCAGGATTATGCGAAACGGGTGGACGCGGACGTCGGATTTTTTGCATTTGAGTTGCGGCCGACTGCACTTGACGATCTTGGATTAGCGGCGGCGATCGATATTTTTGTTAATGAGTGGTCGCGTAATCATAAAATTTCCGCCGAATTTTATGCGCGGCCGTTTGAAGAAACGCTTCCGCCCGAGACAAAGATAAATGTTTACCGTATTGTGCAGGAAGCCCTCAATAATATCTTCAAGCATGCGAAGGCAAAGAGTGTCACGGTGCACCTTGATTTACAGAAGGACACTCTCGTACTGATCATCACCGATGACGGCATCGGATTTGATCTGGAGAAAAAGAAGATAAATATTGGCTCGGGAAGCGGACTGGGTCTGATCGGGATGCGGGAACGGTGCATTCTTGTTGGCGGAAACCTTGAAATCGAAACCGCGCCGGGAAAGGGAACCGTGATATTCGCCCGCGTTCCAGCTTAGGCGGAACCGAACTTGGCAAACCATCAAGTTGATAACTAAAAGTTAGAAACTAAAAGTGAAAAGTTTAGAGCCACGAACGGTCTAAACTTTTCACTTTTAGTTTTGACTCTTAGTTATTCTTGGTAGCGCATAGGGGAGTTGAACCCCTCTTTCGAGGTTGAGAACCTCGCGTCCTAACCGATAGACGAATGCGCCGTTTGGCCGACCGGTGAGTAGTTTACCGCTCCGGACATTTTTCGGCAACTGAGCCTTGTGCGCGAACTATGCACCAGGTTAGTGACACGCTTCTTTGCGAACTCCCCGGATCGTTGCGTCAAAATCTCGTTCTCCGCCGAGAGCGCGCAAAGTTCGCAAAGGAAGCTTGTCTGGTTGGGTGAATATTGTTTTGTGATAACGTACTAGCATTCTGAAGAGTTGCCGAGTGATGCACGTCAAGACCGTCTTCCTCATTTTATTCGCTCTGTCCGCTGTGGTTCCGCAGATCGGATGCACCAGCACCCCCGTCGCAGATTCCCGATCGAGAAGTTCTAATGAGACTTCGCCGGCAGCGGCGGTGCGCGTCAGCGATGTGGGTTCTAAGGCTGCCGAAACCGCGATCGCGGTGGATTCCGGCGGCAATATTTACGTCGCTTATGTCGAACATGCCGAAGACAAATCGGCGGATTTATTTGTTCACAAATATGACGCGTCGCTCAAATCGATCAGTCCGGCCGTTCAGATCAATCCGGTCAAAGGGGCGGTCAAAGCGTGGTACGGCGATCCGCCGACGATCGCCGTCGCGCCGGACAAGACGATCTATGTCGGCTGGACGATGCGTAACGGCGGCGGTATCGATTACGTCGTCTCTGGATCGCGTGACGGCGGCCAAACATTCGGTGAGCCGACGAAAATAAACGATGATGCAGCACCCGCGTCGCACGGGATGCATTCGATCGCCGTCGATGCGGGCGGAACCATCTACGCGGCGTGGCTCGATGAAAGAAACGTCCATAAAGTTGCCGAGCATGGCAGCATGAATCGCCCCGCGGCCGACGGATTTCAGATCGTGAAGATCGATCACAAAGGCACCGAATCCGAGCAAGCTCCCGAACCAAACAGTGAGGTCTTTTTCGCCGTATCGGCGGATGGTGGAAAGACGTTTTCCAAAAATCAGCGCATCGCTAGCGAAGTTTGCCCATGCTGCAAGACTGCGGTGATCGCAAACGAAGGACGGGTCTATGTGAGCTGGCGGCAGGTTTTGGATGGAGACCATCGTCACATCGCGGTGGCTTCGTCGACCGAT
>DATLCA010000101.1:0-1257 GCA_035526605.1 Pyrinomonadaceae bacterium | reverse complement strand
CTACCTGCCAGTATTCGAGTTCCACCGGGGTGTTCCGGCCAAAAATGTTCACGGTGACTTTTAGCTTGCCGCGTTCGGGTTCGATTTCTTCGATGACGCCGCTAAAGTTCAGGAAGGGACCGTCATTGATCTTGACGGTTTCGCCAACTTCGAAGTTCACCTTCGGACGCTCGTGATCTTCGCCTTCGGAGATTTGCGATTTGATCGAGGCGATTTCATCGGCGCTCGTGGGGGTCGGACGTTCGCCGCCGACGAAACCGATGATACCGGGAGTGTCGCGGATGAAATACCACGGCTTCTCGATGACGCGCTTGTTGTCATCGAGTAAAATCATGTCCACGAAAACGTAACCGGGATATAGCTTGCGCGTACTGACGGTTTTTTTGCCGCTGCGAACTTCGGCGACTTTTTCCATGGGCACGAGAACTTCCTTAATGAACTCGCCCATTTCTTCGGCCTTGAGACGCTTTTCGATGCTCTCTTTGACCTTCTGCTCCTGGCCGGACAGCGTATGAATGACAAACCACTCGTTTTTCATGCGCGTGTTACTGGATGCCGCGGTTTACGATGGATAACGCAAAATCCACCACAATGGTGAAGATGCCCAGGAGGGCCATGGTGATCATGACGAGGACGGTGGAGCCTTTGAGCTCCTCCCAGGTGGGCCAGGTGCATTTCCGCAATTCTTCGGAAGTTTCCGCGACGTAGGTGCGGATCTTCACGAGATAACCCTGGTACCAGAGGAAGCCGAAAACGGCGCCCACAACCAGAATCGTAACTATTAAACCAGTGTTCTTCACAAAATTCGTTACCAACCAACCCGACTCTCCCGCCGCCGCGAATGGCGGAGGGGGAGGGATTCGAACCCCCGAAGGTGTTTAGCCTTAGCGGTTTTCAAGACCGCCGCGATAGACCACTCTGCCACCCCTCCGGCTCGCATCCGTCGCAAGCGCGCCCAAAACACGCCTGATTCATTTCAAAAATTGGCACGGCGGGAGGGAATCGAACCCCCAACCAACGGTTTTGGAGACCGCTACTCTGCCAATTGAGCTACCGCCGTAACCCTCGTCTTTCGCTAAGACGAAAAAACGGAGGCGGGGAATATTCCCCGCTCTCCTTGTTAGATCAAGAATTAATTTAGGAGAGGACGTCGCTGACGCGTCCGGCACCGATCGTGCGGCCACCTTCGCGGATCGCGAAACGCTGGCCTTTTTCCATGGCCACCGGGGCGATCAATTCGATTTCGACGCCGACGTT
>DATLCA010000100.1:0-6281 GCA_035526605.1 Pyrinomonadaceae bacterium | reverse complement strand
GTTCTCGTCGAGAATCGGAGAGTTGACCGGGCTCCACCACCGCTCTTCGAACGTGCCGTCGGGCCGGGCAATGTCGAACTTCAGGCTCGGCAACGCGTTCGGCCGATGGGAAGCAAGCACGTCTTCCAGCGAGGCGCGCAGGGTGCTCACGCCATTAATCGCCGGCTCGTTCGGATTGTCGGGGAAGGCGTCGAATAACGGACGCCCGACCAGTTCTTCGCGGGTCCGCATAGTCGCGGTCAGATAGGCGTCATTGACTTCGGTAATGGTAAATCGCGGCGCGTCTGGAGCGAGCACGAGGAACGGCGCCGGGGAGGCCTCGAACAGGCGTGTGAAGCTCTGGTCCGCCTTGACGCGAGCGGTGACGTCGCTCGCCACCCCGAACCACTCCTTGATTTCGCCGGCGTCATCGAGAAGCGGGATCGCACGCGACAGGGTCCACCCCACCGTCCCGTCCACGCGCTTCACGCGGTGCTCCAGCTCGAAAACGTCTTTGGTCCGGATCGCCCGCGCGATCGCCTCTTCAACCCGCGGCCGCTCGTCAGGCGGGAGGTAGGTTTCAATCCAATCGGTCGTCGGCCCCTCCGTGTCCGCGACGAAACCCGCTCCGTCGAGTTGGAACATCTCGCGCCAGTCGGGACTCATGCGGTAGATCGTGGACGAGCCGACTGTGACGAGGGCGCGGTAGCGCGTCTCGCTCTCGAGCAGGGCGGCCTCGGCGCGGGCGCGTTCGACGGCCGCCCACGTGCGTTGAGCAGTTTCCTCTATGAGCGCGATCTCGTCTTTGGTCCAAGCATGGGCGGCGGACGTCACGGCCCCCAGAGCGACCACGAGGCGGCCGGCCTTGATCAAGGGCACGCCGACGTAGGCGTATACCCCGATCGCTTTATAGGCGTCGGCCTGTTCGGGGGTGATCCGGTCGTCGTGCGGGACGTCATTGACGACAAGGGTGCGCCCTGCGCGGTAGGCCTCTTTCGTGAAGGCGCCGAAATCGTCGAGGCGGACCCGCTCGACTATAGCCACAGAACCGTCGGTGTAGCCGCCAAAGGAGTTAAAGTGCTCCCCGTCATCGTCGCTCTCGTAATATTGTGCTCCGATATTTCCCAGATACTCGCCCAGTACCCGCATGGCTACCGCCTGGATCTCCAAGGGGTCCGCAATCGGTCGAAGCGCATCGCTCAGCTTCAGGAGAAAGGCCTGTCGCGCCTCCCTCACGAGTAACGCGGCTTCGGCGCGAGCGCGTTCGAGGCGCGTCCAGATGCGCGACGTGAGTTCGCTCATCAGGTGGACTTCGTCTTCCCTCCAATCGCGAGCCGCGCGGTCATAAACCGTGAGCAAATATCGCCACTCCCCATCGCGAGCGATGGGAATGCTGAGGTACGAGCCGATCCCGAACGGGGCCAGAGCCTCAGCGTTGACGCGCTCGTCGGATTCGACATCTCTGACGACGAAGGGCTCGCCGGAGCGCCATGTCGCGAGTTGCTCCTCGCTTCCATAATCGGCGATCCGGTATTCACCGATAAGGCTGATTGCGTCCTCTGCGCGCCACTCGTGTAGGATGGTGCCGATCCCGCGCTCCGCGTCAATGTCCAGGAAGGAACAAAGCGACGCCCGAAAGTGTCTGGCGATTTTGGCTCCCAGCGCGTTTATCGTTTCGTCGATGGTCGTGAAGCGTACGAGGTCATTGCTAACCTCAGCCAGGAAGGCGAGGTTCGCCTCGCTCCGTTTGCGTTCGGTGATATCGTTGAAGACAGCTGCGACCTTGTTCTCTCCGCTGCTGAATGCATATACGTCATAAACGCGGGCCATTGACGCGACATCGGCCTCGAACCGCCTCGACTCGCCCGTTTTTGCCACCAGTCCGTACAATTTTACCCATTGGGCATCGAACCCGGGCACGAGCTCAAGAATGGACCGGCCGACGACGCCGACGAGCCCGCTCTGCCTTTCGAAAGCAGCGTTGGCCTCAAGGAAAACGTAGTCATACGCTTCGCCCGCCTCATCGAAGAGAAGGTCGATGAGGCAGAACCCCTCGTCGATCGACTCGAACAGCGTACGATATTTTTCCTCGGACGCGGCGAGGTTCAGGCGGGCAAACACTTGAGCCGAGACATCGCGGAAATAACAAACGACACCGTCACGTGCGTCGGGTAAAGGGATGCGACTTATCTGCCATTCGTAATATTCGGCCACGCCGAGATCCCGTCTTTCTTCGATTCGTTCGGGCGTGTAGTACGGCTCGCCGGTTTCGAGCGTATGGCGGAACAGCCGGACAACTTCGTCGGCATATTCTTCGGACCAAAGCCGGTGGATGACCTCGTCGAAGTCGCGGCCGATCAAGTCGGGAATCCCTGCGAACACCGGCATAGCGGTTGGGTTGACTGCAACAATCCGAAAATCCGCGTCGACCAGATAAACGCCCATTGGCGTTTGGTCCAGCAGCGCCTGCAGCTGCCCTTCGCTTAACCGCAGCATTTCTTGCGCGCGGGTCTGCTCTTCCTGCAAATGCTGCACTGCGGCAAGTTCGAGAGCGAGCCGAGTCTGGCTTTCCGCAAGCTGAGTTTCGCTTAGGCGGACCGCGGCAAGCTCGCTAGCTTTTTGTTCCTTCTCTGCGATGCGGGAGTTTTCGCGCTCGGACTCCGCCCTGACTCTTTCGGTTATATCGCGGGCGATGGTGGCGACACCGATAATGTGGCCGTCCGCCGATGTCACGGGCGACATCAGTATTTCGAGATCTATGTGATCGCCGCTCTTCCGAATGCGGACCGTATCGTAAATTTCGACCGCCTCGCCGTGTTTGATGCTGTCGATGTTGGAGAGTATTTCGAGGAGGTCTTCCGGAAGCGTCAGCATCGTCAGCGGCTTGCCGACCGCCTCGTCCGCGGGGTATCCGTATAGTCGCTCGGCGGATTTGTTCCAGGTGGTAATGACGCCGCCGAAATCGACCGTGACGATTGATTCGGCTGACGAGGCGACCACCAGGCCGAGAAACGATAATTTCTTCTCGGCAATCTCCAGCTTCTCGATCAGCTCGCGCTCAGGTGCCGAGGAAGGCACCACCTTCTCGTTAACATCGCGAAGCCGCTGCTCGGAACCGCCATTGGACGTCTGTTCGCCCGGTATTTGACCAGGTTTTGTAACCATTTCACGTGACCGCACCTACGACCTGATGATTACACGTAGGATGTTCATGAGGTGAACCGTGCACTAATCATGCATGCCGCGCCTGAAAATTCAGTTGGGTAGGTGACCGACAACAGCCGAGTGGGAAATAGCTTCAAATCGACCAGTCTGCATTTAGTCTCTAAGGATACGCAGAATAGCCAATTTTTCACACTTTTGGGGACCCTTTTTCGAGCCTGAAAAACGCCGTATTCATCAATAAACACAGCGTCTTCTAGTTCTTCTCAATGATTGAGTTTGCCCTCGGTAGGATTCGAACCTACAACCAACGGATTATGAGTCCGCTGCTCTAACCGTTGAGCTACAAGGGCAAGAAGCTTAAGTCTAAGCGAACCGGAAAAATCGCGCAAATAAGACGCAGCCCGATGGTTCAACTCACGCCCTGCCGACGCGCGAACTGTTCACCGCTCACTCCCGATCTTCCGCGAGCAGCGGCTGGAAGATTACCGAGTTGCGGATCCGCGTCAGCTTCCCGTCCACGTCGGCGGCATTCAATTTCTCTTCGCCGTATTCGGCCGTCAACGTTTCGATCGTTGCCGTCTCCGATTTACCCCGAAGCAAATTCTCCAGAATCGAAAGGTCCAGATCGTCAAACTTTTCAAGGCCGAGCGCGTTCGGCGTGTTGACGCCGACGACACGGGTCTGGGCAAGGTCGTAGGTCCAATCGAGGATCTTGTCGATCGGGTCCGCGTCCGGGAAACGTTCTTTTACGAGCGCCAGGATCCGGCTTCGTCCGTCAACGTTCAGCAGCAACGCGAAAAAGAATCGGTGCTCCGGATTGGTCACATAACCGCGGCGCCGAACGAGGTCGTTTATGCGGTCGCGATATTCGAAAATCTCATTGAGCCGTGCGGCTTTCGCGCCGTGCCGGCGTTTTGCGATCTCGAGAAAGCCCGCCAACCGTGCAGCAGGCCCTTCCAAACTGAACAGTTGGCCGAGGTGGCCCCCACTCAAATGACTGTGGGCGATGGAGAGCACGGAGAAGCTTGTTTGGAAATCCGCGGTCTCGAGGATGTCCGCGATGAGCTTGTCGGTGTCCGGATGATCCACGCGAAAGAGCGGCACCAGTGCCTGGAGTTTTTTTGTCGTCGTCTCGTGATCGAAGAACGGGTCAAGCGCGATGTACGGTTTGTGATACGAAAATTGGGGAAGGTGAAGCGGACTTTTCTCCGTTCGCACGACGATCGTGGCCGACGGTTGATCGAGGTGGAAGAGCGAATGTATGTACTGACGGCCCGCGAATATTTGCTTCACGTCTCCGACTTTCACCAGCTCGCAAACTTTCAGGCTCATATCGCCGGTCTCGAGAAACGTGTTGACGCTCTCGGTGCGCTCAAATTCGTACCAGCTATGGAGGCTTGAGCCGAGCAGAACCTGGAACGCGCCACAGAATCCGTGTTGATGAATCTGTGTCGTTCCGTCTAGCCAAAAATAAACGTCAATGTAAAATCTCGGTGCGACGAACACGGTGATCGGGGGATCTCCGAAAGTCGCCGACGGATCCTTCTGGGGCGGAAGCTCCGATTGCTGAAGCGTCCACTCGATAACTTCCCAAGCCGAAACTCTCGAAGGCATGTCCGCCCTCGCCAACGCGCCGGCGGCAATATCGGGAAAGGTATCGTCGTTGTAATTTTGCTCGCGCCAAAGATCCTCGATCTCGGCCCCAAGTTTTTGAAAAACTTCCATAAAAACTAAATATTCGAATCGAACCTCGGTGGCGGCGGAGGCGCTGTGGGATTCGGGAAATCGTCCCTGACGGTCGAAACACGTTTCATCACCAGCCACATGCCGACAATGCTTAGAACGATTCCGACCACACCGATGACGCTGGCGATCCCGCCGATCTCCGCTTGAAGCTCTTCCACCGGCGTACCGCTTGATATGTAGTAGATGCCCAGCAGCATGCCGATTATCACCGGCAGCACGAACTGAATCCCGATCCCGATCCCAGCGGTGGCGATGGCCCAGAGCGGGGCATTTCGTTCTGTGCGGGCGGCGGTTTTATATACCTGAATTGTGAAGACCACGATGGCGACAATTCCCAGAATGGATAGCATATTACGAAAGCTCCTACGAAGGTCGAACGGTATGAACCCCCGGACGGGCAGCGGAAATATTCCTTTTTGTTACATGGTTTTATTTGCTATATTCTGCCTAACTCTCTTCAATTCTCAAACGTTGGCTAAGCAAAATCTATGAGCGCACACGACGCAGGAACGACGACACCCTCCGCATCGCGCGGATTCTTTGGACACCCATGGGGACTCTCCACCCTGTTCATGACCGAGATGTGGGAGCGGTTTTCCTATTACGGGATTAGGCCGCTGCTGATCCTCTTCATGACCACCGCGGTGATGAACGGAGGCTTCGGGTTCGAACGCCCCCAGGCGTCGGCGATCGTCGGCATCTATGCCGCGAGTGTTTATCTTGCCTCGCTACCTGGCGGATGGCTCGCCGACCGTCTGTTTGGTCTGCGACGCGCGATCCAGTACGGCACAGTGCTCATTACGCTCGGCCATCTCTCGATCGGGTTAACTTCGTTCTTCGAAGCGAAGACCCCTTTCTTTATAGGCCTGGTGTTGATCGTACTCGGGACGGGTCTTCTCAAACCGAACATTTCCGCGATCGTCGGTGATCTTTATCCCGAAGGGGGTGCGCGACGTGATGCCGGTTTCTCGATCTTCTACATGGGCATCAATCTCGGTGCGACATTGGGTCAAATCTTCACCGGATTGCTCGGAGAGAAAGTGGGATTTGGATGGGGATTCGGCGTTGCCGGTGTCGGCATGCTCGCGGGACTTATCTGGTACTCGGTGTCCGCACCCCGAACGCTTGGAAGCATTGGAATGGAGCCGACGAGGGACCCGGATCCCTCGGCGCAGGCAAAGCGCGAAAATCAAACTAAGCTTGGGCTGGCCGTCGGCGTAGCGATCCTGCTTCTAGTTATCGGCCTGGCGTCATTCGGCGTGATCACGATCAACCCGCGTACCGTCGCTAGCTACATGACTTACATTCTCGTAGGTATCGCGGTGTTTTATTTCGCTTACATTTTTATAGCCGGAAAGTTAAACGCCGATGAAAAGAAACGTGTGCTTGTG
>DATLCA010000099.1:0-1556 GCA_035526605.1 Pyrinomonadaceae bacterium | reverse complement strand
ATCAAGAATGCCGGTCGAGCCGATATCAACGATGCCCGCGCACGTGGCTGACCGACATGTAACGAACCTTTGAGGATATTCAGGTCGCGCGCCAATTCCACGGCATTTGCGTATCGATTCCTCTTATCCTTGCTAAGCATTTTGGCCACTATGGCTCGAAGCTCTTCCGGTAGGTCGCTGAGCGCCGGGTGATCTTTCAAAATCGATTGGCCGAGGTTGGCGGGATTTTTATCATCGAACGCAGGTAGGCCGGTGATCATCTCGTAAATCACCGAGCCGAGGCTGAAAATGTCGGAACGAGCATCCACTTGATCGCCGTTCACCTGTTCGGGTGACATGTATCTCAGTGTTCCCATCAGAAGACCGGAAGACAGATCAACCCGTTCTCCGAAACCCGTTTCCGACCGCAGTTCGAATTCGCCGATGAGCTTTGCCAATCCGAAGTCGAGAACTTTGACGTATCCGTCATGCCGGACCATAACGTTTTCGGGCTTGATGTCCCGATGAATTATTCCGGCCTCGTGAGCCGCCGCCAGAGCGCCCGCGATCTGGATCGAAATCTCAAGCACCTCGTCGACGGACATCCGCCGCGAGATAAGCTCGTGAAGTGTCTCGCCTCCGACAAACTCGGTGGCGATGTACTGCTGATCGCCGACGCTTCCCAGCTCATGGATCGTGATGATGTTGGGATGGTTTAATGTCGATACCGCCTGCGCTTCGCGCTGAAATCTTTGCAGGCGGGTGGCATCTTGGGTGTAATCAAAGGGAAGGAACTTCAGCGCAATATTGCGGTTCAGTATCCGGTCGCACGCGAGATAGACTTCACCCATCCCGCCTTTTCCGAGGAGACCAATGATCTCGTAATGGCTCACCCGCTCGCCGGGACTAAGTACCGGTTCGTCATCGGCTAGGAAAAAAGCTGCCGATTCGATCGCCGGCTGTTCCAGGAAATCCCAGCTCAGCGAGTCGTTGCTTAGAAGCTCTTCGACTTCGCTCCGCAGAACCCAATCGCCGGCACATGCGTTTTCGAGATAAGCCGCCCGCCGAGACGGTTCGATCTCGACAGCGACCTGAAACAATCTATCGACGTTATGCCAACCTTCCGGGTTCATACACTAGCGATCCAGCGCAGTTACTGTTCTGATCTGGATTCCAATATGAGTAGCGAGAAATTTCGGCGCGGCGTATCAGACTTTGGCCTTCACGGGAGCGGGGTCGCCGGCGATCTCGCGGTACAGCCACGCACGGGCGGCGCGCCACTCGCGCTTTATAGTGATCGCCGAGACGTCGAGAACCTCAGCAGTTTCTTCCACCGTCAACCCGCCAAAAAATCTTAGTTCGACGATTCGGCCCTTTCGCGGATCCACTCTGGCGAGCGCGGTAAGAGCGGCATCGAGCGCGATGAACTCGTCAGCCCGTTCTTGTTTGATTAACGAAAGGTCGTCCAAAGCAACGTGCTTTGCACCGGCCCCTCGCTTGCGATAGCGATACCGCCGGGCATGGTCGATCAGGATATGTCGCATAACCTGAGCAGCCACGGCGAAGAAGTGGGCACG
>DATLCA010000098.1:0-5056 GCA_035526605.1 Pyrinomonadaceae bacterium | reverse complement strand
GCCGCGGGACGATATACGTCGACCGACACCAGCAACGGCTTCCGTTCCTGATTCTCCGCGAGCCACTTCGAGATCTTTCCGGTCGAGGTGGTTTTACCCGAACCCTGCAGACCGACGACCATCACGACGTTCGGGATCTGCTTTGTAAATACCAGTCGTGACGACGTTCCGCCCATCAGGTTTACAAGCTCGTCGTAGACGATCTTCACGACCTGCTCGTGCGGATTCAGCCCCTGCCAAACTTCTTGCCCCTCCGCCTTCGAACGAACCGATTCGACAAAGTCTTTCGCGACTTTGTAATTGACGTCCGCCTCGAGCAAAGCCATCCGAATCTCGCGCAGCGCCAGGTCCACGTGTTCGGGCGTAAGTTTGCCCTGCCCACGCAGATTCTTGAGCGTCTTTTTAAGCTTATCGGACAGCGATTCGAACATATAGAGACAGTTCGGCTCTTGGAGTCGAAACTATAAATAATAGGGGCTGGAGCATGATGTGTCAAAGATAACGAGCTTTTTACGAGGGTTGGACGTGGTATGCCTCTTGCTCGTGGTCAGTAGGCTACAAAACGTGTAGGATTTCACTACACCAGCCTTTTTTTTGAGAAGACGGAGGACATATATGAAATTTAGAGCTATTAGTTTAGTAATTGCACTCGTGTCGGTTGCTGGCCTTATTGCGGCTTGCGGCGGCACTACTACAAATTCGAACAACTCGCGTGCGAACGGTGTAACGAATCTGGGCACCAATAACGCGAATGTCGGAGCGGTCGTGGTGAACGCCAACGCGAACACCAACATGAACAGCAACCGTTGGAACGCCAACGTAACGCGGGAAGATTACGAGAAGAACAAGGGAGACTACGACAAAGATAGGGGAAGCAGCACTATCGGGTCCGGAGCGAATGACTCGTGGCTTTGGGTCAAAACTCGTGCGTCCCTGCTGGGAACGAGCGATCTGCGTGAGTCGACGATCAATGTCGATGTCGTCAACGACGTCGTGACCTTGAAAGGCACGGTCGCGAATGCGGCACAGAAAACAAAAGCAGAACAGGTCGCGAAAGGAATTGACGGAGTTAAGAGCGTCAAGAACGAGCTGAAGGTCGCGGCGAACGATTCGATGACGAACGTTTCAACCTCGAATAGTTCTAATTCGAACAAGCACTAAGCTTTCGATAAAACGGAACTCCTTTACGAGCGGGCCTTCGGGCCCGCTCTTTCTTTTGCAAGCACGCGCCCTATCGCGTCGGTTACCGATTCGACCGTGACGTTGTGAATACATCTCGGCTCGCCGAACTCTTTGCATTCAAAACCCGGGCACGGTTGGCAGTTGAAACCCTCGAAGACAACTTCGTTAGGAGCATCTGTCCAGGGGCGCCAGTGGTGGCGGTTGGATGAACCGAAGATCACTACACTCGGTGTGCCGGTCGCCGCCGCCATGTGAGCTATTCCGGAATCATTTCCAACGAAAAGCCGCGCCCGCGAAGCCAACGCCGTGATTTCGGGAAGTGTGAAATTGTCGAAAGCATAAATGGGTGCGGATGACTGAGCTTTCAAATTATCCAGAACCCGTCGTTCCTGCGGGGTCGCGATCGCGATCGTCGTCAAACCTATGCTCTGGAGAAATTCCGCGACCCGCGCGAAGTTTTCCGCAGCCCACTCTTTCGTATCAAACGCCGCTGCAGGGTGCATCAAAACGAATTCGCCCAATTTGTCTAAGTGCTTTCCCCCCTGCTCCATGAGTTTTTGCTCGCCCGAGTTCAATGCCTTCTCGGAAACTGTGAGCCTGCTTTTTGGAAGGTCGTTGACCGGAATGCCGACAAAGCCGAGGAGAGCAAGCTGCTGTTCGGCCGAGTGCGTTTTCTCTCGTTTCCAAAAGTCTTTCGCGGACGAAAGGCGGTGGTTGTAGAGAAAAGAGTAGTGGTAGTTTTCGTACCCGACGCGGTGGGGCGCCCCGCTGGCCCGCGCGAAAAACGTGGCGGTCGTGCCCCCGTGAAGATTGAAAACAACGTCATAGTTCCGGCGGCGAATTTCCCTGGCTGTGGCCAATCGTGACAGGGCCCCGCCCGCGGGAGCCACCAGCCGGCCCGCCCCTTCGAAGTCATCAAGCACCGGAGCGACCCAGTCTTCCACTAGAATGTCGATCTCCGATTCCGGAAGAAAACGTCGAAGTGCGACGAGTGAGGGTGTTGCGAGAACGGTATCGCCGATCGAGCGGAGCCGAACGACAAGCACACGCCGGACGCGGTTCCAATCGATCTCGGCGGTCCGCATTATTTCTCCGTCGATGCCTCGTCGATAAGCATGACCGGAATGTCGTCGCGGATCGGATATACGAGTGCGCATTCCGGAGCAGTACATTTAAGACCGGAGTTGTCTGGTTTGAGTTCAACCTCCGACTTACATTTCGGGCATCGAAGGATTTCGAGCAGTTCAGGACTTAAAGCCATGTAAGTAAATTTATCTCAGAACACACCCATCGGAGAAACCCAAAACAAAAAGGCACGCGTCGCATGCCTTTCCATTTCTAATTAAAACCATCGGAAAATTAGGCGGCTTCGGGTGTCTGGGTCCCACATTCCGGGCAGAACTTCGCTCCAGCGGCGAGCTCGTGTTGGCAGTTCGCACACTTCGTTTTTTCCTGCGACGTGCCGCATTCGGAGCAGAACTTCGCCCCTTCGCGAAGCTCAGCCCCGCATTTCACGCACGGCACTTTTGAGACTTCCATTTTGCCGCCGCAGTCGGCGCAGAACTTTGCAGCAGGATTGTTTTGCTTTCCGCAACCCGGACAAGGAACGGTTGTGGCAGAGCTCCCGCCTCCACCCTGAGGATTCCCGCCGAACGCATTCGCCATCTGCCCGCCAACCGCGAAGCCGGCCCCCAAACCTGCACCCAGGCCCGCGCCCCCGCCTTCGTTTTGCGCCGCGTCGCGAAGCGCGTCGGCGGCTTGGAACTGCATGTATTTTTGTGCGTCCCCGAGAGCACCCATCGATGCGCGCTTGTCCATTGCCTCTTCAACTTCCGGCGGAAGGCTGATGTTCTCGACATAGAACTTCGTAACCTCCAGCCCATAGCCGCTGAAATCTTCGTTGATCTTTGCGCGGATCGCTTCGCCCAATTCTTTGTACTGGGCTGCAAGGTCGAGGGCCGGGATCTTCATCTCGCCGATCGCATCCGAGAATTCTGTTACGATCGCGCGCTTCAACTGCCCGTCAATGTCTTCAGTCTGAAACTGAGCATTCGTTCCAGCGATTTGCTTGATGAATTCGCTCGGATCGGCAACGCGAAGGCTGTACGCGCCAAAGGCCCGCAAACGGACAATACCGAAGTCGGCGTCGCGGAGCATGATCGGGTTCGACGTGCCCCACTTCATGTCGGTGAACTGTTTTGTGTTTACGAAATAGACTTCGGATTTGATCGGCGAATTGAACCCGTACTTCCACGCCCCCAGCTTCGACAAGATCGGCGTGTTGCCGCCTTCCACGGTGTAACGGCCGGGTGTGAAGACGTCGGCAACCTGCCCCTCGAAAACAAAAACCGCGGCCTGCGATTCGCGGACGATGAGCTGTGCCCCGTTTTTGATCTCCTGACCGGCGACCGGAAATCGATAGAGCAATGTGTCCTTCGACTCATCGAGCCACTCGATAACCTCAATAAACTGATTCATCGCCGCGTCTTTTACCTTGTCGAAAATACTCATTTTTTCGAATCTCCTGTGCTAATTCTTAACGATTGAATATGCCATAAAGTTCGGGATTATGGAAGATTGTGCCGACCCGCAGGGGTAATTCACGCGAAGACCATCGCGATCTTTTTCCCCTCGCTCCGTGTATTCGGCGTGTTCTGTGATCCCCGGCTTAAAACCATAACCACGGAATGCACGGAATACACGGAAAAGAAATCGAGAAGACAAAGAACGCCGACCCTTGTCGCGTGGATGAAACGTTGTCCTGCGCCTGCGAACCTGCTAACCTCGCCTTATGGAGTTGAAACGGAAGCTTGCAGTTCTGGCCGACGCGGCAAAGTACGACGCCTCATGTGCGTCCAGCGGTTCACAACGAAAACGCGACATCAACGGAATCGGTAACACCGAGGGATTGGGCATTTGCCACAGCTACACGCCCGACGGTAGATGTATTTCTCTGCTCAAGCTCCTGCTCACGAACGTCTGTATCTGGGACTGCTCGTACTGCGTTAATCGACGCTCGTCGGATGTGCAGCGGGCGCGCTTCAAGCCCGAAGAGGTCGTCCGGCTTACCATCAATTTCTACAAACGAAATTACATCGAGGGATTGTTCCTCAGTTCCGGGATCATCCAGAGCGCGGATTATACGATGGAGCAGCTTGTTCTCGTCGCGAAGAAGTTGCGCGAGGAGGAACACTTCGGAGGCTACATTCATCTGAAGGCGGTTCCCGGAGCTTCGAAGGAGCTTTTGCTCGAGGCAGGAAAATATGCCGATCGATTGAGCGCCAACATCGAGATGCCGGTACAGCAGGATCTTGACGAACTCGCGCCGGAAAAATCACTGCGCGAGATCGAAGACACGATGGCCGACGTGAAGCATGGGATCGACGATGCCAAAGACGCGGCGAAAGCGGACGGATCAAAACCTACGTTCGCCCGAGCGGGTCAATCCACCCAGCTTGTCGTGGGTGCCAGCGAGAGCTCGGACACCGTGATCTTGTCGAAGGCTCAGCAACTTTATAACCGGTTCAAGTTGCGGCGAGTTTATTACTCGGCGTTCTCGCCGGCAGTGCAGACCGATTCGAAGCTGCAAGATAAACCAAAGACATCGCCGATGCGCGAGCATCGTCTCTACGAGGCCGACTGGCTTATTCGCAATTACGGTTTCGCGGCCCACGAAGTGACGAACGGTCTGGACGGCGGCAATCTCGATCTGGAGCATGATCCGAAACTCGCGTGGGCGATCAGGCATCGACATTTGTTTCCGGTGGATGTGAACCGCGCTTCGAAAAGCCTTTTGCTTCGGATCCCGGGCATCGGAGTTCGAAACGTCCAGCGCATTCTCAACATCCGCCGCTTCCATCGCATAAGACTCGAA
>DATLCA010000097.1:0-15735 GCA_035526605.1 Pyrinomonadaceae bacterium | reverse complement strand
GGTTTTTGGTAAGTTGCTAAGTAATTTAGTTTTGGTAATCCATCTTACGCTCTCTTGCTATCAGCTTCTCGGCTCGGTCGACGAACTTTTCGATCAACTCCGAACGGAGTTGAACGTATGTTTTCTTCTTGGCGTGCCCGTTGTCGGGCGCCGCTTCCGGCTCCGCTGCATCATCGCGGAGCGTAGCCTGGTCGACGATATCCGTTAACTGACCGGCCGCAACGTCGGCGGTCGATACCGGAGCGTCAGCAACTTTCGATTCCTGCTCAGGCGATTGATCGACGTCTTCCGAATTCGCCGCCGTATCTTCCGAGGCGGCCTCATCCTCATCACTCTCCCACTGAATGTTTGAATACTCCCCCGCGATGGTGGTCAGCCGCTCGTCGCCCAGTATCGAAGCAATCGAAGCCATTAGCTCGGAATTCAAACCGGTGTCCGAAGCATCATATTTGAGCTGCTCCACGAAATTTGCCGCGACACTTGAATTACCCCAACGCTTGACCAGCTCGATGAGCTCCCGATCGCCATGGCCGATCGATTGACGCGCCGGCGCTTTCGTGGACACTTTCGGCCGTTCCCGCTTCAGCAGAATATCCGTCAAGATCAGCTTCTGGCCTTCGGTCAACTCTTTCGCAAAATTTACGTCGCCGGTTTCGAATTTCTTCGGTGGTGCCGGCACGTAGGGTTCCGGTGCCGAATTCGGCTCGACGGCGGCCTGATTCTCGGGGGCCGCCGGTTGCTTCGAACGCTCTTCCTGCAACTCCACGTTTTGAAAACTCCGTAGCAGCTCGTACGTACCTTCCCATCGCGTGGCGGGATCTTCGGCGCAGCGAACGAGCCATGAAACGATATCGGAATAAGAAGGCTTTTCGGCGCTGAATATCTCGTTCAGCTCTCGGATGCGGACCGAGTACGCCGCGAGCTCATCCGCTGTCATTTTTTTAAGACCGTCGTCGTAGTCGGAAAGAACAAGTTCGCCGCTGTCTTCGTCTTTGCTCAGGAACAGGAGGACGGAGTCCCCGGGCTTCAGTTCCGTGTCATCGATCTCGGCGACATCGTCCGACGTTTCCTCCTCCGCCCCGACTTGCTCCGCACTTAGCACCTGATCTCCCCCCTCTTCGCTAAGAGTGTTCGCTTCAGCTTCAACAGTGACCGCAGCTTCGGGTTCGGAGCGATATTCCGTTTCCTGGAGGACCAGGATCTTGCGCGACTCGCCTTTCAGAGAAGAAGAAATACTGTAGTGTTTTTTTATGGGGATAATGCGGTAACGATTTTCCCCGTCGATCGGCTCGCCGGTGTCGCCTTCTTCTGATTTGTCGAATTTGCCGACGTATATGAACTGGCTGCCGCGGTAGAGCGAGAGAAGCGTGCTGGGCACCTCGATCGCGCATCGTCGAGCGGAAACGGCCCCGGGAAAAAACAACGTAGCGGTAAAAAGAACACAGACGGAGGCCGCGGAAAGAAAAACCCTGAACATACGAAACTCCTGTACGAACTGAAATTGACCGGTGCCTGCGGCTTAAGAATCAGCAAGTCGAAAATTCGTTGCTTAAAGCGACGCTTTATTTCGAATAGACACCCACGTCAGCGAAGAGTTCCTTTATTTCTTGTCGGTCTGGACTATTCGGTACGCTTCGGATTTGCTGATCCCGAATTCGCGGGCGACCTTTTTCAGCGCCGCCTTGCGCTCCATCCCTTCGGCTTCGATCTCTTCAAGCCTTTGCTTCAGCGAAGAAGTTTTTGGGACATGCGCCGCAGCATTCTGAAACCGGTCAATAAGGAGAACGATCTCACCCTTAACAGTTGCGGACGAAAATTTGGTGTGCAGTTCGGAAAGCTTGCCGCGCGAAAATTCTTCGTGCATCTTGGTGATCTCGCGCGCCACAACCGCACGCCGATCACCGAGGATCTCGAACGCGTCCATGATTGCCGCTGCAATTCGGCGCGGCGATTCATAGAACGAAAGCGTCCCCGGAATTGCGGCGAGTTCCTGAAGACGCCGGCGTCGATCGCCTTTCTTCGAAGGCAGGAACCCGCCGAAGAAGATCGCATCCGTCGGGAGGCCCGAGGCGGCGACGGCATTTACGAACGCGACCGCACCCGGCACCGGGATCACCGCCGCACCGATCTCGATGGCACGACCGACGAGCCGGAAGCTCGGATCGCATATCCCGGGAGTTCCGGCGTCGGAAACGACGGCGATCGAGACACCGCTGTTCAGAACATCGATCAGTTCTTCCGCACGTTCGCTTTCGTTGTGTTCGTGATAGCTGACAAGCTTGTTGGAAATGCCGAAATGGTTCAGCAGTTTTTTTGTGTGGCGGGTGTCCTCGCAGGCGATGACGCCGACCGAACGCAGCGTTTCGACCGCCCGGAACGTCATGTCCTGTAAATTTCCGATCGGTGTCGCCACCAGATAAACCGTTCCCGTCATATGAGTTTTCGCGCTCTCTAAACATAAGCGCCAAAAACTTCGAACTCAAATACAGCGCAAAACAAAAAGCCCCGGCTCAAAGGCCGGGGCTTGTAAAAATCAAACTACCTGTTTGTTAGAAAGGAAGCGGGAACGGGACGCGATTTCTCCAATCGCCGTTCTGGTTGCGGCCGCCGTTCGAATAGTTCAGGTTGTACGCGTTCGCGATTATGCGAAGGTCGCGGCTGATCTGGTTCCATTCTCCCGCGGCATTGCGGTTACCCCGCGAGTTGTAAAGAGCTCTTTCGATCTGCGAGCCAATATCAAGAACCCGACGCGCCTCATCGCGGCTGTTGTTCATGTTCCGTCCGCGACCGTACGCGTCCGCAAGATCGTCCGTCGCTCGCGAGAACCTGTCGGAGAGTTCCTCGAGATTGTCGTAGCGATTATTGTTTCGACCATAGCGGCCGTTGTCGTAGCGATCGTCAATCCGATCGATGCGTCGTTCAAAGTTGCGGGCTCGGTTTCTCAGGCTCTCAACCGTTCCGCGAATGTTTCGGTTATTGTTGTAGCCGCCATTGCGGTAATAATCGTCGTCGTTGCGACCATAGTAATCGTCGTCACGGTCGCGATCACGGCGCTGTGCCGATCCGATCGAGGGGAGGGCTAGAACCATAAGCGCCAATGCAAAAATCGAAGCTATCTTTGTAAATCCTTTCATTTCATTTCTCCTGGAATTATTACTCTACGGCCGACGCACGGCTTTAGTGTTCCAACCCTTTCGGCACTTCTGCGTCCGCCGCTCAACAAAAAGCAACGAATGTGCCAAGGAGCGAACGCGCGCTTCGCTCGGGTGTATCTGTTTATATAATTAGATTTAACTGCCGGCCCGCGACGCCTATGCGGTTCACGGTCCGTGGCGGCGGCGCGCAAATGGTTGAGGCAATGGAGGAGAATGTTGAAAGTGAAATCCGGTCTATATCTGTGCCGGAGTGATAGGAGCGCCTCTAGGAATTGCCTCCGTCTCCGGACTTCGGTCGGTAAGCCGCAAGGAAGGGTTAAGGAATTCAAAAAAGAAGCCGTCCGGAAAACTAGTTTCCAGACGGCCCCTTTCACTTTCGAAAGGATATGCTAATCGGCAAGTCCTAAAGCCTGCGCCGCACAAAGGCGTCCGCCCGTCGCGACTTTACCGTCAAGCGACTGCAGTTTGTCGACCGTCCCCAAGATCCGCTCTCTCAGTTTTGTAACCGACATATTAGGCTCGGTTGCAAGGACGAGTCCGGCAACTCCTGAAACATGTGGGGCCGCCATCGAGGTGCCCGAAGCTTCACGGTATGCGTTGCCGAGCCATGTCGAAACAATGTCCCGGCCCGGGGCCGCGATATGTACCGTTTTTATTCCGTAGTTTGAGAACGAAGTTATCGAATCCGTCCGGTCCAAAGCGGCAACGCTGATCACGTTCGGAAGATCGTAGTTCGACGGATAATGAGCGCGCTTGTCGTTGTCGGTACCGTTGTTCCCCGCCGCCGCCACGAAAAGAATTCCCTGCTCACCCGCAGCGCGGATCGCGTCTTCCAGCGCCCTTGAATAAGAAGTCGAGCCCCAGCTAGCATTGATCACGCGAACGTTGACGCCTTTCTGTTTCCGATCGATCGCGTAGTTGATGGCTTCGATCGCATTCTTCGTCGTCCCAAAACCGCCGCGTCCGAGAAACTTCAGCGGCATAATGTTTACGTTCCAATTGATGCCCGCGATGCCTTCGCCGTTGTCGCCTTCGGCCCCGATCACGCCGGCACAGTGAGTTCCATGGCCGTTGTCGTCCATCGGGTCGCCGACATTGGCGTCAGCGTCATAGCCGTGAAGGTCATCGATGTTTCCGAGCTCGTCGTCCACATACTCCGGAATCGAGTCCGGCCGGGTCCATATATTGGTGACAAGGTCTTTGTGATTGTAATCGACGCCGCTATCCAAAACCGCGACGACGACCTTTTCGGTGCCCCGCGTTTTCACCCACGCCTCCAGCGCGGCAATGTCGGCGCGTTCTTTCCCACCGTCCTGGCCGAGATTATTGAGGGACCACTGGTAGGCGAACTGCGGGTCGTTCGGCATCCCCGAGCCGCGCCGGTAGAGAAGATCTTTCCGCGCATTGTCGTTGAACTCATCCGGGTCGAGCTCTATCGCGTTGTTCGGCTCAGCATAGTCGACGAAACTCGACATCGCGGAGTACTGGGCAGCCGTCTCTTCGGCATTCGCGTTATCGAGATCGTCGATCGCCACCAGGCCCTTCACCGATTCGATCTCGTCCTCCAAAACGTCGTTGTTACGCACGGCGATCTGCCGTATTTGCGCCAGCGATACGCCGGGCTTGAAACGAACGAGAACCTCGGGCTCCGAACCGCCGCGGACCGGTCCGCGATAAGCCGGAGGCGGAGGCGGCGCAGTTGTCGCCCACCCACGCGAGGTCTTAGCTGAGCTCAGCTTATTTTCCCATAGCCTGATCTGTCCGAGGACCGCAGCCAGCGTGACCAAAACCACGGCGATGCCTACATGTATCCAGATATTATTGCGATTCATTTTGTACTGCTCCTATCGCTCTGAAGATAACTACTGAATGACGTAATTCTGCCCGTCGAAATCAACCAGCCTGAGCTGGTATTTGTCGGCCCGGTATTCGTAAGTGGAACCTTTCGCTCCGAGCCTGATCACCCAGCCGCTCGAGATCATTTGGGCCGACATCTCGCCATCGGCGGGGGCGCCGAGCGACATATCGGGGAACTCTTTGTCACTTACCGACAACTCTTCGACCTTGCCTTCGTCAACCCCCAGGCGACCCGCCAGGTCTTCCTTCGCGGCTGCCGTCGCGTCCTCTTTAGTAAGTCTCATCCTTGTGTCCTTCGTTTTCAACGATTTTGATGTTTTTACGAAGGTTAGTCAACAAATGTTCGACGCCGGGAAATGTTTGCACGCCGCCCGAAAAATTCCTATAATCTGTTTTACTATCACGGGGCGCAACGCACGCCGCCAACAAAATATCAAAAATAAATATCGTTCAATTGGTTTCGAAAATAAAGCCGCCTCCCGGGCGGCTTTGTTATTTAGGCTGAAGTCTTCTATACGAGAAGTTCCGCACTATCTCGACGAGGGCCGGGACAATAAAGGTCGCGCACGCGGCCCCAAGGATCAAGCCCGTTATTAGCCTAGAGGCATGCGTGTTTTCCCAGAATCCGAATATCGTCAATGACCAGTCAACGGTGATCGGTACCAGCGCCAGGAAAAGCCAGAAACGCGGGATTGGCTCGATCTCGTCGACGGTTCGCCAGAGCGGATATATCAACATCCCTCCCAGCAATCCCAGGTAAACCCCGGAGCATCGCGAGCACACGGCGAGCTGATGTCCCCAAAGACTGAAAGACCGTTCGGGTATTTGATGGCAGATGTAACTGAAGAAAGTGTAGATCGGGGTGGATGCCGAGGCGTGGCCGTTAGACAAAAGCAGCGGGGCCGACACGATTGCCGCGGCCCATATCGCCACCACCGCCGAGGCCACCATCCAGACATTGATCGCCTGACTGCGAAATCGTTTATGGAGATCGAGCGAGATGTAATTCGCGGCTGGCTCGGCCATCGTAGATCTAAACCGCGGCTTTGTGTTTCAGAGCCTTCTCGGTTTCCAAAATGTGATGGGTTGTCTGGATCACCGTGTCGGGATTGAGCGAAATGGAATTGATCCCTCGCTGCACAAGAAATTCGGCAAACTCGGGATAGTCCGACGGCGCCTGGCCGCAGATCCCGATCTTCTTACCGGCACGGATCGCCGCGTCGATCGCCATCGCCACCATTTTCTCAACAGCTCCGTTTCTCTCATCGAAAAGATGCGCGACCATTTCGGAATCACGGTCGAGCCCGAGCGCGAGCTGCGTTAGATCATTCGATCCGATCGAATATCCGTCGAAGACCTGCAGGAACTCGTCCGCGAAGACGACATTCGCCGGCAATTCGCACATCGCGTAGATCTCGAGGCCGTTTTCGCCCTGAACCAAACCGTGCTCGGCCATGAGCGCGATTACTTTTTCACCTTCCTCGACGGTTCGGCAGAATGGGATCATCGGCGTAATGTTCGTGAGCCCCATGTCTTCTCGTGCCCGCAGCAGGGCGAGGCATTCGAGCTTGAAACCGGACTTGTATCGATCGTCGTAATAGCGGGACGCACCTCGGAAACCGATCATCGGGTTCTCTTCCAAAGGCTCGAATTCGCGGCCGCCGATCAGCATCGCGTACTCGTTGGATTTAAAATCCGACATGCGCACGATCACCGGTTTCGGGTAAAACGCGGCGGCGATCCGCCCGATGCCCTCGGCGAGCGAGCGAACGAAAAACTCTTTGGGATCTTCTTCCAGAATGCGATTGGAGATCGTCTCGATATCTTCCCGGCGCCGGAGGTTCGGGTAATTGCACAACGCCATCGGGTGGATGCCGATGTGGTTGTTAATGATGAACTCCAAACGCGCCAAACCGACACCGTCGTTCGGCAGACGCGAAACCGAGAATGCGTGATCCGGGTCCCCGACGTTCATCATCACCTTCGTGTTCGGACGTTCGTTGTTGGTGATCTTATGTTTGTTGATCTTGAAATCGATGTTGCCGTAATAAATATTTCCGACGTCGCCCTCGGCGCACGAGACGGTAATGTCGCTTCCGTTCTTTACCTTTTCGGTAGCATCGCCGGTGCCCACGATGCACGGAATACCGAGCTCCCGGCTGATGATCGCGCTGTGGCAGGTTCGGCCGCCGCGTTCGGTGACGATCGCCGCCGCACGCTTCATGATCGGCTCCCACGCCGGGTCGGTCATGGTGGTGACCAGTATCTCGCCCTGTTTGAATGTCGCAAGTTTTGACGCGTCGAGCATCACGCGTGCCATCCCCTGCCCGATCTTCTCGCCGACGGCTACACCGGATGTCAGCGGAGCACCGTGAATTCCGGTGAGGTTGTACGTCTCGATGAAATTGTTCTCCGCCTTTTGCGCGTGCACCGTTTCGGGCCGGGCCTGCAGGATAAAGAGCTCGCCCGTGATCCCGTCCTTCGCCCATTCGATATCCATCGGCTGGTCGCGCCCGGCAAGCTTTGAATAATGATCCTCGATGAGGCACGCCCACTCTGCCAACTGCAGGACTTCAAAGCCCGCGAGGCAAAACCGGTTTCGCTGCGTGGCGACAACGTCCCGAACCTCAGTTCCGGTACCGTCATCCGCGAAAACCATCTTCACTTCTTTGACGCCGAGTTTTCTAGTGATGATCGGACGGAATCCCTGTTTGAGTGTCGGTTTGAAAATGATCCACTCGTCGGGTGTCGCCATCCCTTGCACGACGGCTTCACCGAGTCCCCAGGCACCGTTGATGACGACGGCCTCGCGGAATCCGCTCTCGGTGTCCAGGGTAAACATGACGCCGCTCGCCGCGATGTCGGACCTGACCATCGGCTGGATGCCGATCGAAAGCGCGACGTCGAAGTGATCGAATCCTTTTGCGGTCCGGTACGAGATCGCCCGATCCGTCCAAAGCGACGCATAGCACTCATGGCACGCTTCGATAAGTCTCTGCTCGCCGCGGACGTTAAGAATGGTGTCCTGCTGACCAGCGAATGACGCATCGGGCAGATCTTCCGCGGTGGCCGAGGAACGCACCGCGACTTCAAATGATTTCTTCCCTATCCGGTCCCCGAGACGCTTGTACGATTCGAGGATCGCCGTTTCAACCTCTTTCGGAAACGGTGTCTCGAGCATCATCGCCCGAGCTTCGCCGCCAACCCGGGCCAGTTCTTCCAGGTTGTTGACGTCCAAACCTTTCAGTAATTGTTTTAGCCGGTTGCGGAGCCCGTCGGTGTCGAGAAGGGTATGGTAGGCGTCGCTTGTCGTGGAAAATCCGTCAACCGCGCGAACCCCCTGCGCAGTCAACTCGCGAAACAGCTCACCAAGGCTCGCACACTTCCCACCGACGATCGCCACATCCCCGGCACCTACCTGGCTGAAATCGAGAACGTGAGGTTTAGTATCTGACATACGTGATTAGAACCGGGCGGCCTTTGTCATTGGTCATTTGTCATTGGTCCTTTGTTTACTTGAATAGCGGTAAACCCTGAACCTGACGACCAACAACAAGAACCAATGACCAAGGACGAATGACCAAGGACGAATGACCAAGGACAAATGACCAATGACTAAAATCGGATTACCGCATCCGGACCGCCTTCGACATGAACGGTGTCGACGAAACGAATGCTCTTGCTGTCGGTGGTCATAACCACGGAATGCGTCCGTTTACCGGCTCCGAAAAATCTGACGCCGCGAAGCAGGGCTCCGTCCGTGACGCCCGTCGCTGCAAAGATGATCCGCTTTCCGGGGGCGAGATCGTTGGTGTCGTAGATTTTGTTGGGATCCTTGATCCCCATATCCTTCAGTCGTTCCATGACCTGCTCGACCGGCGGCACTTTGGTCCTGTCGACACCAAGGCGTTCCGGATCGAAAACCAGCTTCGCCTGAATCTCGCCGTTAAGACATTTCATGGCCGCAGCGGTGATGACGCCCTCTGGCGCTCCCCCGATTCCCATCAGCGCATGAATATTTGTTCCCGCAACCGCGGCCGATATTCCGGCGGACAGATCGCCGTCCGAGATCAGCCGAATTCGGGCGCCTGCGGATCTCACATCGTCCACCAGTTTCTTGTGTCGTGGCCGGTCCAGGCAGATCACCGTTAGGTCATCGACATCGCGCCCGAGCCGACGAGCGATATTTTTTAGATTCTCTTCAACGGGAGCGTCGATATCAACGGCCCCACGCGAGGAGGGCCCGACGACGATCTTATCCATGTATATGTCCGGCGCGTTGAGCAAACCGCCCCGTTCGGCTGCGGCCAGAACGGCGATTGCGTTGTTGGCTCCGAGCGCACAGAGATTTGTTCCCTCAAGCGGATCAACGGCGATATCTACCTCGGGAAATTCCGCTCGGGCTTCGTCGGAGAAGGAGCCTCCGCCAAGCTCTTCGCCGATGTAGAGCATCGGGGCCTCGTCACGTTCGCCCTCGCCGATGACGATGCGCCCGCGCATCGGCACGGTATCCATCACCTCGCGCATCGCCTCGACCGCCACGTGATCCGAATGTTTCCGGTCACCCTGGCCCATAGTCCTTGCGGATTCGATGGCCGCGGCTTCAGTCACACGCAAAAAGTCGAGAGACAATTCGCGTTCAGCTTTGTTAGTTTTCATCCTCTTTTATCCCGGAAAGTTACGCCTTTTTTGTTTGAAATATGAACGCATTCTATCACTTGTCGAACCTCATTTGACAAGTTAAGCTCTCAGGTATTACGGTTTTACTTTGCTTTTCGCCGCCTTCGGGGTCCCAGCTTTAGCGGGCTTTCATATGGGGTTCGAGCGTCGAATTTAGTAGCAGGACCGCCCGAAGGCGGGACTCCATATTCTATGACCTATATTGTTGCCGAGCCATGCGTCGAATGTAAATATACCGATTGCGCGGCTGTCTGCCCGGTTGAAGCTTTTCACGAATTGCCCGATAAGCTTCTCATCAATCCCGACACCTGCATTGATTGCGACGCGTGCCTTCCGGAATGTCCGGTCGAAGCGATCTTCTCAGATATGTCCATACCCGAGGAATACATGACTTGGCTCGAGATCAACAAAGAGGCCGAGAATTATCCCATAATCAGTGTCAAGCAGCCGGCATTGTTCGGATCTGCGTGCAAGGGACAACCGGAATAACAATTCAATTTCGCGAAAACAAAAAGGCTGCCCGAGAGGGGAGCCTTTCGTAGTTTAAGGTGCCTTCATCTATAAGTCCGGAATTAGAAAAGAGTGAGCCGCTTTAGATAAAGTGCTGAAATAAAATTCCTCCGGCTTTCGCCCGTTGTGCCGGCGATGAGGGTTGAAGCCGACCAAGCTTTTGATTTTGGCTGAAGCCCCAAATTATGCACCCTTTGACGTTTTCCCCTCAATGACCTTCACCCTTCGTGTAGACTGGTAGTAGTTCCGCAGGTCGCGTAAGATTTCTTTTTCGGCGGGACCCGCATTCAAAATCTTCACAATAAAAACTATGTTCAGAAGCAGCGTTGTTCGTATTGTTGCCGTAGCCGCAGCCTCATGCGTTATGGCAATTCTCTCACTCGGCCAGACGCCCAACACCGGTGCTATCGTCGTCTCGGTGGTTGACCAGAATGACGCGGCGGTTCCCGGTGTATCCGTGTCGATCGTCAACTCCGCGACCGGCGCGACGCGTGAAATCGTATCCGGTGACGAGGGGTCGGCGACGATTGCCGGTCTGCCGATTGGCGGCAAGTATGCGGTGAAGGTCTCAAAGAGCGGCTTTAGCGCCAACGACGTTACCGGCCTGACTTTGCGGGCGGGCGAGACGTCCCAGGTGAAGATCAAGCTCGCGGTTACCGGCGGCTCGAATCAGGTTACCGTGTTCGGCACGACGGAGGGAGTTAGGAACGATCCGCAGATCGGACGCCTGATCGAGTCCCGTGAGATGGACGAAACGCCCATACTGAGCCGAAAGTTCAGTTCGATACCGCTGCTCAACTCCGCTTTTCGTCAGGGAAAAGGTACCGGCGATCTGTTTGTTAATCAGACGTATTTCATCACCGGTGTCGGTTCGAGACGGGCGACGACGTTCACCATCGACGGAGCAAGCAATGACGAAGGCTGGGGCCGGCAAGTGGGTGTCGCGACGATTCCGATGGGGGCCGTGCAGGAGGTGAACGTGATGTCGAATGCGTTCTCGTCCGAATTCGGTTGGACCTCGGGTCCGGCACTCAACATCGTGACCAAATCCGGCAGCAACGCTTTCCACGGCGAGATACTTGGGCTCCTTCGCCCGGGGGGCAGCTTCCAGGCGAAAAGATTTTCGCTCGACGGCTTTTGCCCGGAGAGCGTCGCATCGAGCTGCACCGTACCGACCGCGCTCCAGCGCATTCTGCCGATCGATATCCCGGACAAACTCGGCCAGATCGCGGGCTCGATCGGCGGCCCGATCATTCATGACAAGACGTTCTTCTTCGTTTCGGCAGAAAGGACGATGCAGAACCGCACGACTTTCATCTCGCCAACACTCGGAGCGGCGCAGATCCCGGGCGGAAGCCTCGAGTACGCCGGGCGCTATCGCCAGACGATCTTCGACGGAAGGCTCGATCACAAGCTCGCGTCTAATCAGGACCTGATGTGGCGTTTCAATTTTGATCAGTTCTACGACGACAATCCGCAGGATGCTGTCAGCGGCACTAACGCGCCAAGCGTGGCTCGCAAATATTCGCGGCGGTCATGGACGACCCAGTTGAACCACACCGCGATATTGTCTCCGGCGCTTCTCAACGAATTCCGGTTTGCGTTCCTCAACGGCGATCCCGTCACGAAATGGGAGGCCGCGACGGTTTCCACGATCTACACCCGGGGCGCCGGCAACGGAGCGTTGCCATTTACTCTGGGGCAGTCACGGCAGTCCGACCTTTTCAGCCGTCAGTTCCAGTTTGCCGACACCCTGTCGTGGACGGCAGGAAAGCACTACCTGAGATTCGGAACGAGCATTATTCGCCATCGTTCCGGCGGGACGGGAAATGAGCCTGGAGCTTTGACGCTCGGCACATTTACATTCAAGACGACGGCCGGCGATCCTCGGACGCAACTGCCCTTCGACCAGCTTACTCTCGGAGACGTGCTGAACTATTCGCAGCCTATCAACTTCGGCATCACGAGCTACGACCTCTCGCAATGGTTGCTGACCGGCTTCGTTCAGGACAAGTGGCGAGTCCGGCCGGATCTGACACTCGACATCGGACTGCGTTACGACCGACAAACGCTTACCGACGCTAAGTCTAATTTCCAGCCGCGACTTGGTTTCGCGTGGAACCCGGGCGGCAACGCCCGCACCGTCATCCGTTCCGGATACGGGATGTATTACACGCAAATCCGCACGAACTCGGTCGCCGGCTATCTGATCAACGGCCTTGATGGAATATCTAGCTATACCGCGACACCGGGCCAGGCGGGATTTCCGACGTGCCTCACGTGTGCACCCGTCAACGTCGACCCCCTGACGCTTCCCGCGGCCGTACTGCCGGCTCGCGACATCACGATCGTTGCTGGAAAGAGAGAATTCTACGTGGCACAGTTCGCACGCTATGGCCTCGACTTTAACCGTATCGCCCCTAACTATTCCGACAGGCTCGTAAATCCACGCAGTCAAGTCTTCACGATCGGGGTCGAGCATGAGTTCTTTAAAGGTCTCTTCGTCGGCAGCGACTATGTGCGGCAGCACCTGAGCAATATTGACCGCAGCGTTGATCTGAACGCGCCGACACCTTTCTCGCGGACGGCTCCGGGACAAACACGTACGGCCGCGGCCGCAAACTTGACCCGGCCGATCCTGCCGGTGAACGGCGGCGTCCGCCAGATCAACACGATCATGAATTTGGGTGTCGCCGACTATGACGGATGGCAGAACCAGATCTCGTATCGCGGGAACCGGAAGTTCCAGGCCTCAGTGAGCTACACGCTGTCCAAAGCGACGAACACGACCGAGCCGGACGGCAACGGCATGGGGCCCAACGAAACTTACATCAGCGAGCTCAACGAACAGGAACGCGGTCCATCGGTAGTCGACCAACGCCATCGCGCTGTCATCCAGGTCAGCTACAACTTTCCGTGGAGTTTTACGGCCGGTACGTTGATGCAGTTTGCTTCAGCCCGGCCCTTCAATTCGACGACCGGTGTGGACAACAACGGCGACGGCATTCAGAACGACCGTCCCGTGATCGACGGAGTCGTCGTACCGAAATCGTCCTTCCGCGGGCGTGCGACCCAGGACGTGGCGGTCTACATTCAAAACCGGATCCGCTTCGGCGAACGCGCGTCGCTGACGCTTCGTGTTGAAGGTTTTAATATCTTCAACTACGCGAACATGCTTGGCCGCGGAGTCACGGTTTACGGAAACACCGCTGTAGCTAATCCGGATTTCGGGCGTTTCGTTCCGGTGACGAATGCAGATGTTGCCGCGCTTCCCGCGTTTGCCAATATCGATCCGCCGCGTATGTTTCAGCTGCAGGCAAGGTTCTCGTTTTAAAGCATCAGCACGGACCTGTGACGAAGGAGGCTGTCTAAACGGAGCGATTCATTTGACGATCTCGAAAGGCAGGAGCTGCCTCGCGGTTTTGTTGCCTGTCGGATCGGAAACCGTTATCTGTAGGATGTAATCGCCCGGCTCCAGCGAATCGGCAAGTGTGATAGCTCCGCTAAGCTTCACCCGCTGCCGGTCTTTTTGGTTTGAAACATCGATACTGTTTAGGTTCCCGTTGTGGACTACCCGGTCGTTGTGATAGATCGTCGCCCGCGTTTCGATCACGGCCGCGCCCCCCGTGGCGGAACTATATACCTCACACCCGTAGCGAAGCACCGAGCCTGCGCGGAACTGTCTCAGTATAGTGTCGTAGAGCAGCGTCGATGGGATCTTTACCTGGCCCGGACGGCTCCCGACTTTTCCGGCGCTGATGTTCTGCCACGTTTGGAGGCTCACATTCTCGACTGCCAGACCTGAAAGTGCGAATCGGGCTTTTGAAAGATCGGGGATTTCAACGGTCTGATATGCGGACCCGATCGCCTTGGTTTCCGAATCCTGCACCGCAACACGGAACTGATAGAATCCCGGTTTTTTCAAAGGCACGGGCAGAACGTAAACGAACCCTTCCCGCAGCATCGCATCGTATGTCGCGCCCCTCGTCTTTATCGTGTACTTGCTCTCCTTACTGGCGGCCGGCATTCCGTTGTCTCCGAAGGCGGCAGCAAGAATATCGAAGGTTGCGACCTTCCATCCGGCCTCGTCGTGAAATTTCAGATTCCGCGCGTCGATGTGCAGGAAGGAGCGGACGTACGGGCCGTCCGACTTGTCGTCCGCGTAAAGCGCACTCATGTTTAGTGCGATCTCGTTTTGAGTGAAAGGTGAAAAAAGTGCACTCGCGAGGGCCTTGTCTTTCGTCAGGTCATTCGAATCGGCATTCGAGCCGCCGCTAAAGAATCCGCTTCGAAAACTCACTTTCAAGTCGGGACGTTTTAGTTTTATCTCGAGCTTGTTGAACCTGCGCTTCTGCGGATCGAAATTCTCGGCGTCCGGCACGTAAGCGAGAAGGTAGTAGCCGGCTTGTTCGTCGAGCGCCCTTTGTATCCCCAAGTTCAGATTGTCACTGTTCAAAAATGCACGGCCGCCGGTTCGGTCTGCGAAATAGGTTAACCCGTCCTGACTGTCGCGAAAGTCTTTCAGCCTCGCGGTTTCCTTTTGCCCGCGATGGCCGTCGATTATCTCGTAGGTGTTGTCCGACGCGGCGATCGACATCGATCGCATACCTTTCGTGTCGAAGGTATAAACAACTACCGACGCGCGATTGGCCTCGTCGGCGATATCTTGCAGATAGCCGAATATCGTCGACCCTCGCTCTTTAACAGAATCGTTCCCTATTTCGATGCCGTCCGAAAAGAGCATCATCGCCTTCCGACCCGGAAGCCTTTTCATCCCGGAAATTACGTACTTGATCGCACCAAGTGATGTCTGTGCGTGGATGCCGGCCGCCTGCGACGCGGCGTTGCGGGACGCATCGGCGCCCTTCTTGTCGTGGGCGAGGTCCTTCGCCAGCACCACCGTCTGCTGTTTGCTTGAGCCGCCCCCGACCAGGTCGCTTTCGCGCGTGAACCTTTCGGAGATGTCGCTCTCGTTCTGGCTCACAGATGAAAGCGAATCGAAGCTGCCGCCGGCCGGATTCCAGCGAAGCGAGTCGATCGCCGCATGTAATATTCGTTTGTCGGATGTAAATTGCTGCAGGGCCCCGATCCCGCCGCGCGTTCGAACGATCGCGACGAGATCGTCCGGCTGCATCTGTTCGTTTACGAATTTTCGCAGCGACCGGCGGGCGAGGTCGATGCTGCCAAATGATAAGTTGAGATCGTCGATGACCACCGCGATCGTCCGGTGGACTCCGGCTCGAGAAAGTGGTTTGTTTGACGCAGCTGTGACGGACTGAGGCGAGGGTGTTGAAGCGAGTGCCCCATCCACTATCACGGCGCTCGCCGTCCGCGACAGGAAAGCGAAATTAGATATGTTTTGCTTTTCTCCGTTCTCGAAGATCTCGAAGTCGGCCTGTTCAAGATCCGGCACCACCTTTCCGTTCTTGTCAGTAACTGTTACGTCGACTTGAATTAGATCGGTCGAGATCTTTACCACCGGGTCGTCCTGATCGGGCGGTTTGGTGACCGGATTTTGCGACAGAGATGCCGA
>DATLCA010000096.1:0-4323 GCA_035526605.1 Pyrinomonadaceae bacterium | reverse complement strand
TTGTCGGCGACTTCGAGGTGGAACCCGCCGACGCTGTCGCAGGGGTCAACGAAACGTTCATCTATCCGCTGATGTGGACTGTGCCCGAGCCCCTGAACTGGCACGATCTTAAAACGCTGGAACTTCGGGTGCGGGACGGGGCGACGACCATTCTAAATCTGCGGTACGTGGAAGACGGAAATCTCATAAGCGTTTTCAACGAGGCTACGGGTCGATTCGGAAAATCTTTGCCGGTGGGAAGCGACCGAATGCTGCAGACGCAGTATGCGACTCTCGACCTCGGCGAAACGATCGTCGGACCGGTGAATGGTGCGCTCGGGTTTGGGCCGAACAGCCCCACGATCAGGCTGAGTCTCGGCTTGAGATTCAAGCCATCCGCCGCGGGCAGGATTTACTCGGTCGAGGTCGCAGCGACCGATGACTTTGGCAACGCTGACCCACTCGCGGTCGCCGGTACCCTGGCCGTCCCTGAATAAGAGGAGCAGCCGCACACCAGATGATGAAACGACTTATCCGACATTCATTACTAATGCTTTTCCTCGCGATGCTCCCTCCGATCGCAGGTGCCCAGTCGACGGCTTTCACGTACCAGGGAAACCTTTCGGTCGGCGGTGCGCCCGCGGACGGAAACTTCGATTTCCAGTTCACGATGTTCAGCGTCCCGACCGGCGGAAGCGCCGTCGGTCTTGGGGTTATCGTGAACAACGTCGCGGTCACGAACGGAAGCGTTAGTGTGCTCGTAAATTTTGGAAACCAGTTTCCGGGCGCGGATAGATGGCTCGAGATCCGCGTACGTCCCGCAGGGCAGGGAAGCTTTACCACGTTGGCGCCGCGGCAGTTCGTAAGCAGCTCGCCCTACTCGGTGAAGAGCCTTAACACCGAGCTCCTCGGCGGAGTGCAAGCTAGCCAGTACGTGCTTACAACCGATCCGCGCCTTACCGACGCGCGCAATCCGCTCCCGAACAGCGCGAGTTATATCCAGAACCGAACAACTCAGCAATCGGGGAGCAACTTCAACATCAGCGGCAATGGAACTTTGGGTGGATCCTTAGCCGCGGTAGAGGCAAGCACGTTTCAAAAATCCCTCACCGTCGGCACGACGCTCAGCGTAGCCGAAACAGCGTCGATTGGCGGAGGTCTGAGTGTCGGCGGAACTCTGATAGTCAATTCACCAGCGAGCGTCACTGGTACCGTAACCGCGAGCCAGTTCAACATCGGCGGCAGTCTTGCCCTTGGACGATCGCGACTCGATCTGTCCAACCCGTCGCCGACGCCGCACGGCTTCTCGTTCGAGGTTCTTGCAATACCGTCGTTCCTCGTGCTGCGGAATGATGCCGGCTCCACGATCATGACCGTCACGCACGACGGCAAGGTCGGGATCGGCTCCAACAATCCGAACCAGGCGACGCTCGAGGTGGGCGGCACGCTCGCGGTCTCCAGTCTCGGCGGCGTCGACGGCGAACACCTGTGTCGGAGCGGAAGTTTTATCCGCGCATGTTCGGTCGCGCTGGCTAGCAATCCGACGCCGGCCGAATCAAGTGCGACCAAGATAACGGCGCTCGAATCAACGATCCGCCAGCAACAGATCGAGATCGACAGGCAGCGAAAGGAACTCGCGGCGCTAAGAAGTTACATTTGCGCGGAAAATTCCCACGCGCAGATTTGCAGGCGATAGATATTGCTAAGGAGAGATCGAATGAAAAGGAGAATGTTATTTTATTTCAGCGTCGCCGCTTTGGCGTTGCTTATCAGCATCCCGGTTAAAGCGCAGAGTACGACGTTCGTCTACCAGGGAAGCCTGAACACCTCCGGCACCCCGGCCAACGGCAATCACGATTTCGAATTCGCCATGTTCAATGGAGGAGGAGTTCAGATCGGGTCGACCCTCACGCGTCTCAACGTACCGGTTACGAACGGAATATTTGCCGTCCAGTTGGATTTCGGAAATCAGTTCCAAGGTGCTGACCGCGTGCTCGAGATCCGTGTCCGAACCGCTGGCGGCGGAGCGTTCACGACACTGGCGCCGCGGCAACCTATCAACAGTGCGCCGCACTCGATAAGGAGCCTCGACGCCGCGCAACTCGGCGGTGTTGCGGCCAATCAATATGTTGTTTCCGGTGCGTCGGCGATCAACGCCGGTGCACAGTTCAACATCGGCGGAAACAGGGTCTTCGGTATAGGCATCTCCGGGTCAGAGAACACGTTTGTCGGTTTGAATACCGGAACTTCGAATTTTGGTGTTCAGAATACCTTTATCGGTGACGGGGCGGGTCGTAACAATTCATCCGGGGGCTCGAACTCATTCTTCGGAACACGTGCCGGAACCAGCAATACGACGGGCAGCAGCAACACCTTTTTCGGCGGCCAGGCCGGCAGGGAAAATACGTCGGGATCCTCCAATGCGTTTTTTGGTACAGCCGCCGGAGCGGAGAATTTGACCGGCTCAAACAACGCTTTTTTTGGGGCATTCAGTGGCTTCGCGAATACGGTCGGCCAACGGAATTCTTTTTTTGGATTTCAGGCAGGTACCCAGACTTCCTCCGGCACCGACAATGCTTTTTTTGGCGCCGGCGCCGGTGACACGAGCAGCACTGGAAGTCGTAATTCGTATTTCGGGTCAGGGGCCGGTTCGGATAGCCTCGTCGCGGATGATAACTCGATGTTCGGTTTCCGGGCCGGACTTGTAAGTACCGGCAGCGGAAACTCTTTCTTTGGATCGAACGCCGGATTGAATAATACGACTGGGACATCCAATTCATTCTTCGGCCTCAACGCCGGCCGCTCGAACACTGCGTCGACCAACAATTCGTTTTTCGGCGCGGAAGCTGGATTCACGAATCTTGGGGGTACCGGCAATTCGTTTTTCGGGTCCGAGGCGGGCCGTCTAAACTCGAGCGGCAGCTCGAACTCATTTTTTGGAGCCTTTGCCGGACGAAACAACACCGGCGGCACCGCGAACGCTTTCTTCGGTATCAACTCTGGCTTCAGTAACACTACCGGCGGGAGCAACGCTTTTTTCGGCAGTAACACCGGTGCTGCAAATACCAACGGTTCAAACAACGCGTTCTTCGGCCCGTCGGCCGGAGCCGCAAATACCAGTGGCGGCAGTAATTCTTTTTTCGGTTTTGAAGCCGGCAATTCCAGTTCTACGGGCTTTGGCAACTCGTTCTTCGGGGCGAACGCGGGGTCGGCAAATACAACCGCGACGAACAACTCCTTCTTCGGGCGGAGCGCCGGCCAAGCAAACACGACTGGCGCGAATAACGCGTATTTTGGCGCCGGTAGCGGGGCGCTAAGCACGATCGCGCAGAACAATTCTTTCTTCGGAACGAATTCCGGAATCGCTACAACGACCGGCTCGACAAATTCATTCTTCGGGACCGGCGCGGGTGGTAGCAACACGACCGGCAGCTCGAACTCGGTGTTCGGAGCGTCGGCCGCTGACGGAAATACAACAGGCACATCCAATTCATACTTTGGCAACCTCAGCAACAGTAGTGATGGGCTAAGCAATGCCACAGCGGTCGGTGCGCGTGCATTTGTGAGTTCGAACAATTCTCTTGTCCTCGGTTCCATAAACGGCATCAACGGAGCGACGGTCAATACGCGAGTAGGGATCGGGACGAGCGCGCCGATAAATCGGCTTACCATCGGCGAGCCCGAGACGCCGGCGCTAAACGGATCGCTTGGGATCTTCAACGCGGGCGGTACTTTTTTGACGGTGCGCGATACCACGAATGATATCGAAGGGTTCGTCGGTGCAGATTCGAACGGCGTGCTATTCGGGTCCATCACCAACAGCTTCGTGCGGATCCGCACCAACAATACAACCAGGTTGACTTTCGATACGGGGGGAAACGCGATCTTCAGTGGCATCGTCAACATGGACTCGTTCACTGCCGTTAACTTACTCGATACTGGAGGAACTACGACCGTCTGCCGCAATTCCGTAAACCGGCTCTCGACCTGCAGCTCGAGCCTTCGCTACAAATCCAACGTTCGCGATTTTTCATCCGGGCTGAGCCTCATCAAACGGCTTCGGCCGGTCGCGTTCAATTGGAAAGAGGGAGGCATGCTGGATCTCGGTCTCGTCGCTGAAGACGTTGCGACAGTTGAACCGCTGCTGACTACGACGAACGAAAAGGGCCAGGTCGAAGGCGTAAAGTACGACCGCGTTGGAGTCGTGTTAGTGAACGCCGTAAACGAGCAGCAGTCACAAATCGAAGCGCAGGCAGAAGTGATCCGGCGGCAGCAACAGCAGATCGATGCACTGAAGAAACTCGTGTGCACGACGAATAAGTCGGCGGAGATATGTAAGGAGGA
>DATLCA010000095.1:0-7922 GCA_035526605.1 Pyrinomonadaceae bacterium | reverse complement strand
CAAGGCCGATAAAATCTTTTTGCTCAAGCGGGACGGCAACGCCCTTCGCCAGTTTGTCTGAGTTTGTGATCGCATAATCTGCATCTCCGAAAACCACCGAAGCCCCGACCGCTTCGTCCGAGGCTCCGCTCCGATAGCAAGGTTAGTGGCTGCGAGCAGAGCCAGTCCTTTATTACGCGTCGAATTTTTCTTTATTTTTCATGAACGTTTTGTTAACTTGTTGTCCTCCAACGCATTCGGTGAATCCCGCTCATGAGAAACGACGGTCAGCAGTTTTACGAGTTTGAAGATTTTCGACTTGATGCGGCGCGAGGCGTTTTGTCTCAGGGTGAAACGATCATCAACATCACGCCGAAGGCTGTCGAGATCCTCCGGCTTCTTGTCGAGAATCGGGGCGAGACGGTTTCGAAAGACGAGATTTTCGCCGAGGTCTGGCCCGACAGCTTCGTAGAAGAAGCGAACCTTTCGCACCACATTTTCAGACTCCGCAAGGCGCTCGGTGAGAGCGAGGACCGGAAACTGATCGAGACGGTCCCGAAGCGCGGTTATCGGTTCGTCGGAGAACTAAGAATTAGCGAACCGGTGGTGAGCGTGGCGGAACCGGGAGAACCGGAACGACCTCGGCGATGGTGGATCGTTCCTGCGCTCGCCGCGCTTGCTCTCATCTCGTTAACGAGCGGTTGGTATTTCTATTCGCGCCGTACGCAGAGCGCGACCCACATCGAAAACGCACGCGATATTCGTTCAATCGCCGTAATGCCCTTCGTGAATGAGAGCGGGAGCGACGAGATTGAGTATCTCTCCGACGGAATGACCGAAACCCTGATCAACAGTCTTTCCGAGGTTCCATCTCTCAATGTAAAGTCGCGGCCTGCCGTGTTTAGATTCAAAGGCCGAGAGGTGTCGCCGCAGACAATCGCCTCCGAGCTCAATGTGCAGGCGGTACTCTTCGGCAGGCTGACGCTGCGCGGGAATGATCTGACGTTGTTTCTCTCGCTCATCGATCCGCCGACGGAAAATCAGATCTGGGGAAAGCAGTATGTGCGAAAGCTTTCCGACCTGGTCGCTCTGCAGAACGAGATCGGTCGTGACGTCGCCCAGAGCCTCGAGGCGCGCCTGACGGCCGCGGGCGAGGATAGTCTAAGCAAGAACTACTCTAAAAAGGGTGATGCTTATCGATCGTATTTGCTTGGCGATTATTACTGGGCGAAGTTTACGAAAGAAAATTTTTTGAGGGCGAAGAAGCATTACGAGGATGCGATCGCGATCGACCCGGAATACGCACTCGCATACGCCGGGCTTGCAAATACTTACACGGTCCTCGGGGTCAATGGCCACATTCCCTCGGCTGAAGCTGGCCCCAAGTCTCGCGCCGCGGCGGAGCGTTCGATCGAGCTTGCGCCGAACCTTGCTGAGGCACATGTCGCACTTGGCGCTTACAAAATGTTTTTCGACTGGGACCTCGACGGAGCCGACGGTCATTTTAGTAAGGCGATGGAGCTGGATCGCGATTATGCGGTCCCGCACGAGTTGCGGGCATATGTTCTTCGCGCCCGGGGACGCCATGAAGAGGCGATCGCGGAGGCAAAGCGGGCAAACGAGATCGACCCTTTGAATCTTCTGATGATCGGCGACATCGGGGTCTGTTACCGTTTCGCGGGCCAGGGTGAGCAGGCGATTGAAACGAATAAACGGTTGCTCGAAATGGATCCGAACTTCGCCGACGCTCGATTTGAGAATGGACTTCTACTGGCTCAGCTGGGCAGTTATGAAGCTGCGCTGGTGGAGGAAAAAGAAGCTTTGTCGCTCTCGGCAAACAGCACAAAGATCAAGTCCGGGTTGGGTATAGTCTACGGCAGGGCGGGCGACCTTTCGAATGCGAAGAAAGTCATCGACGAGCTTATCGCAGGGTCCGGCGAAAGGTATGTATCGCCGATGGATATCGCCCTCATCTACTCCACGATGAATGATAAAGACAAGGCTTTCGAATGGCTCGAGAAAGCTTATCTGGCACGAACTCCGTGGATGTTCGAGCTCAATGTCACTCCCGAATTAGCTCCCCTCCGCGATGATCCCAGGTTTGCCGATCTTCTCCGTCGTGTCGGGCTTGCCACAAGCTAGCCCGACACGTGGAAAAAAATCGTTCACGCGGATGCGGCGCCGCAATTTTCCGCAAGAGCTTCGGAACGGTGAATGGTACTTTCTTCAGGCTCTGAGTCCTCGGCGTTATGCGAAGTGATGAGTACGACCGAGCCAACGACGATGCCCGCGCCGATCAGCATCTGGCCGGTCATGGATTCGCCGGCGATAAGCCAGCCGAGAAGTACAGCGATCACGGGATTCACATAAGCATATGTCGCGACCATCGACGGGCGAGCGTTTTTCAGCAGCCAGCTGTAGGCGGTGAAGCCGATGAGCGAGCCGAAGATGATCAGATAGGTCAGCCCGATCAACGAATTTGACGAGACCGCTGAGGGATCGAATGTCGACCACTCACCGCGGACCGACCCGACCAGAAGCAAAGAAACACTGCCGGCGATCATTTGCATGCCCGCCGTTAGCAGCGACGACTTCGGAGTCGTGGCGCGAAGTCCGTAGACGGAACCTGCCGCCCACGAAAAGGCGCCGATGATAACCGCAAGGATCCCGATCCACTGGCCTGCGCCCTCGGAAGTCGCACCGCTCGAAGGCCGACCGCTGATCAGCATCCACACACCGGTGAATCCGAGTAGCAGACCGACCCCCACTTTCCAGTTCGGGCGGCCTCGATTGAGCCAAAGCCAACTCAGCAAAACGATCCATAGCGGTTCGGTCGCGACGAGAAGCGCGGCGAGGCTCGAAGGAATGAAATGCTGCGCGAGCACAACGCCGCCGTTACCGCCGAGAAGCAGAAGGGTGCCGACGATGAAGCTCGTCTTCCAGTGTTTTAGTGTCGGCGTCTCGTAATCACTTGAAAGCCTGGCCCACGCAAACAGTATCAGCCCGGCAAAGGCGAACCGCGCCCCGGCCATCAGAAACGGGGGAAGAGTCTCGATCGCGTACTTGATCGCGAGATATGTCGATCCCCAAAAAACGTATACGGCGAAAAAAGCCGCGATCAATATCAGCAGCTTTCGCTTGCTCTCGGTATTCCCAATTCCTTGTAAAGTCATCTCACTTACCCCGCGCCTTTTTCAGCTCCAGTTCTATCGGAACTATCGTTCCTTCCTTGAATGTTTTGAGCACGACAGTCGTCCGCGTGCTGACAACATTCGGCAGTCCCTTGATCTTCTCGCGAAGAAAGAGCCCGAGCGACTCCGCGTCGCGGCTCAATACTTTTATGTAAAAACAGTCGTCGCCGGCGACCTCGTGCACTTCCTGCACCTCAGGTATGGATGCGAGCTCCTCGCCGACGCCCTCGCCACACTCGCTGGTGCGGACGGCGATGATCGAGGTCAGTCCGAATTCGAGGGCCTTCGGATTTATATCGGCCGAGTAACCGCGGATCACACCGCGTTCTTCCAGCTTTCGTATCCGCTCCAGCACTGCGGAAGGCGCGAGGTTAATTTGCCTCGCGATATCGGCATTGGAAGTGCGGCCGTCCTGCTGAAGAATATTTAGAATTGTTTTATCTATGGCGTCAATCATTCGGTCATTACCTCGAAACATAGAATAATCGTCGGCAGTAAGGATGTCAAGAAGAATTTTTGGCTCCGATATGGGTATTTTTCCGAGGTTTATTAGAACCGGGGCAATCCCGCCTTCCGGGCCGGCGAATGTGGTCGAGTCGGCTCGTGACATAATTGCTACGGCTTGTGACCTGTTCATCACGGCAGCATTAGCAGGTAGGGAAGGCGGCCTTGCCCCCGCTCTTTGATTGTTGATGTATCATCACGATATGGCTTCAGTGATACGGACTGAATCGGAACAAATCGTCTCTTACAATCCCGCGACGGGAGCTGAAGTCGGGCGCGTCGCTCAGACCTCGGAAGCGGAAGTGCGAGCCGCCGTCGACCGTTCGCGAGAAGCTTTCCACCTGTGGAAAAAAACCTCGTTCCGTGAGCGGCGTTCGCTGGTGATGAAAGCTCGCGAAGTCATCTTGTCCGAGCTCGACGAAATCGCGCATCTCATCTCGGCGGAATCGGGCAAGCCTTTCGGCGAAGCCATCTCGATGGAGCTCGCGCCGGTGCTCGATCTCATGCAGTACTTCGCCCGCCGCACAGAGCGAATTCTAAAACCGAAACGGATCGGCATCGGCCTTTACGCGACGATGGGGCGTTACTCCAAAATCGTGTATCAACCGCTCGGTGTTGTCGGGATCATTCCCGCATGGAATTATCCGTTCTCGATCCCACTTGGCGAAGCAGCGATGGCGCTCATGGCGGGAAATTCCGTGATCATAAAACCGTCCGAGCTCACGCCGCTCATCGGGCTGAAGATCGGAGAAATTCTCGAACGCGCCGGAGCCCCCGCGAACCTGGTTCAAATCCTCACGGGAGACGGGCGAACCGGCGCCGCGCTGGTCGACTCCGCACCGGACAAGATAATGTTCACCGGCTCCGTCGCCACCGGGAAGAAGATCGCCGAAGCCGCTGCGAAGAATCTCACTTCGGTCGTGCTCGAGCTGGGCGGCAAAGATCCGATGATCGTTTTCAATGACGCGAACATCGAGCTCGCCGCCGGGGCCGCGGTCTGGGGCGCGTTTTGTAATTCCGGACAATCGTGCTCGTCGGTGGAACGCTTGTACGTTCAGGAAGGCGTCGCGGATAGATTGACAAAGCTCATCGTCGAGAGAACCCGAGAGCTGAAACAGGGCGCGGGCGACTCGGAAGATGTATCGATCGGCGCTATGTCGTCGGAGCGGCAGTTGAAGATCGTTGAAGAACACGTCAACGAGTTTCGTGAGGCAGGAGCGAAGATTGAGATCGGCGGGCGCGTTTGGAGTCCCGGCTTGAGCCGGACTTCTAAGGGAGGGCCGCCTGAAGGCGGGACTCCAAACCTTTTCTACGAACCCACCGTGATCTCCGGTGCAACAAACGAGATGCTCCCGATGCAGGAGGAGACATTCGGTCCGACGCTGCCGATCGCGACGTTCAAGACTGAGGAAGAAGCGATCGCTCTCGCGAACGATTCGGAGTTTGGGCTGACAGCCAGCGTGTGGACGCGCGACTACGAGAAAGGCAGACGCGTCGCGGAGAGGATCGAGGCCGGCTCCGTCTGCGTAAACGAAGTTCTCTACACCCACGGCATCGGCCAGACTCCTTGGGGCGGTTTCAAGAATTCCGGCCGCGGGCGGACTCACGGTCACGAAGGTTTGATGGAGCTAGTCCAGCCGCAGCACATTCACGTGAATCGCGTAGCGATTTTGCCGAACGCATGGTGGATGCCTTACTCGCCGGAAGCGGTGAAAACTTTCCGAGGCTTCGCGACGAAATTCGCCAGCGGATCTCTTCGCAAAACGACAACATTGATGCCACAGCTTCTCAAGCGTGTCAGGGAGTTGATGAAAAAGAAATGACCGAGCGAATGCCTGCAATCTTCTTCGGTCACGGCAACCCGATGAACGCGCTTGCCGATAACCCGATCACGCAAGCGTGGGCGGAGATCGGCCGAACTATTCCGAAACCAAAAGCGATTCTCTGTGTGTCCGCACATTGGTATGTACCGGCCGTCGCGGTTACTGCGATGGAACAGCCGCGGACGATACACGACTTCGGCGGCTTTCCGCGAGAGTTGTTCGAAGTCGAGTATCCGGCTCCCGGATCGCGCGACCTCGCGGAACGGCTCGAGTCGTTGATCGACGATGTGATTCTGGATGAAGGATCGTGGGGGCTTGATCACGGCACGTGGTCGGTGCTCTGCCATGTGTTTCCGGATGCGGACGTCCCGATCGTCCAACTAAGCATCAATGAAGCGCAGCCCTCGGAATTCCACTACCAACTCGGCCGCAGTCTGTTCCCGCTGCGGAATGAAGGTGTGCTGATTATTGGAAGCGGCAATCTCGTGCACAACCTGCACGCGTACGCGTGGGGGCGTCACGATGTCGAACCGTTCGAGTGGGCGTTGCGGTTCGACGCGAAGGCGAGGGAGTTGATCGCAGCCGGCGAACATGCACCGCTGGTTGATTACGAAACCCTCGGACGCGACGCGATGCTCTCCGCTCCGACGCCCGATCACTACCTGCCCTTGTTGTATGTGCTTGGAACCCAAACGAGTGACGACGCGGTTACATTTCCGGTCGACGGATTTGATGGCGGATCGGTTTCGATGACGACCGTAAAGATCGGATAGTCGCGGCCAGGCCGTCAGTCCTCTAAATAAAATCTGCAACGACAGGTGCGTGATCGGAAGGATGGTCCCAGCCCCGAGGTTCTTTGTCGATCCAGCAATCGGTACAGCGCTCAGCCAGCGGCGGCGACGCCCAAATGTGATCGATGCGAAGTCCGCGATCTTTTTCGAAATCGTTTCGAAAGTTACTCCACCATGAGAACTCCTGCTCGTCGCCGTTGATCTGGCGAAACAGATCGACGAATCCCCACTTCTTCACCTGCTGGATCGCGTCGCGTTCGGGTTTTGTAAAGTGAAGTTTCCCGCGCCATGCAGCCACGCTCCAAACGTCCGGTTCGTGCGGCGCGACATTTATGTCGCCCAGGAGCACGACGTTTTCGTCAGGCGAAAAATTCTTGTCGAAATATTTTCTCAGCCGCCCAAGCCAATCGAGCTTGAACTGGTATTTGGGCGTGCTCTGACTCGTCCCGTGCGGGCCGTAAACATTTACAAGCCGCACACCGCCGACGCTGGCCGAGATGAATCGACTCTGGTTGTCGTTCTTGTCGCCCGGCAGTTTGGTGACGACGTTCGAAAGCGGGATTTTAGAAATAACCGCGACGCCGTTGTACGCCCGCTCCCCGAGAATCGCGAGATGCGGATAGCCGATCGCCTTTAGCTTCAGTGCCGGAAATTTTTCGTCGACGATTTTTGTCTCCTGTAGGCACAGGACGTCGGGTTGATTTTCAGTGCACCACTTGAGGACGTGGTCGATGCGGGACTTGATCGAGTTGACGTTCCAGGTGGCGATTTTCATTGTCCATCCTGCCGGGTCGCCACAATAGAGGGATCCGAAAACCACCAGAACTGCAGATCAAACACGATAACGGTGGTCACGGTAATGATCAGAAGCTGAGCCTCACGTGGCAAGCCCAGCCGCTCGCCGATAAACAGCACGATCCCGTAAGCAAACAGAGCGGCGGGAAGAGCCCACGATAAAGCCTCGAAGCGATCGACGATCGTTCGCCGAAGTACCCATCCAAGCACGAGTCCCAAGACGACCGCCAGAGCGGGCCAAAGGCTAGAGAACGCGACCCATCCGATGACGGGCGTTGCGACGAGACCGATGAGCAACAAAACAATTCTGGCCGACACCTTGATGCCGAATTCTTGATGAATGCGACTGAAGCGATTGATCATTTCGGAATCAGACAGTGAACTCCGCAATCACCGGTGTGTGATCGCTCGGCTTTTCCAGGGTCCGCGGCGCTTTATCGATCCAGCAGCGCGTGCATTTTTCAGCCAGCGACGGTGACGTCCATATGTGATCGATGCGAAGGCCCTGATTTCTCTGCCACGAACCTTCTCGATAATTCCACCAGGAAAATTCCTTCGCGTCGGGATTCAGTTTTCGAAAAACATCGACAAAGCCCCACTGCTTTACATGAGTCATGGCCGCCCGCTCGGGTTTCGAAAAATGTATCTTGCCTTCCCAGACCGCGGTGTTCCAGACATCGAGATCCTCCATCGCGACATTGAAATCTCCGCACAGCAACACATCGGAATTGATGTCGCAGGTCTCATCAAAAAAGCGGCGAAGCCGCTGGAGCCAGTCCAGCTTAAAATTAAATTTATCACTCCAGAGCTCGCTGCCGTTGGGGATGTAGGTGTTGACG
>DATLCA010000094.1:0-3317 GCA_035526605.1 Pyrinomonadaceae bacterium | reverse complement strand
GGCTTCATCTGCAAAACGTAATCGAGCTCCTTGCGGGCATCGGCGTCGCGCTTTACCGCGAGATAGGCTTCGCCGAGATGCAGGCGAATGTTGGAATTCTCGGGAGCGATCTGCTGGCCCTTTTCGAGCAGCTCGACCGCCTTTCGTGCGTCACCGCCTTTCAGGCGGGTGGCGAGCTCGACCTGAGCCAGAGCGTCATACGCACTAGCCGACTGGTAGCCGGGCTCCAGTTCTATGACCTTATTCATCGCTTCCTTAATCTCACTCACCGATTGCAGTCCGACAGTGATGGGGCTGCGTTTCGAAAGCTCACCCAAATTCGCGGCGTACCAGAAATGCCCATCGGGTTTCTGTGGGTCTATCCGCGACGCTATCTTTCCGGCGTCGCGACCCGCACCGAGCGCAGTTTCGGCTTCGTCTCCGTTGGTTGAAAGCTTGCCCAGAAAATAATTGTACTTCGCGAAGGTCCACTCGACCTGATAATTACGATTGTCCAGATCGCGGACTGCGGCCAGGGTTTTTATCGCGGCTCGAAGCTTGTCCGGATCTTCTCTTTGTTTAAAAAGGTTGTCAGAGTCGATTAGTGCCTTCTGAACTGCCTCCGGCGAGATGCTTTCGCGGGGAATTGTGGCTGCCGATCTGGTCGAGCACGCAGGGAGTGGCCACCATGTAATTACAAATGTAATTAAAATGTAAAGGTTGAGCCTCTTCATGTCGCAATTTCGGTGATGCGTGTTAGAATCCTGCTACTGATCTACGGAAAGCGTCACTAACATAGCACACGTTCGCATGAAAAAAAACGGAAAGGCTGCGGCTTTTTACGATCTAGAAGGGACTCTCGTTAGCACTAATCTTGTTCACACGCTTGGTTTCTATGCGAAGCGCCAGCAGGGTTTATGGCAGACCGCGAAGAAGAGCGTCGGAACCCTTGCGAAGCTTCCATTCTTCGGTATCACGGACCTCTACTCTCGAAACGTTTTTAATGAAGTGTTCTTCAGAAGCTACGAAGGCTTCTCGCAGGACCGTCTCCGTTATTTCTCGGATGAGCTGTTTGAAGAAGTCCTAAAGCCGGCGATATATGACGGTACACCGGAGTTGATCGCCCAGGGTAAGAAGATCGGCCATCGCCAGGTCGTGTTGACGGGAGCGCTCGATTTCACAATTAAGCGACTAGTAGATCATCTAGGCATCGACGACTTCGTCGCGAACCGGCTGGAGTTCGTAAACGGCTACGCGACCGGCCGCGTCCTTCCGCCCGTGATGGCGTCAGCGACGAAAGCAAAATGGATCCGCGAATACGCGGAACGAGAGGATATCAACCTGTCCGAGTCGTATGCGTACTCCGATTCGATTTCGGATTTGCCGATGCTGTCTATAGTCGGACATCCAGTCGCCGTAAATCCGGATTTCAGGTTGAAACAGACCGCGAGGCAGCATGATTGGGCGATACTCGATCTCAAGTAACCTGCCATGACTAACAAACTGATAAAGGTACTCATCCCGTTGGTACTCATCGGTGCTCTCATCATCGCCGGTATTGTCATTGTCGGCTCAGCGGCGATGTACGCGGGTGCGATCAATGTCAGCATCTCGGCATACAACCACTATCGACTGAATGATACGGAGCGGACACTGCTGGAGGAGCGTGCACTCACTCGCGTCCATGAGAAGATCCGCGAAGACCGGGTGGATGACCTGCGTCCCGATATTCTCAAGACCCAGATCTCCGTCGATTCGATTGTTAACGAAATGAAAAAGGCAAAGGAGAAGTTCGGCAACCCGACCACTTCCGAGTTCTTTCGTGCGGCGCCGCCTGAGCCGGCAGAGAGGTACTATCCTGGCGTCAGTGGAACCGCGTACTACCTTTTCTATTTCACGACTACGGAAAAGGGTGACTTCTCTGAAGATATAGAGTTCGTTTTGACGGATGATGGCGAAGTTAAGATTCGCTCCTACGGCGCGACGGAAATGATCGATTGGCAAAAGAGAGCTCGCGAGAGGGAGAGAGTCGTTAACCAGCTGTTTCCGAGGGAGTTGCGGGTTCCGTTAGGAAGCCGTTTTATCCAGATCAGATATTAGTTATGGCGCTTCAATTACGACGCAAAACACACGAATCCATCGTCTACATCGACAAGGACTCCGCCCCTCGGATCATGCCGAACGGCGAGGATTTTATTCTTGAGGACATTCCGATCGGCACGCGTGTGATCTATCCGAATCCGCCGATCAAAGGTTTGCCAAACCGCGAAGCCGCGATCCGCTACGCCGTAAATCATCCGCTGGAGATGGAGCCGCTTTATGCTCTGCTCGAGCCTGGGATGCGCGTGACGATCGCGATGGACGATATCTCGCTTCCGCTGCCGCCAATGGCGATCCCGGATATGCGCCAGACGATGCTCGAAGTCGTGCTCGATATGTGCGGTGCGAATGGCGTCGATGACATTCACCTGATCATCGCGAACTCGCTCCACCGCAAGATGACCGAGTGGGAAATGAAGCGGATGGTCGGCGCCGACATATTTAACGAATATCATCCCGATCGCTTCTACAATCACGACGCGGAAGATGATGAGAATCTGATCACGCTCGGTCATACGCGCCACAACGAACCGCTTCGAGTAAACAAACGCGCGATCGAAAGCGACTTGCTCATTTATCTCAACATCAACCTCGTCCCGATGGACGGCGGTCACAAATCCGTCGCGGTTGGACTATGCGATTACGAATCTCTGCGTGCGCACCATGAGCCGCAGACGATCCGCGATTCGCATTCGTACATGGATCCGCCGGCGTCGGAGCTGAATCACAAAGTCATCCGGCTCGGGAAGCTCGTCGATGAGAACTGCAAGGTTTTTCACATCGAAACCGCGCTCAACAACAAAATGTTTTCGGATGGATACGACATCCTGACGAGGAACGAGGACGATTTCACCTTCGCCGACCGCATGAAGTGGGAAGCGATGAAGCGGACCTTCTCGAAACTTCCACGGGCCGCGCGAAGAAAGATGCTGCACGCGATCCCCGCGCAGTATGAGTTGATCGGATGTTATGCGGGTCTGACAGAGCCCGTGCACGAGAAGATCCTCGAGCTGAATTACCGTCAGTACGAGATCCCCGTGAAAGGGCAGTGCGATATTTTGATCTCCGGCATTCCGGACATTTCGCCGTACAACGTGTACTCGGCGCTCAACCCGCTGCTCGTGCAAGTGATGGCCCTCGGCTATCACTTCAACATGTACCGCAACAAACCACTGCTGCGAAAAGGCGGCGTGATGATAATCACCCATCCGTGCATGGACGAGTTCGACCACAACTTT
>DATLCA010000093.1:0-2123 GCA_035526605.1 Pyrinomonadaceae bacterium | reverse complement strand
ACAGGCGCAGTATCTCAGCACCGGATCTGTCGATGATCTCTTGAGGGGCAGTAACATTGCCAAGCGATTTGGACTGCTTTTTCCCTTCGCCGTCAACGACCCATCCGTGCGTGATGATCTGTTTATAAGGCGCTTTGTCGTGTGCCGCGATTCCGCAGCTAAGGCTCGAATTGAACCAGCCGCGATACTGGTCGCCGCCTTCGAGATAAACGTCGGCAGGAAACCGAAGCGTCTCGCCCCGCGTTTCGAGAACCGCGACGCAGCTCGAGCCGGAGTCGAACCAGACGTCGAGGATGTCGGTCTCTTTCCGGAAATCGGCGCTGTCGCACTTCGGGCATTTGAACCCGTCGGGAAGAAGTTCGCTTTCCGGGCGCGCGTACCAGGCGTCGGAGGTTTCCTTGGCGAATATATCTGCTACATGATCGATGATCTTCGGATCGGCGACAGCCTCGTCGCACGCCTGGCAATAAAAGACGGGGATCGGGACGCCCCATGAACGCTGTCGCGAAACGCACCAATCGGGGCGCCCTTTGAACATGTTCGCCATACGGCCCTCCCCCCACGTCGGGTACCACTTCACGCGGCTTATCTCGTCGAGGGCTTGCTGACGAAGCGGGGTCAGATTAGGGATTGCGGATCGCGGATCGCGGATTTCGTCCGCGGCGTCCGGTTGTCGAGGAGCCTCGTGCGCAGCAACGGAATCCGCGATCCGCGATCCGCGATCGGCGATCGAACTCACTTCGTCCATGGACACGAACCACTGCGGTGTCGCCCGAAACACGACCGGATTTTTGCAGCGCCAGCAATGCGGATATCGGTGCTGGTACTTTTCGGAAAACATCAGCATCCCGGTCTCACGCAAAAATTCCACTATCTTCGGATTCGCATCGAAGATATTCATCCCGCCAAAATGCTCGACTTCGGCGATAAAGTTCCCGGCGGCGTCCACCGGATTGTAGATCTCGAGGCCGTACTTTTTTCCGACATGAAAGTCATCCGCTCCGTGACCGGGTGCGGTATGGACGCAGCCGGTCCCTGATTTTCCGGCGGACTTATTTTCAAAACGCACGTCGAGCTCGGTTTCGGCGTCGGCTTCGCCAAGCGTTACGTGCTCACCGTTCATGATGAGCGAGGTCCGGTCGATCCACGGGTGTTTTGCTTCGAGGCGATCCAGCTTCGATCCCTTAAATCGCGCCAGCTCTTCGTACTCCGGGAAACCGCATGTTTCGGCAAATGCTTTTGCGAGCTCCGAAGCAACGATGAAAACATCGCCCCCGTTTGGAGCCCCGCCTTCAGGCGGCTCTTCGCTCCCGGATTGCCGGCTAAAGCCGGGACTCCCAACGGCCGGACTCCCACCGGCGGGACTCCCGACGATCGCCGAATAATCGAAATCAGGATGTACCGCGATTCCCATATTCGCCGGCAGCGTCCACGGGGTCGTCGTCCAGATCACGAGGAACACATTCTTCCCGGCAAGTGCCCCGTCGATCTGCGCCGCATCCGATTTGAGGGGAAATTTTACGTAAACCGACGGCGACGTGTGATCCTTATATTCCACTTCCGCTTCCGCGAGAGCGGTCTGGTCGTGGATGCACCAGTAAACGGGCCGGAGCCCTTTGTAAACGAAGCCGCGCTCGAGAAACTTCCCGAACAGACGCGCCGTCGACGATTCGTACTCAGGCGACATCGTCAGGTAAGGCGTTTCCCATTCGCCAAGAATTCCCAGCCGCTGAAAGTCACGCGTCTGCCCGGCCATTGCGGTGGAAGCATGATCGCGGCAGATCCGCCGAAAAGTCGCGACGGGCAGATCGTTCTTGTTCTTTCCCTTCTCGGCGAGCTTCTTCTCAACCAGCGTCTCGATTGGCAAACCGTGGCAGTCATAACCCGGAACGTACGGCGCTTCATAACCCATCATCGAACGAGTCTTGACGACAAAGTCTTTGAGGATCTTGTTGAGCGCGGTACCGATATGAATGTCGGCATTCGCGTACGGCGGCCCGTCGTGGAGGATGAACTTTTCACGACCCGCGCGGGCTTTCATCACCTGTTCATACAGGCGCATCTCTTTCCATTTCTTAAGCCGCGCCGGCTCGCTCTGTCCAAGATTCGCCTTCTGGGCAAAT
>DATLCA010000092.1:0-10398 GCA_035526605.1 Pyrinomonadaceae bacterium | reverse complement strand
ATTGCTAATCTGGCTGCATCCAAAAAGCCGTATGCGATTCGCGGAATCTTTCAAACGACAAGCAGTCCTGGGACACGTTTCCGGGATTCCCGTTCGGGCGGATTATCGCTGGTTTTTTGTCGTCGGGTTGATGTCCGCGATCACGGCCGCGAGTGTTAATCCGCTGGTTGGGAACATTGCGGGGAGTGTGGTCCTGGGGATCGCGACGACGCTGGTGTTTTTTGCTTCGATATTTTTCCACGAGTTCGCACACGCGGTCGCGGCGCGGTGGGAGAAGCTCGAGGTGGTCGAGATCGTGCTTCACCCGTTTGGCGGGCTGACGCGTTTTCGGCGTCCGCCCGAGACGCCGCGTGCGGAGTTTCGCGTCGCGATCGCGGGGCCGGCCGCGAGTTTTATCCTCACGCTTTTTTTTCTAGGCCTGATGGCTGCGGCGAACGCGGGCGCGCTCGACATACTCGCGATACTTCTCTTCCTTCTCGCGCTGTCGAATTTCCTGCTCGCGGTTTTCAATTTATTTCCCGGCTACCCGCTCGACGGCGGCCGCGTCCTGCGTGCGTATCTTTGGAAAAACGGAAAGGATCTGACCGAGGCGACGATCCTTACCGGACGATGCGGGCAGGTGATCGCGGTCGGCTTGATCGTGCTCGGGATGCTGTTCGTGATCGTCTATGGCGAATTCTTCACCGGCTTTTGGGCCGTGCTCGCGGGTTTGTTTTTGTACGACTCGGCTAAATCGATCCTTCGAGAGATCGAGGCGTCGCGTGCCGTTCACGTCGACGACGTCATGCAGCTTCCGGTGAGCGTCGACCCGGGAACGACGATTCACGATCTTGTCGATCGCACATTGCCGCTGCACAGACAGACGGTCTTCGCGGTCGCAAAGGACAAGCATTTCTACGGGATGCTGCTGCTCGAGGATCTCAAACGCATCGACCGGTCCGTTTGGAGCAAGACGCTCGTGCGGGACGCGATGCGGCCGGTGACGGTGGAGCAGTTCGTCGAGACCGGAACACCGATCCGCGAAGCGAACGATCTTGCCGCAGCGAACGGCTGCGGTGCGGTCGCGGTGATCGACAAAGCGGGTTTCTTCGTCGGCGTTATTATGGGCGGCATCGTCAAGCCGAAGTGAAAAAGACGTATGGTATTCTAACCGCGGACGGCGTCGCTTTTTATGCGGATCACGGAGTACATCACGATCAACGTGCTGCGGAATGTCATCGACATCGCGCTCGTTTTCATTCTGGTGTATGTGGTGCTGAAGCTGCTTCGCGGGACCCGCGCGGTTCCGACCGTCGTCGGTCTGATACTTCTCGGCCTGCTCTACTGGATCGCGATCGAGCAGGATTTTGCGACACTCGAATTCGTTCTCAGGTACGCTGTCTTCTACATCGGCTTCGCCATCATCGTTCTTTTTCAATCCGAGATACGGCAGGCCCTAATCTTCTTCGCCAACCGGCTGCGATTCCCCATTATGAAAAAGCAGCGCGGGCAGTTTGGGGGAAGCGTTTACGACGAGATCGTGCTCGCGGTCACGACGCTCGCGTCGGAAAAGACCGGCGCCTTGATCGTCATCGAGAGAAAGGTCGGCTTGAGAAATTTTATCGACGCGGGCGTCCAGCTCGACGCCCGGATCAGTTACGACCTGTTGGTCTCGGTCTTCAATCCGGCAACGCCGCTTCATGACGGGGCGGTCGTGATCCAGAACGAACGTCTCGCCGCGGCTTCCGTATTCCTGCCGCTCACGAAAAACCCGAGCATCTCGCGGGATCTCGGCACACGGCATCGTGCGGCGATCGGGATTACCGAAGGCTCCGACGCTATCTCGCTGGTCGTTTCCGAAGAAACAGGGTTGATAACCTATGTCGAGGCCGGCGAGATCCGGCGAAATCTGGACACCACGCAGCTCAGGAAAACTTTGCTCGACGCGGTGCAGGTTCCGCTAGTTCAGGCAAAACGGGAGCAGACGAAAACGATGAAGGAAACCGAGACGGAGATAACAATAGGATAGGGGTAAGTGGTAAGTGGTAAGGCGCAGATGTTTCCGTTCTTCACTTACCACTTACCGCTCAACACTTACCACTAGAGCGATGCTCTGGCTGAAGCAAATATTCAAGAAGATATTTCTCGAGGATTGGGTGATGAAGCTTGTTGCGCTCGCGATCACGCTTGCCCTCTGGCTCGGCGTCACGGGTTTGAGCACGCCGACGACGCAACGCTTTTCTTCGATCCCGCTCACCCTGCGATTTTCGAATAACATCGAGGTCACGAACTCTTCGATCCAGGAAGTCGATCTGCTGGTCACCGGGGATAAACGGAAGCTGGCGCAGATAAACAAGAATGACCTCATCGTCTCGATGGACATATCAGATGTCGTTCCCGGCGATCGCGTTTTAAATCTTACCCCGGAGAGCGTCAGCGTCATCCCGCTGCCGACCGGCGTCAAGCTCGAGGAAATCCAGCCCGGCCGAATCGCGGTGCGGATCGAAGCGGTCGAAGAAAAAGAGATCGCGGTAAAGACCGAAACGATTGGCGGAGTTCCAGAAGGGTACGAGGTATATTCCGAAACAATAACCCCAACGAAGGTGCGTGTCCGCGGGCCGGCGAACTTTATTCGCTCTCTCACCTCGGTCTCGACCGAGCGCATCGACCTTGCGAATCGCATTGTCGATTTCACCGCAAAGCAGGTCCCGGTCAGCGTTTCCAATCCCAAGGCGGCGGTGCTGGAAACAGTCGTCGACGTTGCGTTTCGGATCGGCGAGAAACGGATCGAGCGCGTCTACTCGGTTCCCGTCGACGGAGGGAAACGCGCGAGTGTCGTTCTATTCGGGGGGAAATCCTTGTTCGAAAACGTTCGCACGGAGAATTTGCGTGTGGAGCTCGATGGAAACAACGAACCGCGGCTTACATTACCGCCGGGGCTCGACGGGAAAGTCGAGATCCGTAGTGTAAAGCTGCGCGGCTAGTAAATGCTGAATGTGTATTCGCGGATAACCACCGTGGATACGGGCTTTCCGTTCTTCGTTCTTGGCTCAAACCGGATCTCGCGCACCGCTTTCACAACCTCCTGCTCCAGCCCAAATCCAAGCCTGCTGAGGAACAGAATATATTCGACCTTCCCGCTTGCACCCAATAATATTGCGACGCGGATCGCGCCTTGAACATTTTGGTTCCGGGCCTCGTCCGTGTAATGCGCCGGTGGCTGCCGCTTTATTTTTATCGGCGTCACATCGGGCTCGGGAACCGGGACAGTTCCGGGAAGCGTGGGCGAAGTGCGATCCCGGGAGAAGTGCTCATAAAAAGCCGCGATCGCCTCATGCCGGTGCGCGATCTCCGCGCATATCGCCGTCGCTTTGCACTTCGCTGCGCCCGTTTCGAGAGTTTCGTTCGCGCGCTTCAGATAATCATTCTCGCTAGATGTCTTGGAAGACATCAATTGTTCGCCAAGCTTCGCTATCAGGATGTCCGACTTGAGTAGGTATGCCTGAGGGTTTGCAGGATCGAGCTGTACAAACAGTTCGGCGTCGCGCTCGGCTTGATCCAGTTTGCGCTGCCAGAAGTTTGCCGTGCCTCGTACCTCGTAAGGTCCGGGTTTTTTCGGATCAAGTGCGATCGCTTTCTCCGCGCTTTCGCGAGCCTTTCCGATATCCCCACTCATGAGGGACGCGTACGCGAGGTTGGACCGGTAGATCGCGTTCGATGCGTTCAGCGCAACGCTTTTTTCGAAGGCCTTCCGGCCGTTCTTTACTTTGCCGATCGCGAGATAAGACAAACCGAGGTAATTCCAGATCTCGGCATCGGCCTTGAACTCATCGGTTTTGGTTGCGATTTCGAAAGCGGTAGCAGCTTCCGCAAATTTGCCTTTCTCGAACAAAGCGATTGCCGGGTGGCGCACCTTGGGTGCAACTTGTGCGGCAGCCAAACCGGCACACAAAAGGACGAACGCAAATGTCGCGATATACTTCATAAGAACGATTCGGATCATCGCCGCCGGACATCGCTACTCTGTCGCCAGAAACGCCTCGACGTCGGCCCGCATCTCTCCGGTTATTTCGTGCTTCGCCGCGTACTGCTTTGATGTGAAATTCGGCAGCGTGTCACGCAGCTTCTTCTCAAAACCTACGAACTTCTCTTGCGGGTAAAACTCGTCCTCGTCACCGTAAATGTATAGGGTCCGGGCCCCGAACGGTTGGTAGGCCGGATTGGATTCAAGATCTCCCGGAACGCCGCCGCACATGCCGACAACGCCGCGTGGGACATCCGGATGCGTAAACGCGAAACGGAAATTGAGCGCGCATGATTGGGAAAATCCGTAAAGATATATTCGCGACCGGTCCGCGACTCCTTCGCTTGTAAGTTTTTCGATCACTCGCAGTAGAAACTCGTGGTGAAGCCGGATGGATTCTTCAGGATTGTGATCGGTAAGCCAGCCGAAGCCGACTCGATAACCTTCGCCGGTTTGCCGAAAATGTTGGTGCGGGCCCTGGACCGAGGCGATGACGAAGTTCTCGGGTGCGACAAGGCGGGCCTCGCGCATCATGTATCGCTTGTGCGCGCCGTACCCGTGCACGGCGATCATCAAGGGCGCGTTCCGTGCACGTTCGGGCCTATGCAGGTCGTAATAAAGGTTGATCTCCGCCTTTAACGATAGGTCGGTTTGAATATCGTCTGAGCTCATGGGCTAAATCTGACTGTGTATAATACTCGCACTTATGCCGGGATTTTTCGAACGCCTCGACTCTCTCGCCGGGACGGATACTGCGCCGTCATCCGTTCGGTGGCTCCAGCGCGTCGCCTTCGTTTTCCTGGTGCTAATGGTGCTCTCTGCGCCGCATTCGATCGCCGCGACGCAGATCGCCTGGCTGACCGGGATGCTGGCGTGGATGATCAGCGTCGTGCTTTCACGGCGATCCGGCGGCGTTCACGCGCAGGCGGGTCCGCCCCGCACGCTGAATGTCGCGCTCTGGCTTTTCTTCGCGTGGTCGGCGCTAACTTCGCTGACGTCTTACGCTCCGGACATCTCGATCAACAAACTGCGCGGCGTGGCCGTTTTCCTGATCTTCTATTTCGTCTTTTATAACGTCCGCAACCGAAAAGCGGCACACATGCTGGCCATTGCGTTGATCGTTTCGTGTATGGTCAACGTCATTTGGACGCCGGTTCAAAGACTGATCGGACGGGGCGTGGAGATTCACGGGCTCGCGCCCGAAGGGCCGCTCGCGAAAGCTTTTCTTTGGGAAGGCGACGCGCTGCTTGAGGCAAACGGAAAGAAAGTACGGGACCCAGAGGACGTGCGGCTCGCGGTTGAAGCCAACGAAATAACAAAAATTAAGTTCTACCGTCCCGATTTCGAGTTTGTCGTCGATGTGAAACGGGCCGATCTTCTCGCGGGCACGGACGCAACGTCGCGGCTCGGATTCTCCACCTGGAAAAAAAGCCGCAACTGGCGGTCGACCGGATTTTATGGCCACTACACGACTTACGCCGAGGTCCTGCAACTGGTCCTGTCGCTGCTGCTCGGGTTGTTTGTCGCCGGGCTTTGGGAGAGGTGGGGAAAGGGTGGACGGGAGACGAGAAACCGGAAACAGGAAACTGGGGACGAGAGACGAGAGATCGGAGATAGTAATGCGTTCCCACGCTTCCCCTCTCTCCTTCTCTTCATTTGCCTCGCCGCGATGTCGCTCGCGCTTCTTCTCACGGTGACTCGCGCCTCTCAGCTCGCGTTTTTGATCTCGGCCGCCGTCATGGTGTTGGTCGGACTCGGACGCAAATGGCTTTTGGCGGCGGGCCTCATCGGATTGCCGATCATCATCATCGGCCTGCTGTTTTTGCAGCAAAGCCGGCAGGTCGGATTCTTCGATACGAAAGACGAATCGATCAGGTGGCGCCAGACGGTGTGGCGGGAAGGTTTCGATCTCTGGACTTCGAGCCCTCGGAATTTCATGCTCGGTGTCGGGATGGATTCGATAAAACGATTCGCGCCCGAGTGGCACATGTTCGACGACGGACGTTTGAACCAGGGACATTTTCATTCGACCCCGTTGAATTTAGTTGTGGAGCGAGGTCTGCCTGCACTGCTGATATGGCTCATCGCACTCGGCGTTTACGCGAGGTCGCTTTGGAGATCGTTCGCGACGGCGGCGGATTGGCTGACAAGAGGAATATTTCTTGGGTGCCTCGGTGGACCGATCGGATTTTTTAGCAGCGGCCTGGTGCACTACAACCTCGGGGATCAGGAAGTCGCGATGATGTTCTTTCTGCTGATGGGTTTGGGGATGAGTCTGTCGAGACTATCGGGTCTCGATAGAGTCAAAGCACTCGATACAAAACATACACGCACCCGTTCTTGAACGGGCGGCACTCGAGGAGCTCGAGATCGATCTGCCGGGTCATGGTATGGAAGAGTGGAATTCCTTTTCCGAGCAGAACCGGGTGGATGTTGAAACCGATCTCGTCGATCACGCCGGCTTCGAAAAGATCACGGGCGAGCTCGCCTCCGCCCATGACGCAGATATCCTTTCCATCCTGCGTCTTTAAGCTGCGAACGAATTCTCCTGCATCGTCATTCAGGATAATGGCGCCGTCCTGATCGCCGGCTTCGAGCGTTCGCGAGAAGACGTAGGTTTTGATATCGCCGTAAGGATTCGCCGATCCCTCTTTTGGCTTTGGAGAATTTGCGAGCGCGACGTCCCAGGTCTTCCGGCCCATCACCATCGTGTCGATGTTCTGCCAGAAGTCTTTCATTATCTCGCCGGCCTCTTCGCCCCACATCAACCAGTCGACGGCGCCGTCGGGCCGAGCGATAAAATTGTCCAGGCTGTTCGCGCCGCCGAATGTAACTTTTCGCATATGTGTTCTCGCTCCGATGTTGTACAAGGATTTTAGCCCAGGATGCTTCGGTGGAAAATAAACTTTTCCGCCGCGCTTCCCGTATGATGTCCGAGCCCCTTTTCGTTCCGGAGAAATCTTATGAATCACAAAGTCCATCGTTTTATTTTTGCGTCCGCCCTCATCCTTTCGTTTCTCACCGTGTCGCTGCCGCTCGGCCTCGCCCAAACGGCGGCGGTTCAGGCAGTAGATGCGACCTATGCCGCGGGTCTCGCGAAGATCGAGGAGAAGCTCGAGGCACGGAGGAAAGAGCTGGGTATTCCCGGGATGTCGCTGGTCATCGTCAAGGACGACAAGATCATCTACATGAAAGGACTCGGTTATAAGGATTTTGAAAACAAGATCGCGGTGACTCCGGATACGCAGTTCGCGATCGGCTCGGCGACCAAAGCCTTCACCGCGCTTTCGGTTCTGATGTCCCAGGACGAGGGTAAACTTTCTCTCGACGATTCACCGAAAAAGTATCTTCCCTATTTCAAGATGTACGACCCGGAAACGGACAAGAACATAACCATACGAGACCTGCTGTCGCACTCTTCGGGGCTCAACCGGACCGACCTCGCGATGGTCACGGGGAGGCTCACGCGGTCGGAGCTGATCCAGGTTGCGGCTCAATCGCGGCCGACGGCGAAGCTCCGCGAAAAATTCCAGTACCAGAACATCATGTTCACGGCCGGCGGCGAGATCGTCTCTACGGTCCAGAAGATGCCGTGGGAGAAGTTCGTTCCGGAGCGTATTTTTAAACCGCTGGGCATGAACAACACGTCGATGTCGATGAAGGAAATGGAAAAGGTCGCCGACAAGTCATTCGGCTACAACTACAACTTCGACACGAAGGAAACTGAGAAGCTGCCGTACCGGGATATCAACGAAGTCGCCCCGGCGGGGTCGATAAACTCATCGGCGAGGGACATGGCGCAGTGGCTGCGCTTCGTGCTCGGCGGCGGCAGCGTCGATGGAAAGCGCCTGGTGTCGGAGAACAGTTTCGCGGAATGGCTGAAGCCGCAGATGAAAGTGAATGCGTCGGGCACGACAAACTACGGACTCGGTTGGTTTCTGCAAAAATGGAACGGGATGACGGTCGTTCAGCACGGCGGGAACATTGACGGTTTCAACTCGCTCGTCGCCATGATCCCGGAAAAGAAATTGGGATTCGTAATGCTGACGAACGTTTCGGCTTCGAGCCTCGGCGGCGAGCTGATGCCGATCGTCTGGAAGAACATTCTGGGCGAAAGCTCGCCGGAAGATAACGGAAAGCTTTCGCAAAAGACGATGCAATTCATGGCCGGCAAGTACCGGCTCGAGGCCGCCGGCGTCGACATGGAAGTAAAGATCGAGGGCGAAGATCTCGTGCTCACCGTTCCCGGCCAGCCGGCTTATAAGCTTCAAAGATTTGCACCGCGGCAATTCAAGCTCGCCGGCGCCCCCGAAGGCTTCGCGGTCAAGTTTCTACCAGAGCAGGGTGACGCGACCGAAATGTATCTCCAGCAGCCGCAGGGCAATTACACTCTTCCGCGGATAAATGCTGACGGCTCGGTAGCAAAATCGGCGCCGGTTTCGACCGAAGCAGCAAGACCGCTGATCGGTACGTACACGTCGGAGACATCCGGAAAGCAAGCCGAGATAAAAGATGTCGACGGCAAGGTTTCGATGGTCCTCGCCGGCCAACAGCCGTACGCGCTTTTGGAGAAAAGTAAGGATGCATTTTCGTTGTCGCCGCTTCCCGATACTTATTGGCTGAAGGTTGTGCGCGATGCCGGAGGGAAGATCGAGAAGATCGTCGCGGTTCAGCCCGAGGGCGAGTTTGGTTACAAACCGGCGGGCGGGAAACCGCCGATCGCGGTAGATGAACTAAATGCGAAAGTTCTGCAGGCGGCGGGTGGCGAAGCGAATTGGAAAAAATTAACGTCTCGCGTTTCCACCTTCGATATCGATCTCGAGAATCAGGGAGTGAAAGCTTTCGGCACCTCTTACGCCAAGGCTCCGAACAAATCGGCGACGGAGACGACACTAACCGCGTTAGGTAAAACTATCGCGACCGGTTTCGATTTCTTCGACGGAACTACGGGTGAAGAAATTTACTCGTTCGCTCCGGTGGAAAAATATACCGGCAAGCGTCTCGAAGATGTCCGTCTGGGAGCTGACTTTTACGGGGTTCTGGACTGGAAAACCAAATACAAAAGCATCGATGTCCTAAGCGTCGCAAAGTGTGGCGAGGAAGAATGCTACGCCGTCACGTTCACACCCGAGAAGGGATCGAAGTTTACGGAATACTATTCGACGAAAACTTTCCTGCTGATGAAGCGCGACGGAGTCCAGGTGTCGAGCACCAGCAGCGTCGAGATTCCCTTCACGGTAACGTACTCGGACTATCGCGACGTCGACGGCATAAAGCTGCCGTTCAAGACATCGAGCTTCTCTGTCTCAAACGGCAACATCGTCACGCATCTGAAAACGGTGAAGCACAACGTCCCGGTGGATGATTCTATATTCAAGCCGCGGAAGTTGAAGTAAGGGTTGGGGACGGCTCAATTCGCCGCTTCCAATCCCGCCGCCTGAATCAGATTGGGCACGAAGTTGGGCTCGCTGTGGTCGAAAACCGCATCGAGCTCTTTTTCCACACTGCCGTGCCCCGCCGGAATTTTCTTGATAAGCGGTTCGAAATTTCGGAAGTCGTAAAGCTCCGTGTCGAGAAGGTGTGAGCCGGTCACGTTCGTCAGAGCGGTGATGATCGACGAACGGAAACTGGGAATTTCCGCCGCAAGCTCGCTCACCAGTCGCTTGATGCGCGCACGCTTTAGATTCGGTTGCGATCCGCAAAGGTTACACGGAATGATCGGGAACTGACGTTCGTCCGAGTATTTCTGGATCTCACTTTCCTGGCAGTACGCGAGCGGTCGGATGATCGTATTAGTCCCCGCATCCGAGCGAAGTATCGGCGGCATCGCTTTGAGCTGGCCGACGTAGAACAGATTCAGGAAAAAAGTATTGATGATGTCATCGGCATGGTGGCCCAGCGCGATCTTCGTGCATCCTTCCTGGATGGCGGTGGTGTACAGGATACCGCGCCGCAGCCGCGAGCAAAGCGAACAGAACGTCTTCCCCTCCGGCACATGTTCCTTGACGATCGTGTAAGTGTCTTCTTCGACGATGCGAAACGGGACGCCAAGCTCGGTCAGGTAATCGGGAAGAATCTCTTCAGGAAAGCCGGGCTGCTTTTGATCGAGGTTGACCGCCAGGATCTCGAAGTTCACAGGCGCCCGGCGCTGCACGTCCAGCAGCAGATCGAGCATCGTGAAGCTGTCCTTTCCGCCGGACAAACAGACCATCACCTTGTCGCCTTCCTCGATCATGCCGAAGTCGCCGATGGCCTTGCCCATCTTTTTGAGCAGCTTGGTCTTGGTTTTGGTCTCTACAAACAACTTCTGTTCTCCTTCCGAAACGTCAGATTTTCGCACGTGGCGCAGCATTTAACAAACAAAAGAAAATGCTTTACATGCCTGTTTCAACACA
>DATLCA010000091.1:0-10687 GCA_035526605.1 Pyrinomonadaceae bacterium | reverse complement strand
GGAGCAAACCAATTTGCCAAAGAGATGGGCGTCGAATTTGCCCCCGACGAATATTTCTTCACCGAACATCGATGGCAGCAACTTCTCCAGGCCCGGCAAGAAGGCATCGTTCAGTTGGATCACACGGCCGAGGAAACCGGGCTACTTGGAAACGGGGAACGCGGGATGCGGAATGCTGAATCCGGGGCGTCGACTTCCGAAAGCAATGTGCAGACCGCAGATACTCCGACGGAACGAATTCCGAATTCCGCGTTCCGCGTTCCGCATTCAAAAGGAACCGTCGGCGCTGTCGCGTGCGACACAGATGGCAACCTGGCGGCCGCGACCTCGACCGGCGGGATGACCAACAAGAAGTTCGGACGCGTCGGTGACACGGCGCTGATCGGTGCCGGAACCTACGCCGACAATGCGACCTGCGCGATCTCCTGCACCGGGCACGGCGAATACTTTATGTCCGGCGTCACGGCGTATGACGTCGCCGCGCGGATGAAGTACAAAGGCCTCGATCTGGGAGCCGCGGCAAATGAAGCCCTCGAACATCTCACGGATATAGGAGGCGACGGCGGTTTTATCGCCGTCGATGGAAGCGGAAACGTCGTGCTGAACTTCAATTGCGAAGGAATGTATAGGGGATACCGAACCGCAAGCGCTTTCGGGGTTAGTATATACGCCGAATGAGAAATCGGACCGGGAGCTTGTGCCGTAATGGACAACGTGTGCATAATGCCCCCGAACAGTCTCTCAGTGGTCACACTAACAATAAATCATCGCGCCAGGCGACCCGTATTTTCGGCCGCTGAACGTAAACTTCAAACAGGAGGATTCAGGAATGGCAAAAACGATAGCAACGATTCTTGGTGCAGCATTTATTCTCGTCGGGCTTTTAGGTTTTGCGGCACCGAATGTTCTCGGAATGCACTTGAGCGCCGCGCACAACGTGATCCATCTCGTATCGGGTGCGATTTCGCTGTATCTCGGATTGGCGGGAACTCTTTCAGCGGCAAGAATGTTTTGCCTTATCTTCGGCGCCGTCTACCTGCTTCTTGGCCTGGTCGGGTTTGTCATGGGAGACGGCAGCGACAGAATGCTGACCCTCATCCCTAACAGCCTGATGTTCGGCACGATGGATCACATCGTCCATATCCTGCTCGGCGCCATCTACCTGATCGGCGGTCTCATGACGCGGGACAACGCGCGTGACGGGCTGACGAACTAAGCCGTCGCCTGATTCTGTTTTTCCTGAAGCTCGTCGCGGATTTCCTGGACATAGCGAATGTCGTCCGGAACCCTGTCGGCGAGCGTCACAACTAACTCGCCTTTTCTACCGTGCTTGATCGCGTGAGCGATCGCTTCGCGGCTTTCGATGATGACGCGGACCTGCGGCTTGTTGTCGCTTTGCGCGATTCCCTCCTGCAGCAGCTGGAACATTTCCTCGTCGGTTCGGCCGCGCAGATAATGTCCGCGGCGGATGACGATCCGGTCGAAATTATCACCGGCGATCTTCGCGAATTCCCGAATGTCGTCATCGCGGCGATCGCCGGTGCCGTTAAGGACACACGTCCGATACTTGTTCGGAAGTTTTGAAATGAAATTCACCAGCCCACGCATTCCTGCCGGGTTGTGCGCGTAATCCATCAGGACGGTAACGCCGCCGCCGACCTCGACGAAGTTCAAACGTCCAGGAGTTTGCGCCGTTCCTGCGTTGAACGTCGTCAGCCCTACACGCAAGTCCTCGATCGAAACGCCGTGGACGAAACATGCCAGCGTGGCCGCGATCACGTTCTGGATCATGAATTCAGCACGGCCGCCGTAGGTCAGGGGAATATTCGTCACTTTTTCGATACGGACTTTCCAGCGGCCTTTGAGAATCGTCACGTAACCGTTCTCATAAACGCACGAGATTCGCCCGCGCCGCGCCTGGCGTTCGATGTTCGCGTTGTTCTCGTCCATCGAAAAATACACGCAGTGCCCTTCGACCATCTCGCGCATTTTGTAGACGTGCGGGTCCTCGGCGTTGAGTACCGCAAACCCGCGTTTCGAGACCGCCCGCGGCACGACGGATTTTACGCGTGCAAGATCTTCCAGTGTGTTGACGTCTTTCAAACCGAGATGATCCGCCGCGACATTTGTCACCACTCCGATATCGCAATAATCGAATCCCAGACCCGAGCGAATGATTCCGCCGCGAGCCGTTTCCAGAACGGCGACATCGACGGTGGGATCTTTTAAAACCAGTTGTGCGGAAACGGGACCGGTATTGTCGCCCTGCACGATCTGCTGGTTCTGGATATAGGTTCCATCGGTCGTCGTAAATCCAACGGTGCGGCCGCTCCCTTTCAAAACATGCGCGATCAATCGCGTCGTCGTCGTCTTTCCGTTCGTGCCCGTCACGGCGATGATCGGTATGCGCGACGGCGTCCCGCGCGGGAACAGCATATCGATGACGTGCTCGGCCACGTTTCTGCCGATGCCCTCGCTCGGACTGAGATGCATGCGAAAGCCGGGGGCCGCATTCACCTCGATGATCCCGCCGCCGTTTTCCGCCAGCGGCTCAGACACATTGGGTGCGATGATGTCGACGCCGGCGACATCGAGCCCGATGATCCGCGCGATGCGCTCGAACAGGAACACGTTCTGCGGATGCACCTCATCGGTCCGATCGATCGCGGTCCCGCCGGTGGAAATATTCGCCGTCGTTTTTAGATGTAATATCGCGTCCTTAGGCAGGACCGTGTCGAGCTCGTAACCGCTCGCCTTGATGCACCGGAGCGTCTGTCCGTCGATGTCGATCGTTGTCAGAACCTTCTCGTGACCGTAGCCGCGGCGCGGATCGGAGTTGGTAATGTCGATTAGCTCCTGGATCGTGTGCGTTCCGTCACCGACGACGTGGGCGGGGATTCGCTCGGCGACGGCGATGAGCCGGTTGTTCACGATCAGAGCGCGGAAGTCCGCACCTTGCAGTTGTTTTTCGACGATTATCCATCGTGAATACTCTCTCGCTTTGTCGAACGCGATCTCCGCATGTTCGCGGTCGGTGATCCCGACCGTCGCGCCCTTGCCGTGATTTCCGTCGAGCGGTTTTATGACGACCGGGTAACCGACGGATTGCAGCGCTTTATCGAGCTCGTCCTTTTCGCGAATCCGGAATCCTCGTGGCACCGGAACTCCCATATCCCCAAGCAGCGTCTTCGTCGCGTGTTTGTTCGCGGCGATATCGACGGCGATCATGTTTGTGTTCGCGGTCGTCGTTGCCTGGATCCGCTTCTGGTGAACGCCGTAGCCGAGCTGCACGAGAGATTGATCATTCAATCGGATGAACGGAATGTCCCGGGTCTCGGCTTCTTCCACAAGCGACCCCGTCGACGGGCCAAACCGAACTTCTTCGCGGATCTCGCGCATCCGCTGCACGTCATCCGTTATCTGTTTTTGAATTTCCTCGAGCGGTTTCCCTTCAGCCAAGTCGAGAAACAATCGGACGGCGGCCTGGGCGACATACTGCCCGACCGCTTCTTCGTGGTAGCTGAAGACAACGTTGTAGATCCCGCGTACGCCTGTCTCTCGGGTTCGTCCATAGCCGGTGTCCATTCCCGCCATCGTCTGCAGCTCGAGCGCGAAATGCTCAATGACGTGCCCGCCCCATGTTCCTTCTTTGACCCGGCGCAGAAATCCGCCTTCTTCCTGATAACTGCAGCCATGCGCGATCAGCGACGGCAACACGGTCGACATCCGATCATAGAAATTGTCGAGCTTGTCCGTCGGCTTATCTTCATACTCCTCAATATCGAGGCGCATGATGATCAGCTTCTTCCAATAACCGCTCCAATAATTCGGGCCGCGGAGGGTTCTTATTTCGAGAATTTTCATTTGATTTTCGATTTTCGATTTGCGATTTGCGATCTCTCGCGCGCTGTCTTCTTGGACGCCGAAACGATCGCAGTAATCTCTCCGGCTTCCTTATGCAACTCTTTGACTAGCCGTTCATCCATGAGGCCGCCTTCCATGATCAACTCCAACCAGAGCCCGCTCTCGTCCGCCTCCTCTTCGACGATCCCCAGCTTCGCTATGAATTCGGCCTTCGACCGCCCGCGACAGGCCGCTCGATAGTTTGCGGGAACCGACGTTCCTGATCGCACCAACTGTCCCCCGATCGCACGACCGACGGCAGTTTTCGGCAATGCATCAACGAGCTTCATGATCCGCAGAGCGAACGCCTTAGTTCGCCGTAACATTTCTTTTTCGGTCATATGGGGAGAGGACCGTCAAGCGATCGCAAATCGCAATTCGAAAATCGAAAATTCCTACGCTATGTCAGGGAGCAAAAACTCATTCGACAGCTGTATGGCTTTGCGGTTGAGGAAATCAAAGCAGAGCCCATCGCGCAGTACGTGAAGGTGCACGTCGCACACGCTGAACTCCTGATTGTCTCCGACTTCGGCAATCTCGTTATAAGTGATCTGCGAGCCGTCGACGATGGTCACGCTTCCCTGGCCGTATACTTCGAGAGTTCCTCCGCTGTTCAGGATGATGGCCGTGTTTTCGTCGATGCCGATGCCGAGATTGTACGGATTGAAAGAGACCGCCGTGATCAAGCGGCTGATGCGTCCGCGCTCGGTGAAGTGTTGGTCGATGATGATGTTTTTAAGGAAGCCAAGCCCCGGTGAAAGGCGGACGCTGTTCTTGTGCGGGTGCGGCGTCGATTCGCCGCGCACGATCATCGATGTGCTCATTCCGGCAGCACCGGCGCTCGTCCCCGCGAGGACGATATTCGTATCCCGAACCAGGTCGCGAAGCTTGGCCGCGAATTTTGTACCGCCGAGAATCGAGACAAGTCGCATCTGATCGCCGCCGGTGATAAACACCCCGTTCACCCCGTCGAGCAACTCCTCCGCATTCGCTTGAAAAACGTCCTGCCTCGAAGTGGCCCGCAGTACGCGCGGGTTGGCGACTCCCAGATTACGAAAAGCCTGAGTGTAAACATCGGCCGCGAATTCGGGAAAGTCCGACGCGACCGGCACTATTAGAATTTCCGATTTGTCACCGCCGGCTAAATCGAGAAACTTTCTCAGGATGCGGCGCTCGTTGTATTTGTCCTCGGCGCCACCAATAACGAGAAGGTGTCCGCCGATGATCTCGCGGTCTATTCGCTCACTCATCACTAATCAATTTCCGGGAGCAAAGGCCCCGGTCTGTTTGCCGCTTCATGAATCCGTAGCGACGCTTTTCTCCACTAGGCACGTAATTTAGAAACTAGATTAAGTTATTGTAAACGGGAGGATTGGTCAAGATTAGTCATTTCGGCGACACCAAAATGAAAAAACGGCAGGTCAGCGGCACGGCCGCCTTCCGGGGCCGCGACAAGCAGGTTTTAAATGGGCCGGATGATTTCGCGACACGGGGCCAATCACGTTCGCAGGTCCGGAAGGCGGGCTTGCCCCCGCTCTTACATTTTGTGTTCGGCGGAAGCCTGTTTACCGGAATGGATTTCCTGCAAGCTTCTCACGGTTACATGCCGCTGGTTCTTCTTTGTCGATATCGCTTCGACCAGTGCCTCGGCTCCCGTGATCGTCGTGACGCAGGGGACGTTGAACTGCAGCGCCGCCTTGCGGATCGCTTTCTCGTCGAAGTGGGAAGTTTTGCCGAGCGGCGTGTTGATGATCAGAGCGATGTCACCCTGGCGGATGAGGTCGGCAATGTTCGGGCGGCCCTCGTTTACTTTGAAAACGGATTCGCATTCGAGACCGACTTCGTGCAGCCGGTTCGCGGTCCCGTAAGTCGCCACCAGATCAAAACCGAGTTTGTTCAAGCGTCGTGCGAGAATTACGGCCTGACCTTTGTCGGCATTCGTGACCGAGATGAAAGCCTTGCCGCTCATCGGCATTTTTAGTCCGGCGCCTTCCATCGCTTTGCCGTACGCCTCACCAAAGGTCGTCCCGACGCCCATTACCTCGCCCGTCGAATGCATCTCGGGCCCAAGGATCGGATCGACGCCGGCGAATTTCTTGAACGGGAAGACGGGAGACTTTACGAAGATCTGCGGGACTGACAGAACGGCGGGCAGGCCAAAATCTACCAGCTTCTTCGCGCCGGCCATGACAAGCGACGCGATCTTGGCGATCGGAACGCCGGTAGCCTTCGCGACGAAGGGCACCGTGCGCGACGCGCGGGGGTTGACCTCGAGAACATAAACGCGGTCGTCCTTGATCGCGTACTGGATGTTCATGAGGCCGCAAACCTTTAGCGCCTTCGCGAGCAGTTCGGTGTAATGCTGAATGGTTTCGAGAAGCTCGGGCGCGATTTTTTGCGCCGGGAGAACACTGGATGAATCTCCCGAATGGATTCCGGCCTCTTCGATGTGTTCCTGGATTCCGGCGATGACGACCGCCGTGTCATCTGCGAGTGCATCGACGTCGATCTCGCCCGCGCGTTCCAAAAACTTATCGATCAAAATCGGTTTCTCCGGTGAGGCGTCGACCGCGGAACGCATGTATTCGTCGAGCGATTGCTCGTCGTACACTATCGCCATCGCACGGCCCCCAAGCACGAAGCTCGGACGCACAACAACCGGATAACCGATCTCCGCGGCGATCGCTTTAGCCTCGGGAGGCGACACCGCGGCGCCGTTCGGGGGCTGCGGGATATTCAGTTCTTTGAGGAGCGAGCTGAAACGTTTGCGATCTTCCGCAAGGTCGATCGAGTCCGGCGAGGTTCCGATGATCGGGACGCCAGCCGCATGCAGCCTGTCCGCCAGATTCAGCGGCGTCTGGCCACCGAACTGCACAATCACGCCTTCCGGGTTTTCTTTCTCGACGATGTTCATCACATCCTCGAACGTCAGCGGTTCGAAATACAAACGGTCCGAAGTGTCGTAGTCGGTCGAGACGGTTTCCGGATTGCAGTTGACCATTATCGTCTCGAAGCCCGCGTCGCGGAGCGCGAAGGACGCATGACAGCAGCAGTAATCGAACTCGATTCCCTGTCCGATCCTGTTTGGCCCCGATCCCAGGATCATAATCTTCCGTTGATCGGTCGGGTCCGCCTCGCACTCTTCTTCGTAAGTTGAATAGAGGTACGGCGTGTGCGACTCGAACTCCGCCCCGCAGGTGTCGACCCGTTTGTAGACCGGCGCGACGCCCTGCCGCTTCCGAGTTTCGCGAACGTCGCCCTCGCTCGATCCCGTAAGAAACGACAATCGCCGGTCGGACAAACCGTACTCCTTAGCGGTTCGGATCTCGTCACCGGTGTATGCGTCCAGAGATTTCTCGTCGAGAGTCTCCTGAAATTCCATGACCTGGGAAAGCTGGTCGAGGTACCACGGATCGACCTTTGTCAGGCGATGTACTTCGTCGATCGAGTAACCGTTCTGAAGCGCATATGTGATGTAAGAAAAGCGCTGGGAGTTGGGGCGTGCAAGCTTCCGCTGAAGCTCCTCATGCGGCACATCGACCAAACGCAAAGGCTTTACCGCTTCGAGCGAACGCAAACCCTTGAACAAAGATTCTTTGAATGTGCGGCCGATCGCCATAACCTCGCCGACAGATTTCATCTGCGTACCGAGGACATCTTCGGCGCCGGGAAACTTCTCGAACGCCCACTTCGGAATTTTCGTCACCACGTAATCGATCGTCGGTTCGAACGACGCAGGCGTTTGCTTTGTGATGTCGTTGGGAATTTCGTCCAGCGTGTATCCGACCGCGAGCTTGGCGGCGATCTTTGCGATCGGGAATCCCGTAGCTTTGGACGCGAGAGCCGAAGAGCGCGAGACACGCGGGTTCATCTCTATGATCCGGACGTCTCCGTTCTCCGGATTCACGGCGAACTGAATATTGGACCCGCCGGTCTCGACCCCTACCTTTCGGATACACGCGATCGACATGTCGCGAAGGCGTTGGTATTCGACGTCGGTCAGCGTCTGCGCGGGAGCCACCGTGATCGAATCGCCGGTGTGAACTCCCATCGGATCAAAGTTTTCGATCGAGCAAATGATGACGACGTTGTCGTTCAGATCGCGCATCACTTCGAGCTCGTATTCTTTCCAACCGAGGATGGATTCTTCGATCAGGATCTGCGAGACCGGTGAGGCGGCAAGCCCGGCCCGCGCGATTTCCTCAAACTCTTCGGGATTGTATGCCGTCCCGCCGCCGGTGCCTCCGAGCGTGAACGCCGGCCGGATGATCGCGGGATAATCGGTCATCTCGACGATCGCCCGCGCTTCTTCCCAAGTGTGAGCGAAGCCGCCCTTCGCCGAAGGGATGCCGATCTCGTCCATCGCCTTTTTGAAAAGCTCGCGGTCCTCGCCGACTTTGATTGCGTCGATGTTCGCTCCGATGAGCTGCACCCCGAATTTGTCGAGAATTCCCTTCTCGAAAAGCTCGACCGAAAGATTCAAGCCCGTCTGGCCTCCGACGGTCGGGAGCAACGCATCCGGGCGCTCCTTCTCGATGATCGCGGTTGCGGATTCGAGTGTGAGCGGCTCGACGTAAGTGCGGTCCGCGATCTCCGGATCGGTCATGATCGTGGCGGGATTCGAATTCACCAGCACGACTTCAAATCCTTCCGACATCAACGCCCGACAGGCTTGCGTTCCGGAATAATCGAATTCGCAAGCCTGACCTATGACGATTGGACCTGAACCGATGATCAGGATTTTATGGATATCTGTTCGACGAGGCATTTTGTAAGCAATCGATTATACAAAAAGAGCGCCGGTTCCGACGAACGGCGCTCTTTGATTTGGTACCGGCGGATTCTTAGCGGTTGCTGATGGTCGCAGTGGTCCCGTCGAATTTCTTGATACTGACCGTGAAAGGTTCGTTATACGACCTTGCACGATCTTTCAGTACAGCGAGGGCGACCTGCTCGCCAAGCAAAATTGACCAGTACGACGAGCTTCGGAAGTGAATCCCCGCGTGCACGCCGTGGCCGATCGTAACGTTCCACGCAAGCTTGTTGAGCTCACCGTTCAGATCGAGATCCGGCGCGTCCGGCCCCAAGTACGTGTTTAGCGAAAGGCCGTCGGCCGACGGTTCAGCTATGTCCCGACCTGCGGCCTGCAGCAGCGGACGTAATTTTTGGCCGCCATGGAAGAAGAACTTCATCGCCGTGATGCATGCACCGCCAACTGTTCCGTGACCGGTCGGGTAACACGGGTGTGTCGGCGAGCCCTCGGGAAATGGCTGCGGCATAAGATACGTTCCGAACTCCGAATGAACGATCGGCAACACTGCCGAATTCAAAACATCCGCGTGCAGATCGGCGGCTGCCTGCGGCATCGGGTTCGCATTTGTTTTCCTTGCGTGCACGAGAGCACCGTATGCTTCGGGGCGCATACGCAGGTCTTTGATCCATTTGTGATACCAGGCGGCCTTCAACGCGCGGGTCGCCATTTCGCAAAGCGTGCCGGCCGCGTCGGGGCCGCCGAGCGTGCCGAAACTTTTTTGGGTACTCGACCCGATGTACGGATTGCCGGGATTCGGCGCCGCGCCCAGACCGGCAAGGAGAAGGAATGCCGTGAAATAACCCTGGAACAAAACATCCACTCGCGTATAAGAAGCCAGGTCCCTTCCGTTCCTCACATATCGCGGAGTCGGATCGAATATGATCGGGCCCTCATTCGGGCCACCGTTCTGAATGTTCTGGTAAGTGGCGACGGAGGTCATAAATTCCTGATCCGGCATAAACGTCCTGTACTTCTGATCGAGTTCCTGCGCACCGTAGGATGTCGGCTGCACCATGAACTGCGAAACATACGGACCCTTCACATTCCCGTCACCGGACACGAACCGCCCGCGAAAGATATTTTGCCGCGTGACGGGGTAAGGAAACTGATTGTTGTCGGGGCCGCTTACATACGACATGTTGTTGAGGTCCGCGACCGCCTGCCCAACAAGCGGGTTCGTTCCGTAGTCGGCGAAAGGAACATCACGAACCACACCCGCCCAATAATGCTCGACCGCTTCGGCGGCGGTTTGGGCGCTCGCGGTGCTCGGGCTTGGAGGAATGACTGTCGAATGCGAATCCACTCCCTGCAGATCGAATGCCAGGGCGCCTTGAGGGCCGTTAAGTTTGGAGTTTCCACCCCCTCCCGGCGAGCCGACGATGATGCTGTTAAAATCAGCCTGCTTTCCGGTTTGAAACGCTCTGACGAGACTCGCCGCTGCCGCCGCGTTCGGTATCCCGAGCGAATCGTGCAAAAGCCCTTTCGCGTAAATCCCGCTGTAGTCGGAATACCGTGCGAGGTCGCCGTTTCCGGACTGGGTAACGTTGACCCGGCTGTTGATCGCCGCGTCCCGGCGATAAGCGAAACAATCATTCATGCGCCCCGGGCCGGCGCTGCCGGCTGCCGCCGGCGCGGGAGCGGCGTTTACGTTCGACCCGGCACCGCCGAGCAAGGGAGCCGCAGCCATAGCTCCGGCAGCGGCGCCCAAACCGCCGATAAATCCTCTGCGACTGACGGATTGCGCTTCGTCCTCGCTGGACGGATTGGCGGGACCGCTCAATACCTCTTTCATAAGACTTCTCCTTTTAATGTTGGGGATACAAGCCGCAGGGTGGTGAAGCCCTCGGTACTTGCCAAGCCGAATTTCCCTTTGATCGAAGGTAAAAAACGCGTGAAAGAGGGGCCTTGTCCGCCGCTCAGACAATTTGTTTTTGAAGTGAACGGGCCGATTATAGCACTAAGCCTGGCGGC
>DATLCA010000090.1:0-4050 GCA_035526605.1 Pyrinomonadaceae bacterium | reverse complement strand
CTCGCCATCGGGCCGATCTTCCCAACCTCGACGAAATCCGATCACGATCCAATCGTTGGGCTCCCCGGTCTGAGCGAAGTTCGAAAGTTAGTTTCCCATTTGCCCCTCGTCGCGATCGGTGGAGTTAATCGAAGCAATGCGGTTTCCGTCCTCAGCGCAGGCGCCGATTCCCTGGCTGTGATAAGTGAACTCCTTTTCGATCCCGCAAACATTGCGGCCCGCACTACCGAACTTTTCCATATAACGAATGGTGACTAACATCGTTGGCAATCGCTAAAAAATATATTGCAATCCATTTCCCCGGCGCGTAATATACGTCTTGGAGAAACGGCAGCCACCCAGGCTCAATCCCTCGCTCAAGTCTTTCCTTTCCGTCTTTCACAACTAGCCAGGAGAAATCCACCCCAATGAGTTTGCTTGATGTAGCACCCATTATTGAGCAGATGTTGTCTGTCTCGGACAATGTCAGCGATCTGAACTTTTCGTGCGGTCAGAAACCGCAGGTCGAGATCAGCGGCACGCTTTATCCCGCGACTCCACTCGGACTGGGTCGGCTCTCGGCATATCAGACAGAGCTGATCGCGATGTCGATCCTGCGCGACAATCCCGAAGCCGCCGCGCAGCTCGCAAAAACCAGGACGGCCGACCTGAGCTATCATCTCCCGGGTAAATGCCGGTTCCGCGTCAACATTTTCCAGCAGCGGAACTCGTACTCGATCGTGATGCGTGTCATCCCTCATGAGATACCGAGTGTAGAGTCTCTAAACATTCCCCCGCAGCTCGCCGATATTTCCAATATCAGAAACGGAGTTGTGCTGTTGACCGGGCCGACAGGTTCCGGAAAAAGTTCGACCCTTGCGGCGATCATCGATCGGATCAACGAGACCAAGGCCTACCACATCGTGACGATCGAAGACCCGATCGAGTTTCTCCACAATCACAAAAAGTGCACGATCAATCAGCGCGAGGTCGGAGCGGACACGAAAGATTTTGCGTCCGCCCTGCGCGCCGCATTGCGGCAGGCCCCGAAAGTCATCCTCGTCGGCGAGATGCGCGATCTGGAAACTGCCGAGATAGCGCTCGAAGCCGCCGAAACGGGCCACCTTGTTTTGTCTACACTCCACACGATCGACGCGTCGAAAACCATCGACCGCATCATCGGGCTTTATCCGAAGAATGAAGAAAGGATCATCCGCACCCGGCTCGCGCAAACCTTCAGATATATCGTCTCGCAGAGACTGATCCCGCGAGCGGACGGCAAGGGCCGCATCGCGGCCGTCGAAATTCTACGCTCCAATCCGAGAACGCGTGAGTACATCGAAAAAGGTGAGAGCGAAGGTAAGACGTTGCTAGATGCAATACGCGACGGCGAGATCGACGGAATGCAGGATTTCGATTCGGTTATCAGAAAGCTCATCGAAGACAAAGTCATATCGCTCGAAGACGGCCTGTCGTACGCGACCAATCAAAACAACCTCTTGTTGCAGCTGAAAGGCTTGTCCTCCACTGAAGACTACGCAAATGCCGGACGACCGTCCGTCGAACCCCTTGCCCCGCCGCCGGCACCGCCCCCTAACACGAATTCTGTTCTAGATCTGATGGAATAGTTGTCAGTTGACGGTCCTCAGTTGTCAGCAAAGAAAACCGACGACCGACAACTGACGACCGACAACCAACAACCCAACCGACCACTGACAACTGCCATGATTATTCGCTGCGACAACTGTTCAGTCTCACTTCAACTGGATGAATCCAAGATACCGAGCGGGAACTTCACCGTCCGCTGTCCGCGATGCCAGAACATGCTCCGCGCGAACAAGGACTCGAAAGGGCTGGGATCACCCACCGTTCAGCAACTGGAGGCCAGCAAGGCGGCCCCGGCGAGCGAACAGGGTGCACAGCAGTTTGCCGAGAAACAATCCGAGTTTGAAATAAACAGCGCGCTGAAGTCTTTGCTCTCCGCCCTGCAGACCGGCAAAACGAATCTCGGGAAAGACGACGAAGAAAGCGAGCGCCCGCGGCGTGTGCTGCTGTGTCTCGGCGATAGGAGGGACGAAGTCGCGAAGGTGATGTCGGAAGCCGGCTATCGCGTCTATCTGGCGCAAACTCCGGCACAGGCGAATGAAAGGCTCCGCGAAGGCAAAACCGAGATCGTCATGTTCTCTCCCGATTTCGCGGCCGAGTTCGGCGGTGCCGCAATCCTCATGCAGAAGGCCAACACTATGTATTCGTCCGAAAGGCGAAGGTTGTTCCTAGTCTCATTGGAAGACGGCGGAACAACGATGAATGCACATGATGCCTTTCTGCGAAATCTGAACCTGATCGTCAACACCGCCGACATTCCGCAGCTTCCATTGATCCTGAATCGCGCGGTGCTTGATTTCAACGACCTCTATCACTACCTGAACAAGGGACTCGGTGTAGAACCCATTTAGCAACAAACGGAATCACACAAGTTTTCGGCAACCTGTTGTCGAAGAAAATTGTAGGGGCAGGGCTTGTCCCGGTCCGTCTTCCTTTCCCAGGCAAGACATTAACGGGCAGCCACAGTTGCTGCCCCTACAATTTTTAAAGGATGAAGGTGAAGGCGGAAGGATGAAGGTGAAGGGTAAAGAAAAGCTCCCTCTCTTCTTCATCCTTCTGCATTCATCCTTTAAAGAGTAGCCAGCTCCGCCACCAGCATCTCGATCTGCAGCCGGGCGCCTGCCGGCCCGGATCCGCCGATCGATGTTTTGACCGCCAGATCGGTCTCCGCCAAACGACGAATGGCACCCGTAAGTTTTCCGGCGTCGGTGCGCCGTGCGGTTGCGAGAAAATTTTCCTGATCGCTGTAACGAAGCTTCGCAATGCGCGCAACTTCGCCTCGGTCGAGCCCCTGAGACATCGCCTCCTTCGCCATGAGGAGGCGGCGAACGTTGTAAGAAATGAGCCCCAGCAGCGCGAGCGGTTCGCTTCCGTCGTCGAGTATCTTGTGCAGAGTTTTGAGCGCCTCTTTTTTGCGCCCCGCAAACAGGTAATCGGTCAGATCGAAATTCGAAACCTCGCGCGAGTTGGCGACAAGGGATTCGATAAGTTCGCTCGAAATAAATCGATCGGGAAGCGCCGCGGTCGAAAGTTTTTCTATCTCGATCGTTAGCCGCCGCACATTAGGCCCGACTAGCGAAACGAGGAGCCGAAGGCCACGCTCGTCGATCTCGGAACCGGCATCTTTGATTTTCGTTCTTGCCCAGGCGACAAGCTCTTCGTCTTTTAGATCCGCAAACTCGACCGCCTTCGTATTGTCGGTCAGCAGCTTCGCCATCCTGCGACGCTTGTCGAATTCTTCGGCGACAAAAACCACGATCGAGGAGTCCGCCGGCCGTTTTAGATATGCTTCGAGCGTCGCTTCGTCGTCTTCGCGCAGAGTGTCCCGCGCTACCACCGAAGAAACGCGCACGTCGGTGATGCGAATCACACGCCGACACGCCATCATCGGAAGTTGCTCGGCGGCGGCGAGGGCGCTTGCGAGATTGCCGTCGGAATTCAGGCTGAAAACCGTTTCGTTGAAATCGCGTGCACATCCCGCGGTAAAACTTAGATCGCAGATCGTTTTCAAAGCGAGATCGCGAAGGTAAGTTTCCGACCCGAAGAGAACGTAGACCGGCGAGAGCTCCCGCCGCTTTAATTGATTTCGCAGATCTTCACGCGTGAGAACGGGCATGACTACTTCTTCTCTTCCTTAACACCTAAGCCGTTGACGATCGCCGAAACAACCGATTCCGAAAACGCACGGGCGATGCGCTCGACGGCGGGATCTTCTTCGTTGAAGAACGATCGCGGGTCCTCGGAGAACTCGAACGAGTCGCGGAAAATAAAATTCTGATTGTCGTAAAGGATCTTGTTTTCTTTGAGGTCGCGGACCGTCACAGCCGCGATGATCGTCACTTCGTAAACGCGTGCCCGGCCTTCGCGATCGAGCAGAACTCCGGCGAAACTGAAATCCCGCACCGTTCCTTCGACCGCAGCGTCGGCACCTTCGACCGAGCCCTGAACCCTTAAGCCATTTCCGCG
>DATLCA010000089.1:0-34864 GCA_035526605.1 Pyrinomonadaceae bacterium | reverse complement strand
CAGCGAGGAGCGGAGACCGAACCTGCTGGCCGAATTAGGGCTTTCGCCGGACCAGCTCCAGCAGATCGGACGCGTGAACCGCGAACGGCGGCCGGCGATCAGGGATGCCCGGCGGAGAATGGGCGACGCCGCGCGGGACCTCGATATCGCGATATACGGGGACGTAGTTAACGAGGCGGATGTGAAGTCCCGCCTGAAAGAATTCCAGGCGGCCGAAGCCGAGTTGTCGCGTCTCAGATTTGAGAGCGAGCTAGCCGTGCGCAAAATCCTTACCGCGGAGCAGCTCGTTCGCTTTCGCGAGCTGCGCCGTCGATTTGCGGAAGAAAGAATGAAAAACGCACCCCAACGCGGAATGCGGCGCCGGGGTCCCGGAATGCCGCCCCCGCACGACCAACCGTTCAGGCGGCCACCGAACGAGTAATCCTGATTTTGACTTGATCTTCAACCCAGCCGAGCTCAGAAATGAGCCGGCTGTTTTGCTGTTGGCGTTTTTTATTGTTCGTTGTACCCTTAATCAAATCCCAAGCTTGCTTGCACTTAGGCCTGCTGAATGAATCCACTCGCAAAATTTCTTGATGAGCTTCAGGAAGTAGGTTTGCTTCTCTGGAGTGTCATCACCGGCCTTTTTCGGAGCCCAAGATATTCCGGCGAAATAATCCGGCAGATGGATCTGATCGGCGTCGGGTCGCTGCCGATCGTTTTGCTGACGGGCTTCTTCACGGGCGGCGTTCTCGTACTTCAGACCTTCCCGACGCTTCAGTATTACGGTGTTCATAATGAGGCGGGCAGATCCGTCGCGACCTCTCTGGTTCGAGAGCTGGGACCGGTTCTGACGGCCCTTATGGTTTCGGGACGGATCGGTTCGGCCATTTCGGCCGAGCTTGGATCGATGGTCGTTTCGCAGCAGATCGACGCGATGCGGGCACTTGGCAGCGATCCGAACAAGAAGCTCGTTACCCCGCGCCTGATCGCGCTTATCGTCATGCTTCCGTTGCTGACGGTCGCGGCGGATATTTTCGGGATACTCGGCGGCGGAACCGTGGCATCTTACATTTTCGACCAGGACGTCAATGTTTTCTTTAGCTCGGTGCGAAACGGCATTTCTACCGAAGATGTCATCGGGGGCATCGTAAAGCCGATCTTCTTCGGTATGATCATCGGCGGCATCGCGTGTTACAAAGGCCTGAGCACGACCGGCGGTACCGTCGGCGTCGGACGCTCGACGATCAACGCCGTCGTGCTGTCATCCATCTGGGTGATCATTTTCGATTTTTTCCTCGCTAAGGCGATTCAGTCGGTTCTTGGTGTCGGAGTTATTTAGCCCTATACTTCCCAAAACCTATGTTTTCGTCGCCCGAAATTGAGACCCCCAATCCCGCCGACGAGCAGCTCGAGCCGATGGATCTTGCGGATCCCGTGGACGAGCCGGAGCGCACGCTTTCGGCGATCGAGTTCCGCGACGTGCATCTCTCTTTCGATGACAAGAAAGTCCTCGACGGTGTTAGCTTCACTGTCCGGCGCGGTGAAACAAAACTCATCCTCGGGCGCAGCGGCGGCGGAAAGTCCACGACGGTGAGGCTCATACTCGGGCTTTTGAAGCCGGACTCCGGCCGCATCCTCATCGACGGGGAAGACATCACCGATTACACCGAAGAGGAGATGATGGTGATCCGGAAAAAGATCGGTATGGTCTTTCAGGAAGGAGCACTCTTCGACTCTTTATCGGTTTACGAGAACGTCGCGTACAGGCTTCGCGAGCAGGGTGTCATCGACGAGGATGAAGTGGAAACCGAGGTCAGGCGAATGCTCCGGTTCGTCGATCTGGAAGAAGCGATCGATAAGCTTCCGGACGAGCTTTCGGGTGGTATGCGCCGCCGCGTCGGAATCGCGCGGGCGCTTGTAGGCGATCCCGAGATCGTTTTGTTCGACGAACCCACGGCCGGCCTTGACCCGCCTACGGCGCGGACGATTTGTCAGTTAGCGATCAAGCTCCGCGACCTCCAGGACGTGTCGTCGATCTTTGTGACGCACGAGATGAACAATGTGAAGTATCTTTCTTCGGAATACGCGACGGTGGATTCGGAGGGACGAGTCATTTATGAACAGGAGGGCGAAAGGCTTTGTTTGGTAAATACGGAAGTGCTAATGTTTCGGGATGGAAAGATAATCTTTAACGGTTCCGACGAGCGCTTGCGTAGTTCAGAGGATGAGTACATTCAAAGATTTATTCACGGGCACAAGCCTTAGTTCGAGACATGGTGGAAACCAGAAAGACACTGACATTCAGTAAACTGCGGGTCGGCATTTTCATGCTAATCGGCCTCGCCGTACTGGCATTTCTGATCTTGAATTCGAGCGGCGATTTCAATCCGTTCGAAAAGAAGATTCACCTGAAAGCCCGATTCGCGGCGGCGGACGGATTGCGCGAGGGTTCGGAGGTTCAGCTCGCCGGCGTGCGCATCGGTAAGGTTGAAAGCGTAAAGCTTCTGCCGCCTGATAGCCCGGAGGAATTCAAAGTCGAGGCCGTGATGGCGATCGGTGAAGAGCTGAACGGCAGCCCGATCAATGAACGCATCCGCACCGACTCGAATGCCCAGCTGGTGGCGACTTCGCTTCTCGCGAACGACAAGGTCATAAATGTCTCGCCCGGCACGAGCAAGGGTTCGCCGGTATCCGAAAACACCGTTTTAGAGTCACGGGTCGCGATCTCGATCAACCAGCTCACGCAGACCGGAAATGATCTGCTCGAGCAGATCAACAAGATCGCCGTACCCGCTAACGAGATCCTTAACAAAGCAAACCAGGGCGAAGGCACCCTTGGCCGGATCGTAAATGACGAGTCCTTGTATCGAAACCTCGACGCGGCCGTGTCGGAGACGAAGCTCACGGTGACCCAGCTCCAGACTACTCTCCAGAAGGTAAACAGCGGACAGGGTTCCGCCGGAAAACTTTTAAACGATCCGGCGCTTTATAACAACCTGAACCGAACGGTCGCTCAACTCGAAAGTATTTCGAGCGATATCAGGTCGGGCCGGGGCTCGGCCGGAAAATTTATCACGGACGACGCACTTTATAACGAAACGCGCGCCGCGGTGATCGACCTACGCACCTCGGCCGCGAAAATCAACAGCATCGCGGATGATTTCAAACTGATATCGGCCGACCTCACGGCGGGGCGCGGCTCATTCGGTAAACTGCTCAAAGACGAGCAACTCTACAACGACGCGAAGGATACTCTGGCTCGCTTCAACTCCACCGCAACAAAAATTGACTCGATCCTCGGCGACGCCCAGGCTGGAAAAGGTACCCTCGGGAAGTTCGTGACCGACGAGACCCTTTTCAACAACATCAACCAAACCGCGTCCAACTTCAACCAGCTCTCAAGCGAGGGCACCAAGCTTATCTACGATTTTCGACAGAATCCTAAAAAGTACCTCCGCATAAAGCTCAGTATTTTCTAAATCAAGCTTGACACGAATTGTATAGGCAACGCATATTATATGAATATGCGTCCGATATGCGTCTATCGGTGCATAAACGAATTGTACTATGCAAAAGCAAGAGAGGCACGAATTGATATTGGATCTGATCGCGTCGAGCCCGATCGGCCGTCAGGAGGAGCTCGCCGAATTGTTGAAGGACGCGGGGGTGACCGTGACGCAGGCGAGCATCTCGCGCGACCTCGACGAGTTGGGAATTATAAAGGTCGACGGTCGATATGCACGCGTGGAGCTGCCCATCGCGGAGGCCAGCCCTTTCGGGGTCTCGGCGATCGTTCCGGCCGGAAGCAATATGCTTATCGTCCGGTGCGACTCGGGTCTGGCATCGGCGGCCGCGGTCCGCATCGATTCCTCGAAGATCAGCGAGATCCTCGGAACGATCGCGGGCGATGACACAATATTCATCGCCGTGAACAACGAGCGCGACCAAAAGGCCGCCAGCAGGAAGTTGAAGATGGTATTTGCGGCAGGGTGAACAGGGGGAAGGATGTTTGTAGATATAGACAAGACAGGGTCGGCGACTTCGCCGTTAACGTTGGGGAAACGCATAAGGACGACCGCGATCGACGACGAGCCGCGAGTCGGTGACGTCGTCGCTGTGAAAGCGCTGTCGGAGTCGGTTACTTACGGGAACCTTGAGCTTCCGACGGGTCGGCTCGCAAAGATCAATCGCGGCGACGTGTTGCTCGGAGTGCTGGGAAAACGGCGAGCGCTGAAAGGCTTTGTCGGCGACGTTCCGTCGAAAGTTAGCACCGGGGATCGACTTCACCTTCTCAACATGGGCGGCGTAATGGGTGAGTGCAAAGGGCACCATTCTTCCCTCTCGGACGCGATCGAGCTGGAAGTGGTCGGGATCGTCTGCGATGAGATCGGTATGCCGATGAATATCGCAGACGCCGGACTGCTGCCGTCGGACACACTTCACAAATCGGCACCCATCGTCATGGTCGCGGGTTCGTGTATGAACTCGGGGAAGACCGTCGCGGCCGTCGAGATCATCCGCCAAGCCGCAAATTCCGGGATGAAAGTGGCCGGCGTGAAGCTGACAGGAATTGCTTGTCTCCGCGACACTTTGAACATGCAGGATCACGGGGCGTTTGCGACGGCCAGTTTTCTGGACTGCGGGCTGCCGTCGACTGTCGACTGCCAAAATCTTTCCTCCATCGCGAAGGGCCTTTTCAATCAGTTGAATAGTTTTGAGCCCGATCTGATCGTCGCCGAATTGGGCGACGGTATCATCGGAGGCTACGGCGTTGACCAGATCTTGAATGATACGGAGTTGAAGGCCTCAGTGTCGTCGTTGGTCTTTTGTGCCTCCGACTACGTCGGCGTGGTTGGAGGAATCGCAACGCTCGACCGTATGGAAATCGAGATCGGTGTTGTCGCCGGCTCGGTCACGGACTCGCAGATGGGCGAAGACTTCGTGCGCGAACAGTTCGGCTTGCCGGCGGGTAACGCCCGGCGCGACGGCAAAAAACTTTTCGAGCTGGTGATACATGGTGTTGCCGCGGGGGCTCTCGCATGAAGAAGCGCGTTGCGATCTTCGGCGGCTCCGGTTACGGGGGTAGCGAGCTTCTTAAGATCCTGCTGTTCCATCCGGGTGCGGAGGTCGTGTTCGTTACCGCGCACGAGCACGCCGGAAAGCGCGTGTCGGATGTTCACAAGAATTTGCTCGGGCTGACGAATCTGGAATTTCAAACCGCACCTGAAGACCTCGCCGGTTTAGGCGGGATCGACGTCGCTTTTTTCGCTCTTCCGCACGGTCAAGCGATGAATCTCGTTCCGCAACTTCCGGAGGGCGTGAAGGCGATCGATCTGTCGGGTGATTTCCGAATCGACGACCCGGCCCTCTTCGAGGAGCATTACAAACTGAAGCATTCGGCGACCGATCTGCAACGCGGGTTCGTGTACGGATTGACGGAAACGAATCGCGGGGCGATCCGCGCGGCGACTTACATCGCGAACCCGGGATGTTTCGCGACCGCGACGCTGCTCGCTCTGGCCCCGATGGTAAAAAGCGGATTGCTCACCGGCAAGGTGGTTGTCGACGCGAAGACCGGATCCAGCGGCTCCGGGATTAAGCCTGCGACGAACACTCACCATCCGCAGCGTGCCAATTCGTTTTACGCCTATAAACCTTTTGCGCACCAGCATGTGCCCGAGATCGAACAGCACCTACGCACCGCCGGTGCCTTCGAGAGTGAGCTCATCTTCATGACACACAGCCTCCCGGTGTCCCGCGGCGTCTTTGCCTCATGCTATCTGGAGACGAAAGTAAATCTGACAAACGAGGATCTGCGAAACGTGTTCTCAAGTTTTTACGGCGATTCTTTTTTTGTCCGACTGGTTGACGGCTCGCCCGACATCAACTGGGTCAAGAACACAAACTTCTGCGACATCGGTGCGTTCTCGAACGGGAAACAGATCGTCATATTTTCGGCTATCGACAATCTCGTAAAGGGCGCTGCCGGCCAGGCGGTGCAGAACATGAACCTGATGTTCGGGTTCGAGGAAACTACCGGACTTATTTCCGCGGGAGGTAATCCTTAGCGACATGTGCTCCGCACTGCGGAGAACAAATTGAAGGGCGCGGCGCTTTCTATTGACATGAACTTTTCTGATATCAAAACTCTGGAAGACGAATTCCAGGTCGCCACTTACAAAAAGATGGCGATCGCCGTCGAGCGCGGAAGCGGAGCGTGGGTCTGGACAAGCGAAGGCGAAAAGTACCTCGACCTCTACGGCGGGCATGCGGTCTGCGCCACGGGGCACTCCCACCCGCACGTCGTCAAGGCGATTCAGGAGCAGGCGGAGAAGGTTCTGTTCTATTCGAATCTGGTTTACTCCGAGATTCGGGGCCGGGCGGCTGAAAAGCTCGCGTCGGTCGCGCCGGAAACTCTGCGTAAAGTTTTCTTTTGCAATTCCGGAACCGAGGCGAACGAGAACGGGATGCGGGCCGCCAGGATGGCTACGGGCCGCGAAAAGATCATTTCGTTCTCCGGCGGGTTTCACGGGCGGACGGCGGATTCGATCTCCGCGACCTTCCTCGGCAAGTACCGTGAGATTGGGAAGCCGAACGTTCCGTTGCACGTCGAGGCAAAGTTCGGAGACATCGAGGGTTTGAGGACGCAGGCCGACGATCAGACTGCGGCGATCATCTTGGAACCGATCCAGTCAATGGCGGGGGTCCGCGAAGCTGACCCGATATTCTTTCGGCAGTTGCGCGAATTGTGCGACCAGCACGGCATCGTGTTGATATTCGACGAAGTGCAGACCGGAATTGGCCGGACCGGAAACTGGTTCTTTGCCGGGAGCGAGCTCGCGGACGGAGTCGAACCGGATGTCATAACGCTCGCGAAGAGTCTCGGGAGCGGGATCCCCGTCGGCGCCTGCATTTTTAATGATCGGGTCTCGTCTCATATCAAGGAGAACGCGCTGGGAACGACTTTCGGCGGGGGGATGATGGCGATGGCGGCCGTGCTCGCGACCCTTGAAGCGATCGAAGAAGATCGCATGATCGAGAACGCAAAAGCAATCGAGAACATACTACGGGAACACGCTGCGAGTATTCCCGCAGTCGTCGCAGTTCGCGGCAAGGGGTGTTTGCTAGGAATCGAATTTGATTCGCCCTGTTCGGACGTTCATGCTCGACTACTGGCGAACAACATCATCACAGGAACTTCGAGTGAGGCAAACGTCCTTCGCTTGTTGCCTCCCCTTTGCACGACAAAAGAAGAGATCGGGATGTTGGTAGATTCCTTGACGCAGAGCGCCGCGGGAGCTTCTTCATGAACGACTTTCTCCGCACATCGGATTACCCCACGGATTCTCTGCAGCGCCTCATCGACGCGGCGACTGCTATAAAGAAGGGAGCTGTCCGCGAAAAATCTTTGGACGGAAAATCCGTCGCTCTTGTTTTCTTTAATCCGTCACTGCGCACACGTGCCTCGATGCAGGTCGGGATCTTCGAGCTTGGCGGCAACCCGGTAATCCTCGAACCGGGCAGTACATCCTGGACGCTCGAACATCGCGAAGGCGTCGTCATGGATGGAAACAAAACGGAGCACTTGAAGGAATTCGTTCGCGTCCTTGAGAGATACGTTTCCGCGATCGGTGTCCGCACTTTTGCCGAGTTGAGCGATTGGGAAGTGGAACGAACCGATCCCATCCTGAACGCGTTCGCCGACTACGCGAGTGTACCCGTGATAAACCTCGAATCGGCCATGCATCATCCGTGTCAGGCGATGGCGGACATGCTGACGATACGTGAGAATTTCGGCGCCGCCAAAAAGAAAGTCTTGCTCACCTGGGCGTGGCATCCGAAGCCGCTGCCGATGGCCGTACCCAACAGCTTCGCGTTGGCGGCCGCCCAGTTCGGGCACGATCTCCGAATAGCTCACCCAAAAGGTTACGAGCTGGACGGCGATCTGGTAGCGGAGGTTCAGCGTCAGACGGCGCAGAACGGGGGGACGGTGGAATTCACCAACGACGTTCAGGGCGCCTTCGAGTCGGTTGATGTCGTTTATGCAAAAAGCTGGGGCGGAAGTCAGTTCTACGGAACCGGTGACGCTGATATGGACCATCGGGGACAGTTCAGGAACGACTGGATCGTCGATGACAAGAAGATGGCTCGCACGAAGGATGCGATCTTCATGCATTGTCTCCCGGTTCGGAGAAACGTGATCGTGGCGGACAGTGTGATCGATTCGGCGAGGTCGGTCGTGATCGACGAAGCCGAAAACCGGCTGCACGTTCAAAAGGCGATAATGTCGGAGATCATAAAATGAACATCGACACACTTGATCTGCTTCGCGAAGCTCTTCCCTACATTCAGCGGTTCAAGGGGAAAACGTTCGTCATAAAGTTTTCCGGCAAGGTCACGGAAGATCGGAACAACCTTCTGTCCCTGACCGAAGAGCTCGCATTGCTCCATCAGGTTGGTATCCGAGTTTGCGTGATTCACGGCGGCGGGAAGCAGTTGACCGAGCTCGCCAGGAAATTAGGTGTCGTACAGACAGTTATCGAAGGCCGGCGGGTTACCGACGACGACACGCTTGAGCTCGCGAAAATGATCTTTCGTGGAAAGATCAATACCGAGATCCTTGCGGCGCTTCGCAACAGCGGGATCCATGCCGTCGGTTTGTCAGGCATCGACGGCGGCGTCATCAAGGCGGAACGGCGGCCACTGAAGGACGTGCTTAACCGGCGCACGGGGGAAACGGAGACGGTCGACTACGGCCATGTCGGGGACATCGTTGAAGTGGACACGCGTTTGATCAACCTTCTACTCGAAAGCGAGTATTTGCCGGTGATCTCGTCTTTGGGAGCCGACGACGAAGGCAAGGTTTACAACATCAACGCGGACACGATTGCCTCGGAGATCGCGGTGCGTCTAAGGGCTGAGAAGCTGATTTTACTTTCCGATGTGAACGGCATCTATCTCGATCCGTCGGACTCATCGACAAAGATCGACACGCTGACGACGGCCGAAGCCCGGCAGTTCATTGATCAGGGCCGAGCAACTGGCGGGATGATCCCGAAGCTTGAAAGCCTGATTTCCCTGCTGGATCGCGGAGTTGGGTCCGCACACGTCATCGGCGGTACTGACAGAAACGGGTTGCTTTCTGAGGTTTTCACCGATCAGGGGACGGGTACCATGTTGATCCCATAGCCAAAATAAAAAAGAACAGGTCCATGCGGCCTGTTCTTTTTAAGGATGGTGCTGAGGGCGGGACTCGAACCCGCACGGATTACTCCACACGCCCCTCAAACGTGCGCGGCTACCAATTACGCCACCTCAGCAATTTTTCAAAACTGGAAAGAACTATTTGTTCGCCGGCGCGTTTGCATTCGCCGGTGCTGTATTGGTTGCGGCGTTAGCATCGGCTGCAAACGAATTTGTCGCCGGTGTTTCGACCAGAGCGCTGTTAGTGTTATCGGTCGCCGTATTTGCCGCCGGCTGTTCGGTCGACTGATCCGCAGCAGGCGCCTCGGCCGGTGCCTCGGAAGTACCATCGACCCCGCTCAATACCGAAACGTTCCCGCTTAGTGCCGGCATCGAGATCAACAGAGCCGAAAGCATGAACACGACCGCCGCCGCGATGGTCAGCTTCGAAAGTACGGAGGCCGTTCCGCGCGGTCCGAAGGCCGCACTCGAAACATTGCTCGTAAACAAAGCTCCCGCATCCGTCTTACCGGGCTGCAGCAGAACTGCAGCGATAAGCATCACGCACGACACAAAAAATACTGTATATAAAACGTATAGCAATTTCTGACCTACCTATAATTGACGATCTTTGCGAAACTTTCCGCTTCGAGACTTGCACCGCCGACGAGTGCCCCGTCGACATCTTCCTGCGACATCAGTTCCCCGATATTCTCCGGTTTTACCGATCCGCCGTAGAGGATCCGAATCGCCGCCGCGACGTCGGCACCGTGACTGTCGGCAACGGTCCGCCGAATAACACCGTGCATTTCTTGAGCCTGTTCGGGCGTCGCGGTTTTACCCGTTCCTATCGCCCAGACAGGCTCGTAAGCGATAATAATACGTGCCGTGTCTGCGACTGTCAAACCATCCAACCCTTTGATTAATTGGGTTTGAACAACGCCCGCGGTGCGGCCGGATTCCCTTTCGGATAGACTTTCGCCGACGCACACGATGGCAGTAAGGCCTGCCTGAATTGCAGATTTTGTTTTTTGATTTACTCCGGAGTCGGTGTCGCCGTAGAACTGCCGGCGTTCCGAATGCCCGATAATCACGTGCGAGCATCCGGCGTCTTTGACCATGTCGGCCGCGACCTCTCCGGTGTGCGCTCCGTGCTTTGGTTCGGCCGCACAGTTCTGCGCGGCGACCTTTATGTTGGAGCCTTCGAGCCTGTCGGCGATCGCCCTCAACGCCGTGAATACGGGGGCGATCACCACCTCGCAATGGTTTGCGTTTGCGACCAGCGGCTTCAGCGCGAGCGCTGTATCGACCGCGTCGCCCACGAGCTTGTACATTTTCCAGTTGCCGGCAATTACGGGTTTTCTCATTTACTTGTCGTCCAGCGCCGCGACACCGGGCAGCACGTCTCCTGCAAGGAATTCGAGCGTCGCACCTCCCCCGGTAGAAATATGCGAGATCTTGTCATCGAGACCTGCTTGATTTACAGCCGACACCGAATCGCCGCCTCCGACGATCGACGTCGCTCCCTTTTCGGTCGCGTCCGCGACCGCCTTGGCGATCGCGACCGTACCTTCGTCGAACGGTTTTTCTTCGAACATTCCCATCGGACCGTTCCACACGATCGTCTTCGCGCCTTCGAGAGCGTTCTTGAAGATCTCGACCGTTTCCACGCCGATGTCGAGCCCGACAAGGCCGGTATTGGTAAATGCAACGGGTATCGTTTTGCGCGAATTTAGAGGGTCGTAGGAATCGACGACCTGGTGATCGGTCGGAAGGAGTAGTTCGACGCCGGCCTCCCTGGCTTTCCGCTCAATCTCGAGCGCCTTCGGCATCATCTCGTCTTCGACGAGCGATTTCCCGATTGTGAAGCCCTGGGCTTTAAAGAATGTGTAAGCCATCGCACCGCCGATAAGCAGTTTGTCCACTTTCCGTGTGATCAAAGACTCGATGACCGGGATCTTGTCCGAAACTTTCGCTCCGCCGAGTATCGCAACGAATGGACGTTCAGGATCGTTGAGGGCTTTCCCGAGGAAGTCCAGCTCTTTTTCCATGAGCAGGCCCGCCACGCAGTTGTCGACGTGATGGGTTATCCCTTCGGTCGACGCATGGGCCCGGTGCGCCGTGCCGAACGCGTCGTTCACGTACACGTCGCAAAGCGACGCGAGCTGCTTCGCGAACTCTGGATCATTCTTTTCTTCTTCCGCATGCAGACGTAGATTTTCCAGAAGCAATACTTGACCAGGCTGCAGTCGATTCACGGCCTCATCTACGACGGGCCCGACGCAGTCTTGCGCGAAAAATACTCTATCGTTTTTGACCTCCGCTTTGCCGACGGCGCTTCCGGCGAGAGAAGCTACCGGATCTGGGCTCATAGTCCCCGACACTTCTTGAAGCTGCGGGAGCTTCCGCAAATACTCGTACACAGGTCTTAGCGAATACTTGCTTTCCTCGAAAGGTGTTCCCTTCTCTTCCGCCTTTTTCTTGTCTTTCAGGGGCCGACCGAGATGAGATGCCAGTATGATCCTGGCGCCTTGCGAGATCGCGTATTCGATCGTCGGCAGGGCGCCCTGGATCCTCGTATCGTCCTCGATCGTCCCGTTATTTATTGGGACGTTGAAATCGACGCGGATAAAAACCCGTTTTCCGGAAATGTCGACGTCTTTTATGCTCAGCTTTTTCATAACCTTAAGGCGTGTCGAAGCAATGCTCCCTTGGCCGGAAGACCGACGCGTCGATCGCGGTATTCAATTTAATATCGTCAAAAGTAATCGTCATCGCGGATCCGCGATCGACCCGGAACGGGAGCATCACGTCGCCCACTTTTCGAAAGTCGCTGTACGACACCGTAGAGTAGTCGGTCGCGACGCTCACCAACATTTTGGACTCGACGTCGAAGGAAAGGGCGACGGGGGCTCCGGTCTTCTCTTCGCCCTGAACCACATGAACCTTGCGGCCGCCGCGGTCGAAAACGCCGAGGTATGAAAGTTTCGGATACCCGGAGACATCCCTAATCCGAGCGAGCGGTGCAAGGTATTCGATCTCTGCCGCGGCCGATTCCGGGACCGGGATCTTTTTGTCGAGACCAAAATCCGTTTTGACATGCATCACCTTTCCATCATTGGCGCTCCAGATCTCGCCCGTGGCAGGTGAGCTGCTTATTTCGGCATATTTGTTTGGAAGCTCGCGGTAAATCTTGTAATCGAAAAGCTGACGAGTTCCTTTGAGGGCGATGTCGAGCTTGCCGGTCATCGCGTATGTCCTGATTCGGGCAAACGCTTCAGCGGACCCCATACTGGTGGTAAATTCGTCCAGGATCTTAATCGCACGGGGATCTCGGGAATCCGGTTTCCCCGCCGGTTCGGTCGGCTCAGGCGGCGCGTTTACAGTTACGTTCGCGAGTACCCTCGGCGGCTTTCCTTTTCTGATCGGAGGCGGCGGCGGCGGCGGCCCCGCTACGCTGAAATTTGCCGGGCCGCGGTAGTCCGGCGGCGTGATGGCACTTTGGAGCGACGCGGCCTTCGGCAAAGCTTTGCCGTCGGACCCGAACACTTTATTGTCATTCAGCACGCGGACGGCCGTGTCGATCTGCGCGTCCCTTCCATCCAAAAGAGATTTTCGATCAAGTGCGGCAACGTAGTCCGGAATTATCCCATTCGATTCGAGGTACTTTCCGGACGCGGATTTGTAATTTGCTATCGGGTAAAGAAGTCGTGCCCCGGTCGGCAAGTTAACAGTTACCGCGGGCAGCGTTTCACCGGCGCTCTTGTCACCGACCACGATAGCCCGCCCCGAATCTTGGAGAGCGGACGATAACATCTCAGCGGCCGACGCCGTCATTCCGTCAACGAGGACCGCGACCCGGCCGTTAAAATGCTTCACTTTAGACTGAGCCTCTAGATGCTCGGGTCCGGATCGATAAATTGCGGTTCCGAGATCCATGTCCTTGTCGGATAGCATACCCGCTAAACCGATTATCGCGGTCATACTGCCGCCCAGGTTTCCTCGGAGGTCTATCACCAGCGCTTTTTTATCTTTGAACTCGGTCAGTGCGTTGCAAAACTTTTCGACCACACCGACCGCAAACTGATTGAAGCGGACTAGTCCGACATCGGGGTTAAGCGAAACCGTTTCGAAAGTGAGCTGTATGTCCGGGAAATTTGGACCGATCGAAACCGTCTCGGACTTTAATCGTTCGCGGGGCAGCGTCACTTCCTTCCTGGTATCCTTTTCGTCGAAATATCCGATCTTGACGCTGCTCTCACGCTCTCCATTCAAAAAGTATCGGACGACCTCGACGGGCAGATATCTGCGAATACTTTTCGAGCTCGCGGATAAAATATCGACCTTCGCGAGGAGCATGGGAAGCGAAACATCGTTGACGGAGTCGATGACAAACCCGGTTTTGATGCCGGCATATTCCGCGGCCGAGTCCTTATCCAAACGCGAGATGACGAATTGGTTACCGATAAGTGAAAGGTGAATTCCCGTGCCGTACTGCGTTAGCGGATCATCGACGTTCAGAGGAAGCTCCGAATCGTCATCGGAGGAAGCGTCGCCGCTTTCCACTGCGGGAGATCGCCGCATCCGTTCGCGCTCCTTCGCATCCTTTCTTGCTTTCTCGATCGCCGTGTAGACCTCGGGCGAGATGATCGCAAGGTGGGACCGCTCGAGTCGCTTTATCATTTCGCCCAGCAACGTGTGCAACTCCGGATCGGATTTTACAGCCCGAACCTTGGGCGCAAATTCGTTTCTAACTTGGTTCCAGTCGAGGCGGTTGAATGTCGGATCAAAGTACCCGTCGCGGATAGTCAGCCAGACCTTTTCGAAAGTGTCCACCCGTCGCTGCACGTCCGGCGCGAGCGGAGCCGCAGACGCTGGAGCTTCAAAAGCCCCAGCTACAATCACCTGCCGCTTAACCGGCCTGGACGGCTTCCGCTGGCCGGCGATTTGATGGAAAGGTCCGAATGCGCACAGCGCGGTTGTGAGAATAAATATTTGACCGGCTCTACTCATAAACGGGAACTGGAATCAGGGAGGGCCCCTACAGGCCTTTCGATGCGATAAATTTTACGAGATCACGGACACGGCAGGAATATCCCCACTCGTTGTCGTACCACGAGAGGATCTTTATCGCGGTTCCGCCAATGACCTTCGTGTTCTCGGCATCGACGATCGACGAGTTCGGATTGCCGCGAAAGTCGATCGAGACGAGAGGCTCTTCCGAAAACGCGAGGATGCCTTTCAGCTCTTCGTTCGCGGCGTCCTTGAGAACCTGGTTCACCTCTTCGGTCGATGTCTCCTTTTCGACATTCATAACCACATCGACCAGCGAGACATTCGGAGTTGGGACGCGAACCGAGATCCCGTCGAATTTTCCTTTGAGCTCGGGGATAACGAGGGCAACGGCCTTGGCCGCGCCCGTCGAGGTCGGGATCATGGACAGACCGGCGGCGCGGGCGCGACGTAAATCCTTGTGCGGAAGATCGAGGAGCTGCTGGTCGTTTGTGTAGCTGTGAATTGTATTCATGAGAGCGTTCTTGATCCCGAACTTCTCGTGAATAACCTTCGCCACCGGTGCAAGACAGTTCGTCGTGCACGACGCGTTCGAAATGATGTTGTGCTTCGCCGCGTCGTACATGTTCTCGTTCACGCCTAAAACGATCGTTACATCCTCGTCCTTCGCGGGCGCTGAGATTATGACCTTCTTGACACTGCCCCGGATATGTTTCGCCGCGTCTTCCGCCTTCGTGAATCGGCCGGTGGATTCGATCACGATCTCCGCGCCGACGGATGACCAGTCGATGGCCGCTGGATCTTTCTCGGAGAATACTTTGAAGCTCTCGCCTTCAATGCTGATCGCATCACCCTGCGCGGTGATCTCGTGATCGAGATTCCCCATAATCGAGTCATACTTCAGAAGATGCGCGAGGGTTTTCGTGTCCGTGAGGTCGTTTACCGCGACGAAGTCGATGTCCTTGTCGCCGAGACACGTTCGCATGACGTTACGGCCGATGCGCCCAAATCCGTTAATACCGACTTTGATACCCATTTGTGATGTTGCTCCTCCGAGAAATAGTAATTTATTAAAACGTTCAAGATATCGTAAACGTTGCCAAACATCAAAAGAATGCCGCGTCTCGCGGGCGGCAAATTGTTGAAACTATCCCAATTTGCGAGACGTAGTACCCGATTGAGTTTTTGCTTGTACCAAACTAGCTTATCAAAGCCTGGAGCAATCCAATAATGAAAATTCCCCGCAGCAAAAAGCTGTTTTTCACGACTATACTTGCGTTCGCTTTCACCTTGGGCGCAACGGAAATGATCGCCCAAGGCGATCAAGTCGCCAAAACGGATCCGGTCGGTATCGGCTCTTCGGTGGAGCCTGCGCGGGCAAATACGACTACTCCGCCGGCGCCCGCACCGGCATCGACAAACCTTTCGCGTGTCGGTATAGCATCGGGTCAACCGCTTTCGTTGTCGCTCGACGATGCGATCAGAAAGGCATTGGCGAATAATAATACGATCGAGATCACCCGCGACGACGTAAGGTTTCAGGAAACGCAGATCCGTTCGATCCTCGGGTTTTTCGATCCCGTATTTACGGTCAGTCCGACCTATACCCGGAACTCGACGACCGGCTCGTCTTCAGCTACGAGCGACTTTAGCCTCAACTCGGGCGTGACACATAACCTGAGACATGGCGGTGGAAATTATCAGGCTTTCTTCAATAACACCCGTACCGAGAACGAATTCTCGCAGCAGCAGGTGACTTCTGGAAATCTCGGTTCAAACGGTGGCAACGGCGGCGCAGTTTTCTCTTCGCAACTTGGATTTCGTTACAACCAGCCATTGTTTCGAAATCTGAAGATTGACGCGACCCGTCGTAATTTGAGAATCGCTCGCCGGCGGCTGGAGCAGACTGACGTCGATTTTCGCCGCGGAACGATCGAGATCATCGCCCAGGTGCAGCGGACTTATTGGGATCTTGTGTTCGCCCTTCGGGATCAGCAGAATCGCCAGGCGAACCTCGAACTCTCCCGTGAAAATCTCCGCCAGGTCGAAGCCCGGATCCAGGCTGGTGCCGCGGCTCCGCTGTCCCGGTGGGAAATCGAGACGGAGCTGGCGAATCGGGAGAGCGATCTGCTATTGGCGACCCAACAGGTTTCGGTGACGGAAAATAATCTAAAACAGTTGGTGTTGAGGGACGCGACGGCTGCTGAGTGGAGCTCGAGCTACGTGCCGACGGACAGGCCCGCCTTGACCCTTGACGCGGTGAACTTGGAGGCCGCGGTCAAAGACGCGATGGAGAATCGATACGAGTTGAGGCGGCTAAAGCTGGCATCGGACATCAACCAGGTCGACATCGCATACTTCAAAAATCAGACAAAGCCGCAGGTTGACCTGAATTCAACATTCACGCTTGGCGGACTCGCACTTGGCGGAGCATCGACAGATCCATTTGTCACCCGGCAGTTTACCGGGAATGACGAGGCGTTGCTGAACGCAATCAATCCGGTGCGTGTTCTCAACGGCCTGCCTATTATCACGAACCCATCAGTGACTATTCCGGGTACCCCGACTTTCCTGGCAGGCGGCTTTAATCGTTCTCTGTCAAACATCTTCCGCAGCGACGCTCCGAACTTTTCGGTGGGCGTCACAATCTCGTTCCCCTTTCATAACCGGACCGCGAAAGCCGAGTTGGCCGGTGCCCGCGTGCAGGCCAATCACCTCGCGACCGAAATACGGGCGCAGGAACAGGCGGTGATCGTGGAAGTTAGGAATGCCGCGCAAGGACTCGAGACAGCACGGCAAAGAGTGTTGTCGGCTCGGAGGGCGCGGGAGAACGCGGAGGAGTTGCTGAAGGGTGAACGCGCATTGTTTGATTCGGGCCGCTCGACGACGTTCCTCTTGTTTCAGCGAGAGAATTCGTTAACGAACGCGCGTAACCAGGAGATTCGAGCGGAGACGGATTACAACAAGGCGCTCGCCGATTTGCAGCGGGCGACTTCGACCACGTTCCAAATGAACAACATCGACGTGGTTTCGCCGACGGACAACAAATAAAGCGCCCTCAAAAGGAATTGAGCCCGCCAGCCGGCGGGCTTTTTCTTTTTGCCGGGTTTCCCTCTACAATCGTCTCCGTGAAAATCTCCGCGGTCATCATCAGCTACAACGAAGAAAAGAACATTAAGGACGCGATCCGCTCCGCGAGCTGGGCAGATGAAGTTCTTGTCGTCGATTCGCAGAGCACCGACCGCACACGTGAGATCGCCGAATCACTCGGCGCACGGGTAGTGGTAAATTCGTGGCCGGGCTTTTCCCAACAGAAGCAGTTCGCCGTCGATCGAGCCGCGAACGATTGGATATTTAGTCTCGATTCCGACGAGCGGGTGTCCCCGGCTCTGGAAAAAGAGATTCTTGAACTAAAGAACAATAAGGCTCGGGCGGATGCCTACAAGATCCCTCGGCTTTCGTACTACATGGGCCGGGCGATAAAGCACGGCGGCTGGTACCCCGATCTCCAACTTCGACTTTTCGACCGCCGGAAGGGTGCATGGAACGGGAGGATCGTTCACGAGTCGTTCCAGATGACCGCGGGTAGCGAGGTCCGAAAGCTGAGCGGCCACATCCTGCACTACAGCGTCGACGACGCCGCACATCACAACAAGATGATCGCGGAGCGTTACGCGCCTCTGGGTGCGCAGGCGATGTACCGGGAAGGGCGGCGCACGTCCAGACCGAACGCCGTGGGCTCGGCCTTGTTCGCTTTTATTCGCGCATATATCTTGAAGCTCGGTTTTCTGGACGGCTTCGCCGGATTCTGCATAGCCTATTTTGCCGCCCATCACACCTTTATGAAGCACCTCATGCTGATGGAGCGGCTCCGGACACAGCGTGAAGGCGCGGAGCCGGCCCAATAACTACAACCAATAGATTTTTTCTCACATCATATGTTCAGTTTTCCGACCGAGTACGCTATATTTTTTCTATGAACCAACCGCGCAATGCTCCAGCTATCGTCCTTGCTCTTCTGCTGCTTGCCGGCGTACATTTCGGCCAGTCTTCTCAAAAGGGTGTCGATAATCAAACCCAAACCATAAAAGCGGAATCGAACCGGACGACGACCCGGCAGACGGGAGAAGCTCCCGCCCGCTCGTTCGACTGGGGCAAGGGAAAGACGCAGGTACGGGACCGCCTGCCCAATCCCTACCGGCTGACGTCCCGCCGTGACGTGCTTGTCCAGACGATCATGCAGGCCCTCAAGGAGCGCAAGATGGTGGTCGACGAAGCGTCCTCGCGACTCTCGGACGGCATAATCGTCACGCAGCCTTATGTTTTCTCTAAAGGGCCCGTGATCACCCAGAACGAGCTGAACCGTTACGCGGTGCTTTCCTTTGCCGATACGGCATGGTCTCGCGGCCAGTACACATTGATGATCGAGGTGCAGTCGATCGACGGCATCCAAAACAATGTTCTCGTCAACGCCAAGGTGGAAGGCCGGGCGGGTAACGGGCTTACGTCTGAATGGACGACGGTCCAAAGCTCCGGCCTCGCCGAAGAGGAGTTTCTGGTCAAGCTCGTCGAGATGGTGACGGGCAGCTCACCGGACGATCCGAAGCCCACGGATCAGTAGAATATGTTTCCACGTTTTGCAAACCTCATCGTATTCGCCCTCTTAGTCGGATGTGCCGCGATGGCTGCTTATTCTCAGTCCGAGCTTCCGGACGCGAGCGTCCGCTCGAGCCGCCAACAAAGGGAGGATCCGCCTTTGGGCCTTAAGGAGATGCTCGCCAAGCAGAAGGCGGAGCGGGACAAGAAAGATCATGAGGCCTTGCTTGAACGGGGCGACGAGGCGCTGAGGCTGACCCAGCAGCTCGAAAATTCTTTTGCGGAGAAGAAAGGCCTTTCCCAGCAGGACAGAACTAGGCTTGAGTCGCTGGAGAAAGTAGTCGGAAAGATCCGGAAGGAGCTCGGCGGTGACGATGACGCCGACGATGCTGTAAATTCGGTCCAGCCGGCCGATGAACCCAAACCTTCAACGATGGAGGAAGCGTTCAAGTATCTGCAATCGACCACCGTCAAGCTCGTCGATGAGCTCAAGAAGACAACGAGGTTCAGCATCTCCGCAATAGCGATCCAAAGCTCCAATACGGTTTTGAAACTGGTACGATTTCTAAGAGTAAAAAAATAGCGCGACATGCCTTCACCTCGAACCCGCGTTTCCCTTCTCCTTGCGTTCTTACTTGCAATTTCATTTTCGGTCTCGGCCCAGGACGATGACGACGTGGTCACCGTCGACTCATCCATCGTCGTGATCAACGCGACCATCACGGATGCGTCGGGTAACCACGTTTCAGGCTTGCGGCAGAGTCAGTTCTCGGTTTTCGAGAACGGGGTAGAACAGGATCTCGGCTTTTTTGCTGCGGAGGAAACACCTTTTGCGGCAGTCATCCTCCTGGACACATCCGGGAGCATGGAGCAGCGCGTGAGCATGGCACGCTCGGCCGCGATCAGATTTCTGGATGGCATCCGGGACACCGACAGTGCGCAGATCTACCGATTCGATTCCAAGGTCTCGCTCGTCCAAAAATTCTCGAACAGTCGCGATGTTAGTGAAAAGATTTTCGACCTGAAAGCGGACGGCATGACGGCGCTGAACGACGCAATATTTCAGGCGGCAAAGGATCTCGGCGATCGTCCCGAAAAACGCCGTGCGATCATCGTTCTGTCGGACGGGGCGGATACCTATAGCGGCCGCTCGGCGGAGAAAGCGTTGAAGGCGGCCCTCGCGGTCAATGCGTCGATATACACCGTCGACATGTCGGCGGCCAACGACAAGCAGCGTGCGCAGAGCCAGGGAGCGCTTCGGAACTTCGCGGAGAAAACCGGCGGGATGTTTATCTCGACTCCGGGCGGGGTCGCGATGCGTGACGCTTTCCGAAAGATCGTCGAAGAGCTCGGTGCACAATACACGCTTTCCTACCAGCCAAAGAATGCGGCCAAAGACGGCAAGTGGCGCGCGATCGAGGTGCGCGTGACGAAACCTAACCTGAGCATTCGCACTCGTAAGGGATATCACGCGGCAAAGCGCTGAACGGCTCCCTTCTTTCGCTTCTTATGCCCTGCCTCCCCCTTACGCGCGAGGAGGAAGAAAAACAATCGGCTTTAACCAAACCTCTTTTCGCTCATGCTCTAAGGAATTTCTTTTGGATAGGTTCGGATCAACCCGGTCCGTTACCCGTTAGGCCTCCGGCTGATCCGGAGGCGATTTTATGGAAAGACGCCGGACAGCCCGCTCGAAGCGACCGCCCCGCGCATCAGAGAAAAAAGCGCCGCGATGGGCTCACTTCACGACGGAGTGAAGTTTAAGCCAAGCTCGTTTTATTCCGCGATTTGTCTTTATGCCGATCGACGGCGAGCTCAATAAGCTTATCGATGACCTCGGGAAATGGAACGCCGCTCCCTGCCCACATCTTCGGGAACCCCGACGCGTCCGTGAGGCCCGGCATCGTGTTGATCTCATTCACCAGCAACTCGCCCGTGTCGTTACGAAGGAAAAAATCGACGCGGGCCAAGCCTGACCCATCAACCGCTTTGAACGCCGTCACCGCCATCTGCTGGATCTTTTTCGCCAGCTCCGGCGATACAGGAGCCGGAACGACGAATTCGTTGTTACCCGTGCCTGAATATTTCTCCGTGTAGTCGAGAAACGCTTTCGATTGATCCCGGATGAGGTATTCACCCGGAAGGCTCGCCACTGGCTCGTCGTTCCCCATCACTGCACATTCGATCTCGCGCATCTCGAGCGACTCCTCAACGATGATCTTCCGGTCGAACTGCGCGGCGAGCGTGACAGCGTCGCGAAGCGAGGCTTCGTCCACGGCTCGCGAGACTCCAACCGATGAACCGAGATTCGCGGGCTTTACGAAACACGGGAATCCGAGTCGTGCGCTTACAAGCTTCACGACCGCCGCGGGATCCCGCTCGAATTCGCTTCGCAGAAACCAGAGATGCTTGCAGATCGGAAGCCCTGCGTCGCGGAACAAGATCTTCATGACCGCCTTGTCCATCCCGCATGAGGAAGACAGAACGCCGCAGCCCACGTACGGGATGTCCGCCATCTCGAGCAGGCCCTGAATTGTGCCGTCCTCGCCGAACGTTCCGTGCAGCACCGGAAAGATTACGTCGAGCGGCATCGTCCCGCCTTCGCCGTCGAGCACGGTCAGCCCGCCGCGCCTCGACTCCCCGGAAAGAGCGATCTCTGATTTAGACGGTTCGCCCGAAGTTTCGAGAAACGCGCGCTGCGTATGATCCGGGAATTCCTTAACAGATTCTGCGGGGCTCAGCCATCTTCCTTCATGGGATATCGCTATCGGAACGACTTCATATTTGTTCGGATCGATCTGCTCGATGACGGTCTTCGCGGACCGAATCGCGACTTCATGCTCACCCGAGCGACCGCCAAAAATCACACCAACACGGAGTTTCATAAAAAATTTGGAGTTCCGCCTTGAGGCGGCCTCTCGCGCGGGTCTGGCCGCCTGAAGGCGGGACTCCGAACGGTCCTACAGTATCGTTTTGCCGAGCACCGACAGGATCAACTCGCACGCGAGCTCGACCGTAATGTTGCTTTGATCGAGCATCGGGTTCACCTCGACGATCTCGAAGGATCTGAGACCTCGATGTTCCGCGATAACTTCGAGAGCGAGGTGGGCCTCTCTATACGTCGTGCCGCCTCGGACCAAGGTGCCCGAACCCGGCGCGAATCGAGGGTCGATCATGTCGACATCGAACGTGACCGCAAAGCCGCCGGGAGCCTTCGACGCGATCCCTATTGCTTCTTCGACGCACGCGAGCATCCCGCGTTTGTCGATGTCGCTCATCGTAAAGAAATTGTCCCGGAGGCCCAGCTGATGAACAAGGTTTCGCTCCCCGGCGTCGACGTCTCGCGCGCCGACATGGGCGCAATATTCAGGCTTCAGCTTCGGGGAAAACCCTTCGAGATTTACAAGGCTTTCGTCGCCGTGCCCCAAGATCGTGGCCATCGGCATGCCATGAATATTCCCCGACCTGGAGGTTTGCGGGGTGTTGATGTCCGCGTGAGCGTCGAACCATATCAGACCGATGTCTTCTCCTTTCTCGCGGTAGTGGGACGCGATCCCTGTGAAGGACCCGATCGCGATCGAGTGATCGCCACCCAGGATTACCGGAAAGGCGCCGTCCGAAAGTATGCGCTTCACGTCCGTCGCGATGTTCTTGGAGGACGCCAGCATTTCCGGAAGGTATTTCGGATTCGTCGGAACGTCTGCGACTTCGACGGAGCGAATGACCTCGACGTCACCGTAATCCTTTACGTCGTATCCCAGGTCCCGAATGTGATCGAACAAGACCCCGCCGCCCCGCATCCGTGAGAGGCGCATCGCCCCGACGCCCAACTCACTGCCTGCCTGGCCCGCCCCGTACCCGAGCGGCACCCCAAGAATCCCAACCTTACGCCCGTCGCCGGGCAATGCATTCGAGCTCATAAAAAACTAGATCTCACCAAATCCGCCGGCGAACAACGCCGTGACGGCCGCAAGGCCTTCGCGCTCGTCGGGGCCGTTCGCCTGGATTGAAAGCTCGGTCCCGATAGGAGCCGCAAGCGCCAGTAAACTTAGAATAGATTTCGCGTTGGCCGACGCGGCTGAGTCTTCACGTCGCAGAGTGATGTCGCTGCGGAATTGCCCGGCAACCCGCACAAGCTGTGCGGCGGCGCGTGCATGTAGCCCGAGCGGGTTGACGACCTTCACGCTGCCCTCAAGCATGTTTTCTCAATTGTGGCTCGAGCAGCGCCCCCGTCCGGTAGATCGACTGCTTTCCTTGCTCCTCGATTTCGCGTGCGAGGTCGGAGATAGATATATCTTTCGAGTTGGAAGCCAGTTTTATCACCATCGGGAGGTTCACGCCCGTCACGATCTCGACCTCGCCTTCCTTGAGAAACATTGCAGAGATGTTGGTCGGCGTGCCGCCGAACATGTCGGTCAGAACGATAACGCCTATGCCTTGTGAAGCATTCTTGATCGCACGTTCGATCTCGTCCTGCGCCGCCTCGACGTCGTCGTGCCAACCGATCGAGACGGCGACGATGTGGCTTATATCACCCACGACCGTTTCGGCCGCCGCGACCAGTTCGGTCGCAACTTGTCCATGTGAAACTATAACTCCGCCGATTTTGCTCATTATCTCGAAAGTGTTCCGCCGGGTGGACGAAAGCTATTTTTGCATATCGCGGTGAACAACCGAAACGTTGTACTTTTCTTTTTTCAATTCGTCCCGCAGCCGATTCGCGACCATCACCGATCTATGACGCCCGCCCGTGCAGCCGACGCCGATCGTAAGATACGACTTCCCTTCGCGTTTATAAAACGGCAGTAAATATTTCAGCATGTCTGTGAAGCGATTGACCGTTTCTCCAACTTCGGAATGCTTCTCCAGAAACGCACGTATCTTCGGATGCACGCCGGTGAAATCTTTTAACGAAGGCTCGAAGTAAGGATTAGGAAGATGGCGGACGTCGAACAGCAGATCGAGGTCGCGCGGGTTGCCGTATTTGTGGCCGAAGCTCACGATCAGGACTTTGAGCGGGGTCCCGTCGGACGAGCGGCTGAACTTTTCGACAATCAAACGGCGGAGCGTGTGTACGGTGTGATCGGACGTGTCGATTATAAGATCCGCCGTCTGCCGGATCTCCCCCATCGCTTTTCGCTCGGAACGAATCGAGTGCAGAAGCCCCTTGCCGGTCTCGGCCGGATGGGGGCGTCGCGTCTCCGAGAAGCGTCGCTGGAGAGCTTCGTCCGATGCTTCGAAAAAAACGACAAAGGGTGTGAGCTTCTTTTTCGCCAGCTTCCCGACCTCGGCGGGAAATTCGGCAAGGAAATGGCGCTCGCGGATGTTTATGACGAGTGCCGCGCGTTCGATCGCGGCCACTTCCTGATCGTTCGGTTGGAGCAGCCGCGAGAACGTCGAGAGCATGGTCAGCGGAAGATTATCGACGCAGAAATAACCCAGGTCTTCGAACGCGTTTGTCGCCGAGCTCATACCGGATCCGCTGAGCCCGGTAATGATCACCAGACTGCGGAACGTCTTACTGTCATGTGTGGGCTTGACCATAGATATAAGCGACTAGCGCCCAACGTCCACCACTGTCAGGGCTTCTCCGACGTTCTGCGCGGCCCTAAGATCTCCGCGCACGCGATGTAGCCGCACAGCCGTTTCGATCAGCGTCGCCAGGTTCCGCCCCGGGCCTACCGGGAAAATAACCTTGGGGACCATCACGCCGGCAATCTCGTATTTTGAGAAGGCATCTTCTAACGGGTTATACGCGGATGACGTCGTTAGTTCAATGCAAAGGTCTATCGGCGAAGCCTCGGCAACCGCGGCGTGTCCGAAAACTTCCCGCAGGTTTATGATACCCAGCCCCCGTATCTCAATAAGATGTCGGGTCACCTCGGGAGCCCTCCCCTCGAGCGTTTCACCCACAGCGAAAACTTCCACAGAATCGTCCGCGATCACTTGATGTCCCCTCGCGATCAGCTCGAGGGCACATTCCGATTTGCCGATGCCGGACTCGCCCAGGATCAAAACCCCGGTGTCGAAAACGCGCACGAGCACCGCATGCAACCGGCACTTCACGGAGCCGACTGCGGTGTTGGGTTCGATCAGAGGGTCGTCCTGCATCAACGGATCAAGGCTCGATCAGGCCGTAGTTACCATCCTTACGTGTATGTATGACGGAAATTTTTTGGTTCTCGGCATTGCGAAAGACGAGGAAGCCGTCTCTCTCGTCCGAAAGCATCATCGCCGCTTCGTCGACTGTGACCGGCTTCACGGCGTAACGGCGCGTTTTGATAACTCTCGGCGACGCCGGCTCGGGCGCCACGTCGGTCGGGTCCGGCACCAGCGTCGTCGCGCGCTTAGCTCGGTGAGATTTATCGATGACTTTGTTCTTTAATTTAAGGGCCTGCTTTTCGATCTTGTCGATCGTCTGCGAAAGGGACTGGTACATGTCGGAGTTGCTCGTGGTCGCGGTCAATACTTCGTTGCGCCAGTTCAGGACGATCTCCGAACGGTGGCGGCCGCGCTCGACCTCGATGATCACATGTGCGTTTGCGGGTTTGCCATTGAAAAGATGACTGATGCGTTCGAAATGATCCTCGACGTGCGAGCGAAGCGCCGGCGTTACGTCGATGTGGCGTCCCGTATATTCAAATTTCATAAATTCCCCCTTTTATTAAAGCTCCCAAAATTCAAAGAACACTTTGCTAAATAACCGTTTTCCGCTCGCGCGAGCCCGGGATATTCATCTGGTCGCGGTACTTCGCCACGGTTCGCCGAGACAGCTTCACTCCCTCTTTGCTCAAAACTTTTGCGATCTGCTCATCCGTCATCGGCTTTTTGGAATCTTCTTCCTCGACCATTTTCTTGATTCGCAATTTCAAAATCCGCGTTGAAACTTCCTCGCCTTCTTCGTTCATCATTCCTTCGCTAAAGAAACGGCGAAGCTCGATCACACCCTGAGGGGTATGTGCGTATTTTCGATTGACCACGCGCGATATCGTCGAAAGGTGCATCCCGATATCTTCGGCGACGTCCTTCAGCATCATCGGCTTGATGTACTCGACACCTCTATCGAGAAATTCGTGCTGGCGATTGACGATGCATTCGACGACCCGGTAGATCGTCTGCCGGCGATGTTCGATGTTGCGGAGCAGGTCGACCGCGGATCGGACCTTCTCCTTGATGAAGTCTTTTGTTTCTTTAGTCGTGTCGGGCTGATCGACGAGTTGGTGATAGGTCGGGCTTATACGAAGCCGCGGGCTGCCATCGTCGGTGAAGTAGATCACATATTCGCCTTCGATCTTTTCGACGTAAACTTCCGGGGCCACAAAAATCGAGTCGTCGGCGGCGTACTTTCTGCCGGGGTACGGATCGAGGACACGGATCTTGTTGATCTCTTCGTTGAGCTCGTGAATATCGCGACCGGTGTCTTTCGCCAGATGCTGAAGGCGGTGAGGCTGGAGGTCTTCGAGATGATCCCTGACAAGCTCCGCCGCCAGGCTTGCCCCCTCGCCCTCCGACTCAAGTTGCGCCAGAAGACACTCTTTTACATCGAGGGCACCGCACCCGACAGGCTCGAGCGCCATGACCATACGCCGCGCTTTATCCACCGTCTCTTCGGTACAATGGGAAATTCTCGAAAGCTCCTCCACCGACGCCGTCAGCCGGCCGTCGGCATCGAGGTTGCCAACCACGCTCAGACAGACGTCCATCATCTTCTCCCCGATCTCCTGCATGCTCAGCTGCCATTCGAGATGTTCGCTCAGGGATTCAGTGTGCGATAGAAATTGTTCAAAGCTCGGAGCATCGTCCTTGTATTCGATCTCTTGCGTGCGGTATCCAGGATCCAGATAATCCTGAAACTCGCGGCCGTAATCTATCTCGTCAAACGAATCGGACTGCTCATGCGCGGAGTCGTCGGTGGATATCTGCTCGATCGTCGAGCCGTCTGAACCGTTCTCGCCCGGCATTTCGGCGACATAGGACTCGGACGTGTCCATAAATTCCACCGGCGAGTCCGACAGCGGTGAGGAGTCGAGACCATTCTCGTAACTATCGTCGTGCCCGTTGGCGTTTTGATCGAGGATGTTTTCAGAGATCTCCTGGACCTCGTCACCCGGAAGAACCTCTTCAAGGATCGGGTTCGCGACGAGCTCCTGTTCGATCAGCTCGTTCAATTCCATCGACGTCATCTGCAGCATTTCGATCCGCTGCCGAAGCTGCGGGGTGAGGACCATTCTTTGCTGAAGTGAAGTTGTGAGCCTCAGTGATGACATATGAAGTTAAAAGACAAATCTCCCCTTGCTCGTTGTGGAACTATAATTGCTGAGCTGGGTAAATTATACGGATTTTCGAGAAAGAAAGAAACGGAAGTGTGGATTAAAGAGTGAAGCGCTCACCAAGATAAAGACGACGGACATCGACATCCTCGACAAGGACTTCGGGTTTGCCGCTCCGCAATATTTTTCCCTCGGACATGATGTATGCGCGGTCGGTGATGCCGAGGGTTTCGCGGACGTTGTGGTCTGTGATAAGAATCCCGATTCCCTGACGCTTGAGATACAAAATTATCTCGCGAATGTCATCGATCGCGAGCGGATCGATTCCCGCGAAGGGCTCATCAAGAAGAATGTATTGAGGCTCGGTCGCAAGGCAGCGGGCGATCTCGACACGTCGCCGCTCACCACCCGACAAGGCGTCTCCGCGAACCCTCCGCACATGCTCCACGCCAAATTCATCGAGCAGCGCCGCGAGTCTTTCGAAGCGCTCAGAGCGTGAAAGTTTCGTTGTCTCGAGGACGGCCAGAATGTTCTGTTCGGCCGTCAGCTTGCGGAATATCGAAGCCTCCTGGGGCAGGTAGCCGAGTCCGAGCCGCGCGCGAAGATACATCGGAAGTACCGTAACGTCCTGGCCATTCAGGAATATGTCCCCGTGCTCGGTCCGCTCCAGGCCGACCATCATGTAAAAGGTGGTTGTCTTGCCCGCACCGTTCGCTCCCAGAAGGCCCACGACCTCTCCCTGCGAAACAGTTAGGGTGACGTCGTCGACTACACGCCGGCGGCCGTAAGTTTTTTGAAGATTGTGCGCGGCAAGCGAGGTTGATTGAGGGTCGTGTCCGTTTTGCGACGCGGGCTGATTGTTCTTGGAAACGTCCACGTCTTAATTAGGCAGGGTGTTCTTCACTTTGTAAACGGACCTTATCCGTCCACCGGCGTTCTGCTTCGATCGACCCTCACTGACGACCCTATTATTTCTGAGATAGACGGTCATCTGCCCGCCCGAAGACGATCCGTTTTCGGCGTCGTCGACACGAGCCGGATTTCCCCGAAGTGTGACGACTTCGTCCGCCGCGACGTATTCGGCGTAATCGCCGACGGCTTTCCGATTCGGCTGCGTTATCGTGACGTTATCCTGGACCTCGGAGCGTGACATTTCGTTCTTTTCATTGAGATGGATGTTCGCACTTCCGCCGACAATACGATCGGTGCCTTGTCTGATGTCGACGTCGTTCTCATACCGCACCAGCCGGTTGTCGCGATTATAAGTCATCTTGCGCGAGGATACGTAAACCGGCGCGTTCGATTCCTTGCCGTTTTCTTTCCTCTTTACGTCGTACAGAAGGCTCTGCACATTTCCATCGGCAATCAGTTGACCTTGCTGCTGCTGTATCAGGAGTTGGTCACCGCGAACGTAGTTATTTTCCTGCCACGCACGCGCGTTTCCCTGGTAAAGCGCAGTTTCCGCCCGGTGGTCGAATTCGGCCGACTGTGCCGTCAGGAAAACTGGTTTATCCGTCGACCCGAACGGGGTCGCACCTCCCGTGGCTTTCTGACTGTAGTACGTCGTGTTTGCTCCGCCGCGTAAATAGGATTTTTGATTCTTTGTGTCCCAGTCAATTTCTCGCGCTTTCGCGCGGGCACGTGAATCCCACACGGTTGGTTCGCCGCCCCGAAGCCGGACCGTCTCGTCGCCTTTCGCAAAACCGATATTGTCGGCGATGGCGTTGCGGTCAAGCTCTACAAATTTCGCGTTGCCGGCGGCGTCGAGTCGATCGACGTCTCTCGTTTGTTGGCTGAACGCGGCGGTGACTTTATCGGCAGTGATCGTTTGAGTGCCGCGGTCAGCGGCCGGGATCGTCGGCTCTCGAACAGTTTTGGTCTTGGTGCTCGCGATGCATTCTTTTGCGTTGTTTCCGGTCGAGAAAAACTCACAATCAAATCTCGGTGCGTTCACGGTCGTCCGGTAATTCTCCGGCCGGGCGGACAGCGGCTCTACGAAGAGCTCCGCGTTCCCGACCGCTTCGGCGTGTTGGATGTCCCTACCCTCACCGTTAAAAACCGTGCGAACGGTGTCCGCGGTCACGCGTTTGTTCGCGGCATCCGCCGCAGCGGCGGGAACTTCGAGTTGGATGGTGGTCCGACCTTCGGTGAACATTTTGTCGAGCAGGCCTTCACCCTTAAATGTAAGATGGGTCGCCCGCGGCGCATTCATCGTGACCTTCGAATACTCATTCGCGTTCGCGGGGGTGAGCACGGTCCGGCTGTTCCCGAGCGCGTTCGCGTTCGTCAGCTGCTGGTTGTCATTGAACGCCGCCGTCAGTTCACTCGCAGAAACCTCGGACGTTCGATCCGGAGCCGATTGCCGGAGGTATGCGTTACCTTTTATATTGGAAAGCTTCAGTTTGTTCGCGGGCGAGAGCTCTGCGTAGATATGATCGCCTTTCAAAAGCTCGGAACCCTGGGTGACCTCGGCGTTGCCATCGATGAATAGCTTTAAATTTGCGCGTTCGTAGATCGCGGAATCGGACGTGATGTTGGTGGGCTTGCCATCGCTTGCCGTCGTGATGTGAACACCGTTTCGCAGGTCAAAGCGGTCGATGTCGCGCTCGTAGACCGCGAATCCGCATTGAATATTCGTCGGCCCGCTGTTGGGCCTGTTGGCGACTATAGAGACGTTGTCGTGAAGCTCCAGCTTTTTCACTTCCCGTCCACCCCGGTCGTTTTTAGAAAGAAAGGCAATGGCGTGGCCCGATTTCACATCAGACGTGCCCGAATCGGCCACAACGTTCGCCTGCATGTTTCCGCGCAAATCTATCGTTTCAGCCGACTGATCATAGACTGCGTAGTCCGCTTTCACGGAAGCCTGTTTGACGTTTGAGGAGGCGAGCTCCGGCGACTGGAATGTTTCGATCTCGACGTCTCTCAACAGCTCGATCTTTTTTTCCGCAACCTTGACGATGGCGCCGAAGGCCCGGCCTTTTACACTTTCGCGCTCGAACTCGATGTGTTCGTCGGCGGTGGCGATTTCATCCGCTTTCTTATACGTGACCTGTTCGGTTTTTACTTTCAGCCCGTCCCGCGTTTCGATTTTCACGGTACCCGCGAAATAGCCCGTAAAGTTTTTATTCTCTTCGGGAACGTAAATCGCTTTCGCCGCCGTTATCTTGTCGGAGCCCGAGCCTTCGAGGTTGAAAACTTCGAGGTAAACATTCTCCAGTTCCTGGTGGTTGTCGGCGAACGTGGTCCCCTTGTCCGCTTTGACGTAATACTTCACAACGTCGCCTTCCATCTCCCGCCGCTCGTAGCCATTCACCTCGGCGACGACGTCTTTGGAAAGCTCGGTCGGAAATCCTTTCATGCGGAATTCGGCGGTATTGCGTGACCTGTAGAACCCGACAACGATCGCGAGCACCGTTACCCCGAGCAGGGTCAACGCCACATATCGCACGTATTGCGGAAGCTTCGCTCGCAATTGGTACTGCCTGATTGTGGATTTGGTTTTGGTTTCGGCCACCGGGTTCAATTATCCGTCCTCAAATCTTCAACAACAAGCTGGAGCCGCCTGTTGGACTGCCACACGTTTACCTCGGCGGTATAGGCCATTTCGATGCGAGAACCCGGCGTCAGAGTTCGCCCGCTTGATCGCTCGACGCCGTCCCACCAAACCGCTTCAAACCGCCGGCCCTCGCCGTCGGTGAGCCAGAGCTTGAGATGCTTGTCCTTCATGACTCTCGGTTCCTCACGAATCTGCAAGCCATTCGTGACAAACACGGGTTTCGGGTTTCCCGCGCCGAATGGCTCGAGCCGCGTCAGCTCCTGAACCATTTGTAAGGTCAATGTCCCCGGCGAAACACGCGCGTCGATGTTGAGCTGAGGCTGGAGATGCTCGTCCGTTAGCGAGCCCTCGGCGTACGCGTTCAAAGCGTCGCGCACCGCTTCAATCCTGTCTGATCTGATCTTCATACCCGCAGCGGCGGCGTGCCCGCCGAACTGTTCGAACAGATCGGGGCAGCTCTCGAGTGCGTCGAGGAGATGATAGTTTGCGATGCTGCGGGCGCTGCCGTGCGCGTAGCCGTTCTCGATCGAAAGGACAATTGTCGGCCTATGGAGTCGCTCCGCGATTCTCGACGCCGCAAGTCCGATAACCCCTCGATGCCAACCTTCACCCGCAACGACGACAAATTTACGAGCGCCGAACTCTTTCGTTTCCAGCAGCGCCAGCTCGGTGATCTGCTGCTGTACTCTTTGACGTTCTCGGTTGCGGCTGTCGAGGATGGCGGCAAGCGTTCGCGCTTTAGCGAAATCTTCACATTCGAAAAGCTCGATCACATGCTTTGCGACGTCCATCCGCCCGGCGGCGTTTATGCGCGGCGCGATTCGGAATCCGATGTGATAGCTCGTCATGGCCGAGGTGCAGTCGGCAACTTCCATCAAGGCCTTCAGTCCGTAATTCTGCGTGTTCGGCAGATCCTGCAATCCGAGCGCAACGATCGCCCGATTCTCACCAGTGAGCTTCATGATGTCGGCAACGGTGCCGATCGCCGCGATCTTCAAAAACGCCGGGACAAGATGTTCTTTCTCTTTCTCGCGCAAAAGCGCGTGCGCCAGCTTGAACGCTACACCGACACCGGCGAGATGCTTATCGGGATATTCGCAGCCGGGCTGGTTCGGATTGATAACCGCAAATGCGTCAGGATTGCCGCGCACCGGATCCGAAATGTGATGGTCGGTAACGATAAAGTCGAGCCCGTTTTCCTTCGCCCATGCGATTGGCTCAAAACTTCGAATGCCGCAATCGACACTTATCACCACCTTGCATCCGTCCGCCTTCGCTTCTTCAAGTGCGGGGATGTTTACTCCATAACCTTCCGTAAACCGGTTCGGGACGTGGAAAGACGTACTGCCGCCCAGAATGCCGAGAGTCTTGCGTAGAAGGACCGTACCGGTCGTGCCGTCGACATCGTAGTCACCCCAGATCAGAATTTTCTCGCCGTCGTCGATGGCTTTGAAAATGCGCGCAACCGCCTCGCGCATTCCCTTTAGGAGAAGTGGCTCGTGGAGGTCGTCGTAGCAGGGATTCAGGAATTTATGCGCGCTCTCGGAGGTGTCATATCCCCGCGCAATGAGAAGAGCCGCGACGAGACGGGAGATTTTCAGTTCGTCGGCGAGCCGTGCGGCAACGGCGTGATCATGCTTTTTTATTACCCAGCGCTTGTCCAATATGTCTCCGCCTCTCCGTGGGTCCCGCGGATTTCGTCGTCGTGATTGAAGAACAATCACAGAATACACGCTCGAGCGCAGAATTTCACGGAGGCCATTAGGCGTCAGTGCACCTGCGGGCTGATGATTCCCTGCCAGAGCAAGATCAGTAAAACACTACCAAGTACGATGCGATAAATAATGAACACGCCGGTCGAATTTCGTTTCAAATATGAGATCAGGAACCAGATCGAAATGTAGCCGACGATGCCGGCCACGATCGTCCCCACTAAAAGCGGAGTGAAACTGTCCGCCGGCAAAATGCTCCACGCTTTCTTCAACTGCAGTAGACCACTCGCCGTGATTGCGGGTATCGAAAGCAGGAAGGAGAATCGGGCGGCGGTCTCGCGCGTCTGCCCGGCGAAGAGGCCGCCCATGATGGTCGAGCCGGACCGGCTCGAGCCCGGCATCAGTGCGATAACCTGTGCGAAACCCACAACGAGCGCGTCCGAGACGCCCAGGTCTCTCATATGCTTTCGCTGTTTGCCGACCCATTCCGCGATGGCCAGTAGCACCGCGATGGTGATCAGCATTATCGAAATGAACCAGAGATTTTTGGTCGCCTCGCCCTCGATCGTGTCCTTGTATAGGTACCCGATCACCCCGATCGGGATCGAACCGATGATTATCAGCCATCCGAGCCATGCTTCCTGCGAAAGCCAGAGCGGGCGCACGCCGCGCGTTCCGGAGTACATGCTCCTCCGCTTGCTGGTCAGAAGGAGCCAGTGGTCGCGGATAAACGCCGCCGTAATTCCCCAGATGTCTGCCGCAAAATAAACGAACACGGCGGCCAGAGTTCCCAACTGAATGACCGCCATTGTCGCCGTGATCTGTTCCGGGTCGCCGTTATAGAGATTGATCCAGCGGCTGGCAAAAACCAGGTGCGCGGTAGAACTTATCGGGATAAATTCCGTGAGCCCCTGGACGATGCCCAAAATTATTGCCTGCAGTAAATTCATAGATTTAAGGAAGCGAGAGCGCGGGACGCTTAGATTTTATGTCATGCAGCAGACCAAACCAAATCACTCGCGGAACCGGGCGCGGCCCGCCACCCGATCGTAAAGCCATGCGGGGAACACACGGCCGGCCCGCACCAAAGTCGCGAGCTGCCACGGGAAGGCGGCGAATTTCTTTTTCTTTTCAATAGCGCGGATGAAAAGGGGTATGGCGTCGTCGAGTTCCATCAGGAACGGCATTTTGTTTTCGCGGCCGGCCGTTAGAGGGGTTTTGATAAAGCCGGGTTGGATGATCGTCACGTCCACGCCGCGATGCTGAACGTCGAGACGCACGCTTTCGAAAAAGGCGATCATGCCCGCCTTGCTTGCAGAATAAGCTGCGGATTTCGGAAGACCACGAACGCCGGCGAGACTCGCGACCGCGACTAGTTGCCCGCTTCCGCGTTCGAGCATGTGCGGCAACACGGCGTAAACGGAATTCACGGCGCCAAGCAGATTGATATCAATAACCTTCTTCACCGCGTCCGGCTGAAGAGCTCGCGTTCCCGAGTTATTTCCCCCGATGCCCGCGTTGGCGATGAGAATGTCTATGTGGCCAAACTCGTGCCGCAGTTGGTCGGCGGCGTTCTGCATCGCATCGGCATCGGTGACGTCACCTGCGAAAACCCTCGCTGTCCCTCCGTTCGCCCCGCACCTTGCAGCCAGGTCTTGCAGCATGTCTTCACGCCTCGCGACGAGGCCGAGAATGGCTCCTTGTTTTGCGAGTGCTAAGGCGAGGCCTTCGCCGATGCCACTTGATGCGCCGGTGAGGAGGATGATCTTTCCTTTCCAATTCATAGAGGCGTGATAGGACAATTAGAGTGATTCGTGGACCGGATTGGGCCGAGCCCCTTCACCGAACGTGCCCGTAAGTACAGCTCCGGAAGGACGGCTGAGTAGTGTTATCAAACGTGCGATCCGGGGACGGTTTTGGCGTGCCCAGCACGCGACATAACTTTAGCGACAGATGGAGCCGGAGGCGGAATGTGTAGTTGGGTATGCCCCGGTGCCGAGCCTGTGAGACACCCGTAACCTCTTATGCGTCACTCGTCACTTCTTCGCATGTTTCACATGCTCGAACATTTTGGATGACGTTTCTACACATTCCGCCTTCGGCTTCGTGTGTAGCTAAAGTTATCCGCGCGTGCCCCGGACGCTGAGAACGGAGCCGAGCTCCGCGTAGATCACACCTCGACGATCGTCGTCACGATCACAGGCTTCGTGCGAATTTCCTTTTGAACAAACCGCTTCAGATGTATCCGCAGGTTTTCTTTGAAGACCGTTTTGTCGGCGATCTGCGCCGTTTTCATTTCCGCGATCGCATCCGAGATCGCCTGTCGGGCGTCAGCGGCGAAACCGTTTGTCGGTTCCAATCCAGCCACCCCCTGGAATGTGATCTGCGGCTCGCCGGCGATCTTGTGGGTTTTCTTGTCAACCGTGACGACCAGCGAGATCGCACCGCCGTAAGCCAGTTTCTTTCGCTCGCGGACGATGTCGTACTCGATCTCGCCCATCGATTCCTCATCGATGAATGTTTTGTGCAATTCGTGCTTCGCCACGACCCGTGCC
>DATLCA010000088.1:0-3531 GCA_035526605.1 Pyrinomonadaceae bacterium | reverse complement strand
AAATGCGATTCCCGGGACGGCCCAGCTTCCCCAAAATGCCTCCCGCATTTTATCAACCCACGTCGGCGCGATGTGCTCCGGTCCACTCTCGAACGGGGCCTCGAACGTCGGCGTTGCGAGACCGTCGAATTCCAACTTTTTCCAGTCGTACACTTCGTACCGCGCATTCGACAGCGACGCAAACTCATCCGTGCACGCCGAACAGAGGAGCAAGTGCGCTTCAAACGCGGCGCTTTTCTTCGCGGGCAGCTCAGCGTACATGTAGGGCACCATGTCCGCCCCGAATTCGCATTCCGTAAACGTTACGTCGTTCATCCTTCCCACCTAACTAATTTCCAGCGGCACCCTTTCGAGCTTCATTCTCAATTGCCGCAGCGCGGTATACAAACGGCTCTTCACCGTGCTGAGCGGCAGTTCGAGCGTTTCAGATATCTCTTGAAACGTCATCTCTTCAAATTCCTTCATCACGATCACCTGTCTCAAATCGACCGGCAGGGAACTTACCGCCTGCCGAACCAGAGTCAACCGTTCCGCGGCCTCCATCGTGTTGGCGGGGGAGCGATGGGCGGGTGCGACAAAGACCCGATCTTCTTCTCCCGCTTCGTCGCCGAGGAAATCCTCAGAGCGTGTCTTCGCTCGCCGCTTCGTCGTCAGACACTGGTTAACCGCGATCCGGTGCAGCCACGATGAGACCTTAGCCTCACCGCGGAAGTTCGCTATGCTCCGATACGCGGCGATAAATGTTTCCTGAGCCGCATCGCGGGCGTCGTCCTCCCGCCCGAGCATGCCGAAACAGAGCGCAAATATCTTTCGCTCCCACCTCTTAACGATTTCGCCGAAAGCCTCTGAATTTCTCGAAACGGCCAGTTCGACAAGCTTTTCATCGGTTAGATCTGTCAACATCAAACTCGCGTCCGGTGCCCTCATCCACGAGAATAGTACCGCAGTAGATCGGTCGGAATACGAAATCTCTCGCATTCAACACTTGGACGCGTCGAAGAGGGCGAAAGTTGAAAAGATTGTTTTTGCGTGACCGATGGGGACGGGAATTTCGTGGGCCGGCGTGCTTTGTGCGGGATCGGTTCAAACCCTCGACCACGCCGGCTCACAACAGAACCAAATCAAACTAGCATTTTCCGAGCAGCCAGAAGACAAGAATGAAGATCAAAATAGTCGATATGATGCCGCCGCCGAATTTGTAAGCCGCTGCACCCGCCAATCCGCCTCGCAGTAAGTTGTTCATAAGAATCCTCCCTTTGTTCCTAGATATGAATGAAATCCGTTCATTCGAAGAATGACTACGGGATAGTTTGCAAGCGATGTTCCAAATTGGAGGTAGGCGGTGAGGAAAATATGGAAGAAGTCCGCCTCGCGCTTTCCCGCACTTCCGTTATCGGCCATCACTTACTATTCCTGAATCCGTTTACCGCCAAATTCTCGGATGGTACTCTAGTCTCATGTGCGGTAGATATGTTCTGAAAGCGCTGAGAGACGACATCGTAAAACACTTCAATCTGGTGGACGGGCTCGATTACTTCGATATTCACGGCTACAAGATGCGCGAGGAAGTTTTTCCCGGCGATTGGATCACGGCAATTAACAATGCGAATCGGCCCGAGGACATCTGGTGGACGATTGAGGACAAGGACAACAACGGTTCCACCCGTCGCGCCATCAATGCGAAAGCGGAAACGATAACGAAGGTTCGCATGTTCGCCGATGCTTTTCGTACGGACCGGGTGCTGATCCCCGCGACCGGATTCCACGAATGGGACACCGGAAAGTGCCGACACGTTTTCACATTCGATGAGCCGCTGTTCGCGTTCGGCGGTATCGCCCGTCACTGTGAAATAAAAGGTGAAACGCGACGGTGCGGCGCGATCATCACGACGGAGGCGAACGACGTGGTTCGGCCGATTCATGAAAAGGGCCGGATGCCGGTCGTCATCCACAAATACGATTACGCGAGGTGGCTGGAGGCTGACACTTCTTCCGAAGAGCTCCGCCGCATGATGACGCCGCTTCCCGAAGACGAGACTCACGTCGAGAAAGCGGAGGGGGCGGTGTCCGCGGAAAATAAAATACAGGGCAGCCTATTCTAGCCCTTGGAAGAAGCATCAAATTGCGGCTGAGGTCCGGTGAAAAGCACAAGCCTATGAAATTTTGTTTCTACTTATTGTTGGCGGCAGTGCTATTCGGAAGTGCCCAGATGAATTCGGCTCAAACGAAGGCGAAACAGCCTCCGGCAAAATACGGTTGTCTGCCCCGAGACATCAGGCCGGACACGGTCACCGAAGTAAAAAAGGTCGCGTGGAGGGGTGGGATTCGCTTGATAAAAGAAACCGTCGGGCAGCGGCTCGACAAGATGAACGCACGCTGCAAAGCGGGAAAGTTGGTGGACCAAAAGGAAACCGAGATCCGCTTCCATAGATTGCAAGGCTGCTGGGGGAATCCGCCCGCCGATTATCTGGAGATCATGGAAGGTGAGAGAAAACTATTGCGTGATCTGAGAAAGAAATTTACGGTTATCGAGATTACCTGTAACCCTTCGGGGTTTGATCCGGCCTGAACTTACCCCAAACGTGGCCGGAGCAGGCTTCTCAACCGATCAATCGCCAAGGCGGTCTGCCAGTTGGGTAAGAAGCGGCGATTGCGACTCGAGTATCTTCTCCCGGGCCTCATCCATCGTGAACCATCCAGCGCGGTCCACTTCCGGAAACTCTTGCACAAGCCCAGAGGCGTACTTTACCGAAAACGTGTTGCTTGTTACCTCGTCCGCGTCCAGGTCGCCTTCAACCGCCCACGCGTGAACCCACTTGCCTCCTTTCTGTTTTATCGGCGTGAGTTCCTCACCCGGGCCCGGCACATCGAAGCCCGTCTCCTCTTTGAACTCACGCTTCGCCGCGTCCAGCGGTTTCTCATTCGTAAACTCGCCCTTCGGAATTGACCACACCCCTTTGTCCTTGTTCTTCCAAAACGGTCCGCCCGGGTGGGCCAGGAAAATTTCGAGAAAACCATTCTTTCTGCGATAGAGCAAGATTCCTGCACTTCGTTTAGGCATAAGCAGCTAATTTATCATGGCGCCCGTCTCTCGTTTTGTCGGCTTCGCGTCGAAGGCAAATTCTCCGGAGAGTGCAGAGCATTCGGCGCAGCGAAAGAAACTTTCGTTATCATCACACCATCACACCATATCGTGTAACCGCCAAACCGCGATAACCGTGTCGCCACACCTAAGCTGTTGTAAACATACATATTTCTCCGCATGGCACGGTCGATGCAATTACCGTCGCTAGCAGCGGGAGCTGCCAAAAATCGGATAAGGGGAAGGAGTTAGAGATGAAAGTATTTAATCTTAAAAGTTTAGTTGGTGCGGCCGCACTTGGTTTCGCATTGATGGCTGGAACGAGTGACGCGAGTGCCCAGGTTTGGGGTAGAAATAATCAGGCTCAGACGATTCGGCAGCAGCAAAGGCTTGAAAGGGAACGTCTGATGTGGGAGCGGGCCCGGATTCGCCGGGAGCGGCAGCGGCTC
>DATLCA010000087.1:0-29123 GCA_035526605.1 Pyrinomonadaceae bacterium | reverse complement strand
ACAAAAGTGAGCGAGAAAACTACTAACATATCGGCCTTTATTGCGGAGAATTTCGGTGCGAACGCGAGCTATGTCGAAGGCTTGCTTGCCCGATTCCAGTCGGACCCGACGGCAGTCGACGAGTCTTGGCAGAAGTATTTTGGTGAGATGCTTGCTGGCAACGGCGCGACCACCACAGCCCAGCCCGGGACACAAACTTCGTCGACTCAAAGCAAGCCTCAGCCCGAGACACCGGCCGCCCCCGCCGCAGAAAAGAAGCCGGTAACAATAGTTCCCGCCGATGCGGAAGTAAAAGCACTGACGGGCGCATCGAAAAAGATCGTCGAGAACATGGAGCAGAGCCTCACGGTCCCGACGGCGACAAGTTTCCGCAACATTCCGGTAAAACTTCTCGAAGAAAATCGCCGGATCATCAACGAGCATCTGCAGTCGACCGGCCGCGGGAAGGTTTCGTTCACGCATCTGATCGGCTGGGCGATCGTCCGCTCGGCGAAAGACTACCCGGCGATGAACAACGGTTTCGGCGTTGTCGAAGGCGTTCCGTCGCGGATCTCAAATCACAGCATCAACCTCGGAATCGCGATCGATGTCGAGAAAAAAGACGGCTCCCGAAATTTACTTGTCCCAAATATCAAAGGCTGCGAACACCTTAACTTCGCGGAGTTCTTCGCGGCCTACAACGACCAGGTAAAGAAGGCCCGCGATGGAAAGCTCGAGATTGCTGATTTTCAGAACACGACGATATCGCTCACGAATCCCGGAACGATCGGGACCGTCGCCTCGAACCCGCGCTTGATGTCCGGCCAGAGCGCGATCATCGCGACGGGCGCGATCGAGTATCCGGCAGAGTACCAGGCGATGACCGCGGGTGCGCTCAGCCAACTCGGAATCAGCAAGGTCATCACGTTGACGAGCACCTACGATCACCGCGTCATCCAGGGCGCGGAAAGCGGATTGTTCCTCGCGCGGATCCACGAGCTGCTCATCGGGCAGCATGGATTTTATGGTCAAATTTTCACGGACCTCGGTATAAATTATCCGCCGTTTCGGTGGGCGGAAGATTACAACCCAAGCTTGCTGGGCGGCGACCGCTTCAGCGAGCAGGCCGAGAAACAGGCTAACGTGCTCCAGTTGATCAATGCATATCGCATCCGGGGTCACCTGCTAGCGGACATCGATCCGCTCAACATGACGTCGCTGCATACGGCCGAGCTCGATCTGGAAAATTTCGGATTGACGATCTGGGACCTCGACCGGGAATTCATCACCGGCGGACTGCACGGCGAGAAGACCGCGACGCTGAGGCGCATTCTGGATATTCTTCAGAAAGCTTATTGCGGAAAAGTGGGGATCGAGTACCGGCATATCCAAAGCAAGGAAGAAAAAGAATGGATCCGGACGCGGGTCCGTGAAAATTTCGTGGACACGCAGCCGCTCGCACCCGAGCTGCGAAAACAGCTTCTGCAAAAACTAATTGAAGCGGAGCAGTTCGAACAATTCCTGCACAAAAAATATCTCGGACAAAAACGTTTTTCGCTCGAAGGTTGCGAGACCGTTATCCCGATGCTCGACCAGCTCGTCGAAGGCGCCTCGGACCGCGGCGTCGACGAGGTCTACATGGGCATGGCGCATCGGGGCCGCCTGAATGTGCTGTCGAACATCATCGGCACGACGGACGCGGGAGATATGGCCGAGCGCATCTTCACGATCTTCGAAGGCACTTCGCACCCGAGCTTCCCGGCTGACGAAGGCGACGTTAAGTATCATCAGGGAGCCGTCGGCCAGCGGACGACCAAAGCCGGACGCAAGCTGCGGATCCAGTTGTCTTCGAATCCAAGCCACCTCGAATTTGTAAATCCGGTCATCGAGGGCATGGCCCGCGCGCGACAGGATGATTACCGGAACGGCGAAGAGCGCACGCGCGAAGAAGCGTACCAACGTGTTCTGCCCGTCCTCCTGCACGGCGATGCCGCTTTTGCCGGACAGGGGATCGTGATGGAGACTCTGCAGCTCGCCAGCCTTCCCGGGTATCGCACGGGCGGCACCATCCACATCGTCATCAACAACCAGATCGGATTTACGACCGGGGTGGAAAATGCTCGCAGTTCGATCTATTCGACCGACGCCGCGCAGATTACACAGACGCCGATCTTTCACATCAACGGCGACGCGCCCGAAGCCGCGTTTCGCGTCATGCAGATCGCGCTCGATTATCGCCGCCAGTTCAACAAAGACGTCGTGCTCGATCTGGTCGGATTCCGCCGGCTTGGCCACAACGAGGGCGACGAGCCGAGCTACACTCAGCCGCTCATGTACGCTCGCGTGAAAGCACATCCCGGTTCTCGCCACCTCTATGCCCAGCATCTGATCCGGGAAGGCGTCATCAACGATGATGATTTAAAGCAGATGACCGATTCGGTAGTCGCGAAGTACGAGGGCATCCTCGCCAAAGCGAAACAGATCGCGACCGAGGTCAAGCCGAAAAAAACGTCGCTCCCGGCGCCGGTTCAGGAAGAGGATGGATCGACGATTTTGGAGACCGGTGCTTCGGCCGAAGTGCTGCACCAGGTCGCCGAGAAGATCTCGATCGTTCCCGATACATTTCACATCAATCCGAAAATGGTTGGCCAGCTTGGGCGACGCGCCAAAATGGCCGCCGACGAAGTCCCGATGGACTGGGGGTTTGGCGAGGCGATGGCGATGGGGTCGCTCGTCGTCGAGGGTTTCCCGGTCCGCTTGAGCGGGCAGGATTCGGGGCGCGGAACTTTCTCCCAGCGCCACGCCTCGATGTACGACACACTAACGGGCGAGCGTTGGACGCCGCTGAGTGAGCTGAAGAGCGAAAAGAATCGTAACGCAAGATTCTATGTTTTCGACAGCAACCTGAGCGAACAGGGCGTGCTCGGTTTCGAATACGGCTACGCGGTCAGCAAGCAGCGTGACGAATTGGTCGCGTGGGAAGCACAGTTCGGCGATTTCGCGAACGGCGGCCAGGTAATCATCGATCAGTACATCGCCGCGTCCGAGGACAAATGGCAGGAGCGGTGCCGCCTGGTCATGCTGCTCCCGCATGGGTACGAAGGTCAGGGACCGGAACATTCTTCGGCCCGCCTGGAAAGATATCTTCAGCTCTGCGCGGAAAATAATCTGCAGGTCTGCTACCCGACGACACCGGCGCAATATTTCCACCTTCTGCGGCGTCAGGTAAAGCAGGAGATCGTGCGGCCGTTAATCGTCATGACTCCGAAGAGCCTGCTGCGTCTGCCGGCCGCTTCGTCGAGGATGGAAGAGTTGACGACGGGTGGTTTCCAACCAGTCATAGATGACGCGACGATCATCGACAAAGCGGCGGTGCGGCGAGTAGTGCTTTGCAGCGGCAAGGTCTTTTATGATCTCGACACCGGCCGCGAAGACGCCCGGGACGGCCGCGTGGCGATCGTAAGGCTCGAACAGTTCTACCCATTCCCCGCGAAGCGGGTCGGAGAGATCCTGGCAGCGTATACGAATGCGAAGCAGATCTTCTGGACCCAAGAGGAACCTCAAAATATGGGCGGATGGACTTTTGTGGAGCCGCGTCTCCGCGAAATATTGCCTGCCGGAGCTTCCTTCCGCTACGTGGGCCGCGTCGCTTCCGCCTCGCCGGCGACTGGCTCATATGCGATCCACGAGCTCGAGCAGCGGAAGATCGTCCAGGAATCTTTGATCGGCGATTCGGAGGAAATCGCTCCGGCAAGCGAGCCGGAGGTTTCCGAGCGAATCGCCCCGGCGGGTGCGTAAAAGTCCGGCGGCGACAGGGCGAAACGGTGTCTCCGTGACCGGAAAGGCACGTGGGGTCCCTCGAGCCTCGTAAGATTTTGTGCGCCCTTTGCCGCTAATTCGTTTACACTTGTCCAAACATTAGAAGTAAGGAACCGGCCGGTGTCCCGGACATTGCCCCCTCAACCATTATGAACAAGTTAACCCTGAGCGCATTCGCGCTTTTCATTTTCCTCACATCACAATCGGCCTTTGCGGCCAATGCCGGCGATCTGGACCCGACATTCGGGACCGGCGGAAAGGTTTACAATCTGCCGACCAATTTCATGCCGGCCGAAGACGTCGCGGTACAGGCGGACGGAAAGCTCATTCTCGTCGGAAGCACGCTCGGCCCGGACAATACGCAGGACTTCGGCATAGTCCGATTGAATGCGAACGGCAGCCCGGACGCGGGCTTCGGCAACAACGGCCTCGTCGGCATACAGTTCGACCCGAATTTTAATGAGATGGCGACCTCGGTCGTCATACAGTCGGACGGCAAGATCGTGGTATCGGGAAGCGTCCAACTCGGATCTGCCGGTTGGGATTTCGGAGTGGTTCGTCTGAACACCAACGGGACCCTCGACACGACCTACAACAACCCAGTCGGTAAAGTGAAGGTTAATTTCGGCGGCGACGATTTTGCTAACGACATGCTCATCCAGCCGGATGACAAGGTGGTCATCGTCGGCAGCGCACGCCCGACTCCGAACAAAGATCTGGCGATAATTCGCCTCACCACGACGGGCACTCGCGACGGCACCTTCGTCGGGGCCGCAGGCGGAGTATTCATCGACATCGGCCCGGGTAACGAGGATGAGGCCTTTGGGGTCGCCCGCCAATCCGATGGAAGTTTGATAATCGCCGGGCGCACCGCGGGGCAGACAGGCGGAGGCGATTTCTGCCTCGTGCGAATGACGTCGGCCGGTGCGATCGATACCACCTTCGGTTTCGGAGGCGCTGCCATCACGCCGGTGGGCTCGCAAAACGACAGTGCTTACTCGGTCGCTGTTCAGAGCGATGGAAAGATCGTTGCCGGCGGCATCGCAAATAGCGGCTCGTTCGACGAAGCCGCCTTCGTCCGCTACACGACCGGCGGTCAGCCTGACCCCACCTTCGACGGGGACGGAAAGGTCACTTACGATGTTCGAGCTTCGGCCTCGGATGTTATCCGCTCGGTGCTGATTCAGGCCGACGGAAAAATAATCGGCGTCGGAGCGAGCGGCGGATCTTATATTCTGGTCCGACTCACGACGACCGGAGCTCTTGATCCCTCGTTCGGGACCGGCGGCAAGGCGATCCAGAACATAGCTCCCGACTCGAGCGGGGCTCACCGAGCGATTTTGCAGCCTGACGGGAAGATCGTCGCGGTCGGCGACGGCGCCGGAAACGGGACGTTCGGATTCACCGCCGCAAGGTTTTTGACGACACCGTTCTCGAAGGCTCCTTTTGATTTTGACGGTGACGGGAAAACCGATATCGGCATCTTCCGCCCGCTCGGCTCCGCATCGGAATGGTGGATCAATCGTAGTTCGACGGGACTCACCTTTGCGCTTCAGTTCGGAGCATCCACCGACAAGTTAGCCCCGGCGGATTATACGGGTGATGGAAAAACAGACATCGCGTTTTTCCGACCCTCCACCGGTCAATGGTTCGTCTTGCGGAGCGAGGACTTTTCGTTTTTCGCGCTGCCATTCGGGACCAACGGTGACATCCCCGTTCCTGCCGACTACGACGCAGACGGTAAAGCGGACTTCGCGGTATTCCGCCCGGGGACCTCAACCTGGTTCATTAGCCAATCATCCGGAGCGCCCACCCGTATCGAGCAGTTCGGTACAAGCGGCGACCAGCCCGTCGTTGCCGATTACGATGGTGACGGAAAGGCGGACGTGGCGATCTTCCGTCCCGCGGCAGGCGGTGCCGAGTGGTGGATCAGCCGCAGTACCGGCGGCGTCTTGGCGTTGCAATTCGGTGCGTCGACTGACAAAGCAGTTCAAGGTGATTACACCGGTGATGGCAAAACTGATATCGCCATATGGCGACCGTCGACGGGGCAGTGGCTAATCCTGCGGAGTGAGGACTTCTCCTTCTTCGGGTTCCCGTTCGGCGCGGCCGGGGACATTGTCGCACCGGGCGATTACGATGGCGATGGTAAGTTCGACGCCACCGTGTTCAGACCCTCTAATTCGACGTGGTTCATCGGCAGGACCACCGCGGGAACGCAGATCGTCCAGTTCGGGGCGACCGGTGACCGACCGATCCCGAACTCGTTCGTGCCATAAACTACTCGGAAGATTTTTCCGTGCGCATCACACGAAAGGACGCGAATGAAGAAGTTTCTTTGTTCGCGTCCTTTCGCGTAAGTGGCCGTTTTCTTTCCGCTCCCGTGGATCCCGCGTTATTCTGAGTCGAAGCCTTCCCCGGAAACACGAACACAATCCCGAATCCCCAGGTCCGAAATCGAAACGACCACCATCGTTACGAAGGAAGTGAGTCTGTGTTGGGGTAACGACGACGCGGATCTATTTTGCAGATGGCCAACCGGCCAACCCATTCATTTCAATTTACCAAACCGGCGAACCGTGTTTTAATACCGTTTCGCCGATTCTTTTGTCGAAATTCCACACATTCGACATCTATACAACGGTAGAAGCCCCAAGCCCTATGTCCATACGAAAGTTATTCTGGTTTGCAATTGTTCCCGCGTGCGGAATTATCGGTGCCGCCGCGATCGCCTGCCAACCAAGAGATTTGACGACGCCGGTCGCCGAGGCGGAAACGACCGTCGCCGCCGCACCGACGCCGGAAATTCCCGACTCGGTTACTATCGCCGCGGTCGGTGACGTGATGCTAGGCTCGCCGTTCCCAAACGAGTCACGCATGCCGGAAAACGACGGCGCCGACATTCTAAAAGATGTAACTCCTATCCTCTCGGCGGCCGACATTGCCTTTGGAAATATGGAAGGCCCGATCGTCGACGGGGGCATTTCGGAGAAATGTGTAACGCCGAAGCCCGGCGAGCCGATCAGGTGTTTTGCTTTCAGGATGCCGACGCGTTTCGCAAAGAATCTTAAAGCCGCCGGCTTCGATGTCATGAGCGTCGCGAACAATCACGCGTCGGACTTCGGGGACGCGGGTAGGGCAAGCACGCGGAAGACGCTGGACGCACTCGGGATCAAACACGCCGGTAGCGACCGCGTCCAGTACTCGACTGCGTATCTCGACGTGAAGGGTCTCAAAGTCGCATTCGTCGGTTTCGCGCACAACAACATCGTCCCGAACGTGAACGATCTCGACACGGCTCGACGTCTAGTTCGGGAAGCGGACAAAAAAGCCGACATCGTCGTCGTTTCGTTTCACGGTGGAGCCGAGGGCACGGGAGCACAGAACGTGCCTAAACAAACCGAACTCTTCTTCGGTGAAAAACGCGGCAATCTACCGCTGTTCGCGCACACCGTTATCGACGCGGGAGCGGATCTCGTTCTCGGCCACGGCCCGCACGTACTGCGTGCGATGGAAGTTTATAAAGATCGCCTGATCGATTACTCGCTTGGAAATTTTGCGACGTACGGGTGGTTCAAGCTCGAGGCTGAAACCGCCTTGACGGTGATCCTCGAGGCCCGACTCGACAAGGGCGGAAAGTTTCTTGGCGGAACTTTGCACTCGGCGCGGCAGGGAGGGCTCGGGATCCCTGTCCTCGACAAATCGGGCGCGGCGGTGAAGAAAATTCGCGCGTTGTCGCAAGCAGACTTCGGACCGTCCGCACCAAAAATCGCGGATGATGGCACGATCTCGCTCAAGTAGTCGTAATTTTTCTGGAGGTGGTTTTTCATGCGCAATCCGGTCGGCTGGTTCGAAATTTACGTCGAGGATATGGAACGGGCCCGCGCGTTTTACGAAGCGGTCCTGCAAATAAAACTGGAGAGACTTCCCGGCCCCGACATCGAGATGTGGAATTTCCCGATGGACAACGACGCACCCGGAGCACCGGGATCGCTCGTCAAGATGCCGGGTTTCCCCGTGGGGCGGAACAGCGTGGTGATTTATTTCAGTTGTGAAGATTGCGCCGCGGAGGAATCACGTGTCGTAAGCTCCGGCGGTAAGATCCAAAAAGAAAAGTTTTCGATAGGCGAATACGGATTTATTTCTTTGGCCTATGACACGGAAGGAAACATTTTCGGCCTGCATTCGCTGAAGTAGAGGAAGCGGGGAGCGGTAAGTGGTAAGTGGTAAGTGGTAAGTGACAACGAAGGGTACGGGGTGTTCCTTCCTTCACTTACCACTTACCACTTACCGTTTCCCGCTCACCGTTTCCCACTTACCACTTACCACTTACCGTTTCCCGCTCTCCTTCTCAATTCTCTCGGCCAACTTCCCGGCATGATTCCTGGCGATCAGGGGTACGCGTTCGTCGTCCTTCATGCTTTTCAACAGCGGCAGCATCTGCGACGCATCCGAGATCTCGTTCCGTTTCAAAAATCCCTCCAGCGCGTCGAGAAGCTTTGGTGCTTCGAGTGGCTGATTCTCGCGCGCGACTGAAATATCGAACATCCAGATGAATTGATTTCCGAGCTTGCGATACTCGTCCGACAAAGCTTTCGCATCCTTGTTGACGGTGTAGTTGAAGATGGCCGTCCTTTCCTTGCCACCCTTTTTCAATTTGAATGTGGAGACGCCGAGGTGCGAATAATCTTTTTCGTACTGATAGCTTTCGGTCGAGTCGAGGAATTGTAAAGCCGTGTACGCGTCGTTGATCCGTTCGAGCGCGGCGGCTGAAACCTGCAGCGGATCCGTCACCTTATCTCCGAACAATTTTTTCGTGAAACTTATCGTTCCGCGCCCGGCGTCGTCATGTTCGATGACGATCTTGCTAATAACAAAATCCGGCTGCGCGAATTCGTAGAAGTAGGTCGGCGCGGCCGCGTTCGACACGATCGCTCCTTTGCCCGCCCTGCTCTCCTCTGCAGGCCTCTCGTTCTTCTTCGTTTCAGACTTTACGACAATGGGCTCGTCGGCCGGAACCGGAGTCGGGGCCACAGAAGTAACCAGTGGCTTTTTTGTAACCGCCTTCTTGGATCCTTTCGATTGCGCCGCCGCCACCGAGGCGAAAAACAACACAGAGACTGAAACGGCAAGGATAAATCTATGAAGTTGCATGGATGAGTGGATTATCCAACGTGGGGGTTTGATGACGCAAATCGCCGGGGGTTTGTATGAGGTGATGGGTGGTGGGCGATAAGAAAGAAGAAAGATTCTTTCTTATCACCCACCCGTTACTAAAACCGTTATTCGAATTTCACAGACACGATTTTCGACACGCCGGCTTCCTGCATCGTTACGCCGTAGAGCGCTCGTGCGGCCTCCATCGTTCGCTTGTTGTGCGTGATGACGATGAACTGAGTTTTCTCCGCCATGTCGGCGATCTTTGTCACAAAACGGCCCACGTTCGCGTCGTCGAGCGGCGCGTCCACCTCGTCGAGCAAGCAGAACGGGGACGGCCGATATTTGAAGATCGACATGACCAGCGCGATCGCGGTCATCGCCTTTTCGCCGCCCGAAAGCAGAAGGATATTTTGCAGGCGCTTGCCTGGTGGCTGCGCGACGATCTCGATTCCCGCTTCGAGAATGTCCTCGTTCTCGAGCAGCGTCATCTCGCCTTTCCCGCCACCAAAAAGCTCCTGGAAGAAGACGATGAAATTTGCGTTGATCGCTTCGAACGCGTCACGAAAACGTGCGCGTGAACGTTCCTTGATCTCGCGAAGCGCTTCTTCGGCCGACGCTATACTGTCGATGATGTCCTGCCGTTGCGAAGTGAGAAACAACAGACGCTCTTCCGCCTCCGACAGTTCTTCGACGGCGAGCATGTTGATCGCGCCAAAGCCCTCGAGCCGTTCGCGAAGATCAGCGACACGCGTGCGGCAGAGGCCGAGATCGAACTCATCATCGAGTGCTTCGGTCTCGATCAGCGAAGCGAGTGCCGTGTTCAAATCCTGTTCACACTTTTCATTTACGTTCTTGAGCTGCGTGACAGCCTCGGCTTGTCGCACTTCGATCGCCGCACGCTCGTTTAAAGCGTCCGCGGATCGATGATTCAGATCCGCGAGCTCGGTGCTCATTTGATCGGCCGCTTCACGGGCCGCCGTCACTTCCCCGATGGCCGTCGTGAGCTCCTCGATCTCTTTTGTTTTTTCGGCTTCGGCTCCGGAGATGCGGTCGGCGATCGCGGCCGTTGTTTCGCGCAGGTTCGCGATCCTGATCTCGATCTCGTTGAGCTCGACTGTCTGCGACGCCGATCGCGATTCGAGTTCCTTTTGTTCATTCTCGACACGCTTCAGCGCGGAATGTACCGACCGGCGGCGCTCGCCGGACGTTGCCGCGAGGGTCCGCTTTTCGTTAACGACGAAATTCTCGGCGTCAGACCTCGCCCGTGCTTCACCTAGAAGCGCGTTTACCCGATCGACTTCGCTCCGCGCGTCGTCACGGTATCGCTCAGCGGTTCGCCGATTTTCCCTCGCCTCAGCGATGCGTGTCGTGTTCAGCTCCAGTTCGTCGCGGGTTTGCTTCTGCTCTTCGGCGACGACTTTCTTGTGACGCTCGGCGCGCTCGATCTCCTGACGTGTCGTCGATCGCTGAATATCCAGCCCGTGCAGACCGCGCTCGACTTTGATAATGAGTGATTGCAGATCGACAGTTTTCTCTTCAATCGACGCGAGTGCCCGGCCGTCATCTTCGGCGATCGTCCGGGCGGCCGCAATTTCTTCTTCGAGGACTGAGAGCTTTGTCTCGAGGCCGGACAGCTCACGCTTGAATGCGAGGAGCGACGCATTGGGCCGGTCGTCCGGAGCTTCCCGCCCGCTGACAAACAAGCCGTCGCCGCTGATCACGGTTCCGCCGCGGGTCACAAACGTTTGGCCGGTGCTCATGTCTGCGTCGCCGATATTTTCGACGAGCCTCGCTGACAGCTCGCGCGGAAATGCTTTTTGCAGAGACTCCAAAAGCTCACCGGAAACACCAAGCACGTCGCGCACCAGCTCACCCGACGACGCCGTTTTCGTGTTACGCCCGTTGAGTGAAGAAACTGCAAGAATCGCGATCCGGCCGATGGCATTTTTCTCAAGCCATCGCGAAACCGTTTTGGCGTCATCGACGCTCTCTACGAGAACCGTCTGCAATCGTTGGCCGAACAAACTTTCGATCGCGACTTCGGCCCGCTCGTCCACCGATAGAAAATCCGCCAGCACACCGGAGAGGCGGGCTCCGATGTTTTCCTGTTCGGCAAAAAGTTTCTGGATCTGCGGGGCATACACGGCGCGCTTTTCGTCGAGCTCGAGTAGCGTGTCGCGGCGATTGCGCGTTTTTATGTGCTCCGCCTCCACGGTCCGGAGCGACTCTTCCGACGTCCGCAATCTTTCCCGGGCGGTGCTCGTCGCCGCCATGAGCTCGACCTTCTCCGCTTGGAGCGATTCCAGTTTTTGCCCCTCTTCCTGGTGGCTGCGTTCGAGCTCGTGGGATTCTTTGACGAAGGCCTCATACGCTTCCGCCGCCCTCAGCTCCTCGCGTTCGAGACCGTGCAAGCGCTCGTTCAGGCGCTCGGCGTTCGCGTCAAGCTGCCGGGAGATCTCGTCGAATCGTTCGAGCGCCGCGGTGTGCTTCATCAGCTCGGTGCGATGGGTTTCGAGGTCTTCCTCTATCTTGCGCACGTCGTCGAGCTTTATTGCGTATTGCTTTTCGGCTTCCTGCAGGATCATTCGCGACGAGTCAGCTTCCGCGGTTTCGGCCTCGTCTTCCTTATGCAGGCGTTCGAGCTCGGACTCGATAAGCTTGAGCCGCTGCTCGATCGCGTCGATCTCGTTGCGGACGGCTTCCGAACGATTATTGAGATTTACGATCTGCTCGGCCTGATACCGATGCTCACGCTCGGCACGGTCGCGCTCGAGTGCGTTGTCGGCGTGACGGCGGCGGATCTCGGCGAGCGTTTCTTCAACGAACCGGGCACGCTGCGTCGCTTCCCGGAACGCTTCTTCCTGCTCGGTCAATTTCGCCGCGAAGCCCTGCTCGACCTCGACCGCTTCGGCAAACTGCTTCTCGAAGCTCGCGATCGCCGTCGATAGATGGCGCCCCTCGGCCGCGAACAACTGGCGAAGCAATACCCGGAACTCTTCCTGAAGAACTATGTACCGGCGGGTTTTGGCCGCCTGTCGTCGAAGCGAATTGGCCTGCTTCTCGATCTCGGAAACGATATCGGAGATACGCCCGAGATTGGTCTTCGCGGAATCGAGCCGGGTCTCGGCGGCACGTTGACGGGTTCGGAATTTCGAAATGCCCGCCGCTTCTTCGATCAAGTTTCGCCGATCCGAAGGCTTCGCAGAAAGGATCTGACCGATGCGGCCCTGTTCGATGATCGCGTAATGGGCACCCGACAGCCCGGTGCCGGCGAAAAGGTCCTGGATGTCCCGAAGCCGGCAAGTCTTCCCGTTAAGTTGATACTCGCTTTCGCCCGACAGATAGAGCCGCCGCGTGACCGCGATGGCCTCGCCGGGCGCGAAGTCGAGAGCGAAAGAACGCGGGCGCCAGTGACGTTTTGTCTTTATTGTTCGCTCAACCGTTTGGACGGATCCGACCTGTGCGGCCTGAACCTTTTCGAGCTCAAACTCTTCGCCATGGAAACCGTTCGTTTCGGTCACGGGCATGTCCTGCGCGACCGCGTCGGTTTCGTCGAGGGTCTCCGCTTCGAGCGCGTCAACATCGACCGCACTCTCATCGAGGGCGCTCAGCGTTTCGTCAATGTCTTCGAGCTCGTTCTCTTCGGTATCGAACGTCTCACTGTCGCGGACGAGGTGCAGCACGACCTCTGCCATGCCGCCGGGTTTTCGATTTCGCGAGCCTTGAAAGACGACGTCTTTCATTTCGCCGCCGCGAAGCGACTTCGCGCGCTGCTCGCCCAGCACCCAAGAGATGGCGTCGGATACATTGGATTTGCCGCAGCCGTTCGGACCGACGACCGCCGTAATACCGTTGCCGGTAAAGACGATCTCCGTGTAGTCCGCGAACGACTTGAAACCAGTGATTTCTAAACGTTGGAGCTTAAACATTCTATAGTGCTTGGGGAACTTGAGGTGCACTATATTTTGGGGTAATCAGAATGTTAAGTCAAGGCACTTTAGTTCCCGGTTTCCGGTTCCGAGTTTCTGGTTTTCGGTCGAAGAGAGCGAGTAACGACGAGGGGCTCGCCCGAAAGCACCAAGAAACAGAAACTAGAAACAAGGCACCCGAAACTAAAGTTCGGAGCCGACGTTGCGAAGGCCTTCCTTCTCCGCCCGCTCGTTATCCAACTCGGTGAGAACGTCGAGCAGGAAATTCGTGTTACTGATGACGTTGATTACGACGGGGAATTCGTTTTCCGAAGTTGAAAATTCGAAGGTGCCGCTGTTGATCTCGATCACTTCACGGAAAGCGGCGTGGCCGTTATGGCCATTGCACTCGGCGTCGACGATCTTACCGTCGTTGAATGAAACGTTTGCGAGATGGAGGTCGGATTTGACCACCAGCAGCCCGGTCATCTTGGCGCTCTCGATAACCTGCACGGCGTCAAAGATACTGACGTATCCCAGATTGCCCGCGAACGTGACATCGGTTCGGACCTTCTGCGGCGAGCGATCGCGGTTGACCGCGAAGTCGGGCCGGCGGGCGCGTCGGATTGCTTCGAGTCCGGGTGCGACCGAGACCCGCGGGTCGAGCAGCTTCGCTTCCTGGAGGCGATCGTAGGCGAGATCGAATTCCTCACGGCCTATATAGAGACTCACTAAGGCAAGGCATTGACGAGCCGCCTCGTTGAGATTCTTTTGCTTGATGCAAATGTCGCGCAGTTTTTCGCGGAGCGCGATGGACCGCGGGCTTCGCTCAAGCGAATCGTGAAGAAGCTTGAATGCCTTTTCCGGTGAACTGTATTTGACGAAGAGATCGGCGTCTAGGAGGACCGACTCGATCGAAACTTCGGTGAGCACCCCAGTGCTCTCGATTGCGTGGCTCATAGGCGGGGTGAACAAGGATGTTCAACACGTACTAAACTACCACATATCCGGTGCATCCGTCAGCAAAATTCTGTCGGTGCTGGAGTGCCGCGAAAGTGACCGGCGCTCGCGATGCGGCGCCGGTATTTACCAGCGATCTCGACCTTTTCAAAAGTCGAAGCGGATACCCAGCCGGATCTGTCGCTGTCGGAAGGTCCGGGTAGGCACAAGAAAATTCTCCCTGGCAGCGGCGTTCGAGACCGTGAGGCCATTGAAGTCGATAAACCCGGCTCCATAATTGAAAACCGCGGCGTTCAAAATGTTGTCAAATTGAACGACCGGACGCACCCTCGTCCGCTCGCTGAACTTCCATTCGCGAGTCACGCTGAGGTCGAACGTGTAAAATGCGGGACCGTGCCCGGCGTTGCGTGGAAGGTCCCCGCCCGGTGCCCCGATGGGGGCAAGAGAAAAAAGCGCGATGAATTCATTGGTTGGTGGCGGGGAGCCCGGGCGTCGCCAACGCAAGCGCCGCGGGTCGCCCGCGTAATTGATCCGATCTGTGCCGAGATCGTCCAGGTTTCTGTCGGATCCGCCGTTCCCGATATTGAACGGCGCCGAGCTTCCCCATCGGAGAAGCGGCGAGAGCCGGAGCCGCCCGAGCCACCATGGCGTTTCGAAAACACCCGAGAACGCGAGTCGGTGCCGGCGATCCTGCAGATTCCGCGCCCACTCCCGCCCGAAGTCTCCGTTGACCTCCGCGTTCGACGTGTTGTTGAGACCGTCGTCCATCGATTTCGAGAAGGTGTAGTTGAAACGAAACGAGCCGCCGAAACCGTGTCCGAGTTGTCGGTTGGCACTCCGGATCTCCAGGACCACGCCATGATAGAACGCCCTCCCGCCGGATCCTATAATCGATGTCTCCTCGATATTCGGGTCGGGCCTTAAATGAGCGACCGCGGCAAGTGCGATGCCGATCGGGCCGCCGGTCGCATTGTTGTTTGTGCCGGGAACCGCCACAAGCGGCGTCGATGTCGAGCTGCTGGTCGTATTGAGATTCACGAAGCAATTTGCCGTCGATACCCCGCAGACCGTCGGGCTCGCCTGGGAATTTGCGTGCAGGCCGTTCGTATCGTTTCGCGGTCCGAGAAAAAATGTATACATCCGGGCCGGCGATAACACGAACGGGTGATCGACGAGCCAAGCAGTCCAGTCGTCATAACCGGCGGGCAGCCGGGGAGCGTTGCCATTTCTGTCGCGCCATAAATGGGAAGTTTTGTTCCATGTGTAATTCGCTTCGAAGACCAATCCCTGCGCGACCTCGCGCTCATACCCGATGTTGAACTGATAGCTTTCCGGGATTCGCAAATTGGATTCTACGGTTCGAAGGGGATTCCCGGTGCTAGTGACACTCTCGAGGAACCCGAGACTGCCGGTGCAAGGTGAGGGCGGGACGGGGGTCACGTTGGCACATGCGGCGACGATCAAATTCCGAATCGCGGCCGGTGACGCGAACGCCGCGGGAAAGTTCGTAGCGATCGCCGCCAGTATATCTCTTCGACGATTGTCGGTAGCGGCTAGAGCCGGGATCAAGCTCGTATCGAACGAAACCTGATCACCACCCGTGTTCTGGATCGAATCGGCGACGGTGCGCAGCAGCACGCGATTGTAAAATATCCCGGACCCGAAACGCAGGACGCTCTTCCCGTCGTTAAAAGGGTCCCACGCGATCCCGAACCGCGGTCCGAGGTTGTCGCCGTCTTCGACCGCTGTCTCGCGCTCATAGCGAAAACCCAAACTGAGGGTCAAGTTTTGCCAAGGCTTGATTTCGTCATTGAGGAATATTCCCGCGTAAGTGTTTTTTACGTCCGAGGCCGTGCCGAAATTTTGGCGGTAGCGAGAAAGAACATTGTTCTGGAAGTTCAGGACGCTCGCGAAGTTGAAGGTGCCGGTCGCGTCCCCGAGCCCGATCGCTTTCGATCGGACAGTCATGACATCGAAACCGGTTTTCAAACTATGGAAGCCGGTAAGGTAGGTGAGCGCGTCCTGGACCTGGATCCGCGCCTCCTTTCTATTTTGCGGAAAGCCGGTCGCATCACCGGTCACCGCCGCCGTAGAATTTCCGGCCGTCAGTGTCTGGGATCCGCCATGCGGATTTGTATATCCGATCAGCACGACCGGAGCAAAGGGGTCGCTCGTCTGGAAGCTTGGCCGGAGAGTGGAATACTGGCCACGGATCTGATTTACGACGTTCGAGCTGAAGACATGATTGTCCGTGAAGTTCATTGCGTCGGACCGCGTGTTTCGAACCTGCAGTGCGTCATCAAGTCTCGTCGTAGAAGGAAAGGTCGTCCGCTGGTTGTGCCGGCGGCCGATCTGCACTCCCAGCGTGACGCTGTTCGCGTCGGAGAAATTATGATCGACCCGGCCCGTGAAAGAATGGCTGATGTTCGGTGTGGCGAGTGATAGTTGATACGGCAATATTGGCATCGCCGGCGAGCTGCTCGCGTCCGCGCATGATGAAACCGTTTCGGGGCATGTCGCGCTCGTGGGGGCAGGAAGGGCGAAACGCGGATTCGGCGCGACCGGCACCCACGTGTCTATGAAAGTCGTGTCCAGAACATCATCATGCTCGTAGGCGACCGAGAAAAATGTTCTGTCGCGTCCATCGTAGATCGGCAGCCGGACTGGGCCGCCCAATGTGAAACCCGGATTGTATTCGGTCAACGGCTGGCGTCCCACGGAGGGAGTCCGGCTGTTGTTGTACCAGCTATTCGCGTTCAGGCTGTCGTCGCGGAAGAACATGAATATCCGTCCGCGAAGATCGTTCGAACCCGCGCGGGTTCGAAGGTTGATTCGTCCGCCGGACGCCCGGCCGTACTCTGCCGAGAATTGGTTCGTTACGATCTGTACTTCCTCGACCGCTTCCAACGAGGGCTGAAACCTGTCACGTGACGAGCGGTCATCGTTATTGTCGAGTCCGTCGATTGTCAGGTTGTTCGAATACGCAACTCCGCCCGAAAGAGAAAAGTTGCCCTGCTCAAGGGGAGCCGTCGGCGGCGATTGAAACCGGTCTTCGGCCAGCCCGCTTGTTGAAAGTTGTTCTTCGGAGGTTCCCCCAAGCGCAAGGACGAGATCGAGCGGGTTGCGAGTATTGTTTGGAAGTTCCTCGATCTCGCGTTGCGAAAGCGTTCCCCCAACGACGGTGCGTGACGTGTCTACAACGGGAACGTCGCCGGCTGTAACAGTTGCGGCGGCGCGCACGTCTGCCGGCGCCAGCATGAGATCGATCTGTACGTTCTGACCGGAGACGGTGCTGATGTTCGCTCGCTCATGCGGCCCAAAACCTCCGGCAATGGCCGTTAATTTATAGGTTCCGGGTTTGAGCTCGATGAAACGATATCTGCCGTCGTCGTTTGAAATAACGGTGCGTGCGGCGTTGGATTGAGTCTGAATCGCGGTGACCGTTGCACCGACGATCGGAAGATTGTTCGAATCCGTGATCCTTCCTGCGATCGTGACGTCGTCCAGATCCTGGGCCGCAGCGAGCGACGAAGTTAGAAGAACGAGGGTCGCCAAACGCATGGCGCCTCGCAGGGAAATCTTCATGTGGGAGCCTCCTGCCTTGCTGGTATTTAGTTGTTGAGGACGCTATTCTGTTCCTTGCCCGAAGGATTTGTAAAGAAAATCTTTCTGAATTATTCGAAACGAAAATGAAAATCGTCGGACAAAGACGCCCTCGCATTTCCGAGCGCATCAACTCGCTGGTCGCGGCGGACAAACCCTTCAGTCAATTTGCCGGAAACGTCTCGAAAATTGCAAAGACCGCGATGGACGAAGCGAGCAGCCTGTCGCTGGAACGCATCGTCATCGAGCTCCACCGGCTGCCGAAAAAACTCAACGGATTCAAGATAATCCACCTCTCCGATATTCATCACAGCCCGTTCACGGACCTGGAGCACATCGAACGTGCCGTCAAGATCGCGAATCGGCTCAAGCCGGACATGTTCGTCCTTACCGGCGACTACGTCTCGCATGAAAAGAAATATATCGCCCCGGTCGCAACTGTCCTCGGAAAGCTGACGTCCGAGTTTGGGACTTACGCGTGTCTCGGAAATCACGATCACTGGACGTCACCGGAGCTGGTCGTCCGCCGACTTGGCGAAGCCGGGATACGCACGCTCGTGAACGAGGGATTTCGATTCGAGGCGCGGGGCGCGTCGCTCTGGCTGTGCGGCGTGGACGATCACATGGTCGGGAAAACAGATTTGCCGGCCGCGCTGAAAGGATCGTTTCCGGATGAGATGAAGCTGATGCTTGCGCACAATCCTCTCATCCTCCGCCAGGCGGCGCGCTACGCCGTCGATCTAACGTTGAGCGGGCACACGCACGGTGGTCAGGTTCAGGTCCGCGATCCGGACAAGCGTCTGCTCCCGCGCCGCAAACTGACTAGCGGTTTGCACAGAAGAAAAGACGCGCAGATTTATATCACTCGCGGCATCGGCACGGTGGTGCTTCCTATCAGGTACCAGTGCCCGCCCGAGATCAGTCTCCTTGAGCTTCGCTCAGTGAACGCGGAGCAGAGTTGAAGGCGAATGACTTGAATGCGGAACGCGGAATATTTTCTACCGTCTGACAAAGAAGAAATACGGCCTGACAACGAAGAACTACGACGCGAGTTCCCACACGCCCGAATGTCGAATTTCGCATTCAGCAATCCGCAATACGCATTAGAAAGATTGCAAACCCTGGCATGAACTCAATCCTGACGATTCCCAACTTGCTGACCTTCATGCGAATGGCGCTGATACCGGTCTTCGCGAGTCTGCTTTTTTACGGCTACGGGACTTGGGCGTTGATCGTGTTTGTCATCGCGGGCGTCTCGGACGGCATCGACGGATTTCTCGCCCGCCGCTTTAATCAGGAATCGGAGCTTGGGACGATCATCGATCCTATCGCAGACAAGCTTCTCATGACGACGGCGTTCGTGATCCTCACGATGCCGCACGTCCTTCCGTCAGTTCGCCACTTGCCGGTTCCCTTCTGGGTGACGGCGGCCGTCATCGGGCGCGACGTGCTCATCATCACTGTCGCGGGTGCGATCAATGTCATGACGGGCTTTCACGGATTTAAACCGTCGTGGCTCGGAAAGTTGAGCACGCTCGTGCAGGTCGCGGCCGTCGGGATGATCCTTCTCGCCGCGGTGACGGGCTACGGGTTTTATCTTCCGACAACCTACGTCGTAGTCGTGCTGCTCGCTTTTGCTTCCGGGATCCACTACATCTTTCACGTCGCCCGCCTGATGCGGGAAACGGAGGAATCCGCGACATGACCGAGTTCTTCACGCCGCAGGCGTGAAATGTTTGTAGATAAGGGCGGCAGACGCTTCGAGCTCCGCGGTAGCGCCGTGTCGGGAGAAGTGATCTGAGAAGAATCGAGCTGCTGGCGGAGCCCCGATGAGTCGCACGATTTCTAACCGCCGTTCTTCGAGATTTTCTCGATCGTGCTCAGCAGTTCGTTGAAGTTTACCGGTTTGGCGAGGTGGGCCTGGAAGCCGCAGCCGAGTGCACGTTCGCGGTCGTCGAGCGAAGTGTACGCTGTCAGGGCGATGGCATTGAGCTTGGCGTTGCGGGCTCCGGCGTCGGAACGCAGGCGCGAGACCAGCTCGTATCCGTCCATCTCGGGCATACCGATGTCCGTGATCATCAGATTAAAGTCGCGTTCGGCCAAGTGCTTCAACGCTTCCATCGCGTTAGCGGCCGGCGTGACCTCGGCCCTTTCGCCCTCGAGGAAGATCTGCAGCGGCAGCAGATTTTCACTATCGTCATCGACAAGGAGAATGGTTTTACCTTGAAGAGAACCGGCCCGCAATACTTCCGGCCCACCGCCCAAACTCACTGTGTTGTAGAAATCCGCGGCAAGAGGCAGCGTAAGGGTGAACGTGGAACCTTTGTCTTTTCCGTCGCTGCTGACATCTATCGAGCCTCCATGCAGCTCGACAATGTTGCGGACAATGGTCAGCCCCAGCCCGAGACCTGTAAAGTTGCGCCTGGCGGATGCGTCCGCCTGCCGGAAGCGGTCGAAGATGTGCGGGAGAAGCTCGGCCTCGATTCCCACGCCGGTGTCCGTTATTTCCAGCACGGCATTCGTTTCGATGCGCGCCAGCGAGATCTCGATACCGCCGCCGGCCGGGGTAAATTTGATCGCGTTCTGAAGAAGGTTCGAGACCACTTGTTGGAGGCGCACGGAATCGGCCGTCAGAAATACCGCTTCTTCGTGATGCTCGAATCGGTAGCTTACTTCCTTTGCGTCGGCCAGCGGCCGAATGGTTTCGGAAGCAGTTTTAACAACGGAGACAAGATCGACGAGCTCGGTCTCGATGCGCATCTTGCCCGAAATAATCCGCGACACGTCGAGTAGATCTTCGATCAGACTGCCCTGCAGACGAGTGTTTCTTTCTATGACCTCGAGAGCTCTTTCCGAATTCTCTTCGTCCAGCACGCCGGCCTTCAACATACGCACCCAGCCAAGCATCGCGTTCAGCGGCGTCCGGAGCTCGTGAGAAAGGACGGACAAGAACTCGTCCTTTGCGCGGTTGGCAAATTCAGCCGCCTCGCGTGCGGCGGCCTCGGTATCTATCAGTCGGACGTTCTCGATCGCGACCGCCGCCAGGTTCGCCGCCATCTCGAGTGCGACCGCGTGCTCGTCGTTGAAAGCTCCGTCGGCGTGCGCCTGTACTTCGAGCGTCCCGAGCACTTCATCTTTGATCATCATCGGCACGATGAGCGACGACATCGGGTCGATGCCGTTCTGCCGGATGACGAGATGGGGACGATTCTTCATGTCGTCCCAGTACTTGTTGGTGATGATCGTGCGGCGCTCGAAGACGGCCCGCGAGTTCGCGCCTCCGCCTTCGGGCATCAGTGGCATCGGCGGCAATTCGGCGATATCCACCTCCTCGCCCTCGCCCCAAACATAGGCGGCATGACGAAGACGGGTCTCAGCTTCGAAAAAGGAAACAAAAAATCCGGAGCACGGCATCGAGGCGCAAATGAATTCCCTGACGGCCCGGTAGATCGAGGTTAGATCTCGGGCCCGCCCAAGCGTCGCCGCGAGCGGCACAATGCGCCCGAGAAGTGCCTGATACTCTTCGGCGGCCTGGCGTTCCGCTTTGAGCAGAGCCTCCTGCGAGCGCTTCCGGTCCGTGATGTCCTGGATCACCGTGAGTGCGAACGGCTCACCACCAATGACGATCCGCTCGGCCGAAAGCAGCCCGATTATTTCGCCGCCGTCGCGCGTGTGAAAAGTGTATTCGAGATCGCGGACGGAACCCGCGGTTCTTACGAAATCCATCTCGGCCTCGCGGTCGGCGGTCTTTTTCCAGAGCCCAAGCTCGATCGACGTTTTGCCGAGCGCTTCCGCCCGCGAGTAGCCGGTGACCTGGACGAACGTATCGTTAACCTCGATCAACCTGCCGTCTTTCAAAGACGACAATGTGAAGACGAGCGGTCCCGAGTTAAAAGCCTTGGCAAAACGCTCCTGGCTCTCGCGAAGCGCCGCGTTGATCCGCATCTTCTCAACTGCCGCCCACGTGCGCTCGGCGATCGTCTCGAGCATTCCCACATCTTCTTTCAGCCAAGTGCGAGGCTCGTCGTCGCTGACCCACAAGGACGCAACCCAATGGCCGCTGCGGAGCAAAGGTATCGCCACGTATGCACGCTCGCCGTTCGGCTCATACGATCTTTCATAATGCGCGGCCGTGCGGTCGTCAGTTTTGGAATCGGCGTTGACGACCGTTTTGCCGGCCCGCATTTCGCCCGACGTAACCGGACTATATCCCGAGACCGCGTGCATACCCGCGACCGAAGCAACGCCCTCGGCGCAGTAATCCCGATGTACGATTTCGACATCCTTGTCGAGATCGATCTCGTTGAAGAGGGCTCGCTTGATTTGCAGGAAGCGCCCCACCGACGCCGCCACGGTGTGCAGCAACTCGTCGGGACTCGAAACGGTCCGTATGAGCTCGCTTATTTCTTCCTGAAGAACGAGTCGCCGTTCACTGTCGCGAAGGGCTTTCTCTGCTTCTTTTCGCTCGGTGATGTCGATCCCGACACCGTACAAACGGACCGGCTTGCCTTTCTGGGAGTACACAGCTTCGCCGCGGCCCTCCATCCACCGGATGGTGCCGTCAGCATGATGAAAGCGAAATTCGATCGTGTAACCGCGATGCTCCCCGACCGCTCTTCTTACTTCCGTCCAGGCCGCATCCCGGTCGTCCTCGTGCATCAGCTCGTAGAAATGCTCCTCGCTTCCACCGAAACTTCCCGTTTCGAGACCGAAGATCGCCTCGAGTTCCTCACTCCAGGAGACGGTGTTCGTAGCGAGGTCCAGCTCCCAAACGCCCATGCGGCTGCTCTGCATCGCGAGCGTGAGCATCATCTGATTGTGATGGATCGCTTCCTCGATGTGCTTCCGGTCGGTGATGTCGCGGACAATCTTTGAGGCGCCGATGACCTGTCCTTCCGCGCTCCGGATCGGCGACACCGTCAGCGATACCACGATGTCGGTGCCATCGCGGCGGCGGCGGACCGTCTCGAGGTGCTCGACATTTTCTTCCCGCCGGACCCGCTCCAGGATGTGTTCAGATTCTTGCAGCCGATCGGGGGGCAGCAGCATGGAGATCGGCTTTCCCATCACCTCTTCGGCGCTGTATCCGAACATCTTACTCGCGCCGATGTTCCACGACGTTATGTTTCCCGACAAGTCCTTACTGATGATCGCGTCCTCCGACGACACAACGATCGCGGCAAGACGGGCGGTCGCGTCTCCGGCGAGCTTCGTTTGGGTAATGTCGCGCTGGGTCCCCCAAGCACGGAGCAGGAGACCGTTCTCCACAATCCCGACGAAATTATTTAGGAAATAGCGATCGTTGCCGCTCGTGTCTTTCTCATGGGATTCGGCTTCGGAGAGGTTGTACCCCGACTCGATGAATGCTTTCAAGAACTCGACGTTTTTCGGGTCGTCGGCGACGAGCAGGTCGGAAAGCCGCGCACCGACAATTTCCCCGGCGGAAGCGAAGCCGTATTGCTTCGCCATTGCGTCGTTGCATTCGGCGAGATAGCCGTAACTGTAAGAAAGCTGGACTTGTTCCTCAGTGGTAAGGTGCGTCGGAATGGGCCGTTCCAGCTCAAAACGCCAAATACCTTCCGTGCTTTGCGTGATGAACGCTCGGTAACGCTCTTCGCTCCGGTTAACGGCCTCGAGCGCAAGCTTCTCCTCGGAGATGTCGACCACCAGGACGAAGATCCCCCGAACCTCGCCATCCAATATATCCGGCGTATAACTGGCGCGGATAATTCGAGTTCCCCGTTTTCGGTAAGTGATCTCGGATTCGTACGTTTCGGACCGTCCCTCGAGGGCGACGTCGAGATGCGGCTTAGCGTTTTCAAAAGTCGGCTGGCCGAAAATCTCCCAGACGGGCTTGTTGATGATGTCCTCGGCCTTTAATCCGAACCATTCCGTGTACGCCTGGTTGACGAACTGATATCGATACTCTCTATCGATGTATGAGATCAATCCCGGCATGGCATCAGTCACCGCACGCACGCGGTTTTCCGATTCGCGGCGCTTCGTCTCACTTACGATTAGGGCGTCGTAGGCCTCCTCGCTGCTGAGCTGATTCGCGATGAGCTCGGCGAACAGTTGCATCGAATCCAGAATCGTTCTGCCGGGAAGATCGGCCGGTCTCGAATCGATCGCACACAAGGTGCCGAAGAATTGTCCGTTCTTGAGGGTGATCGGGACGGCGATGTAACTTTCGATGCCGTATTTTTTCGGTGTCGGATGCTGGCAATAAATCGGGTCAAGGCTGGCATTCTCGATCAGGATCGGATTGCGGTGATCGCGGACCTCGCTGCAAAGCGTTGTTGCGACTTCGAGTTTCCCGCCCGGGGCCAGCCCGAAATCCATTTCATCCAACACCGCGCACGCCGTCCATTCTGAGCCGGTAACTTTCGCGATAACGACGAATCGCATCCGCGTGAGGTCCGCGACTGCCTTAAGGATGGAGGGTACTGCGTGGAGGCGACCGACAACTTCCGCGTCACCAGAATCGGCGGATTTGTTCGCGGACGAATCCGGCGGCGGGATCTCGGTCTCTGCGCTTTTCTCCTTGCCTTTCACTATTTATATCTCGGTGTGCTGATTAAATATTCTTAAAGTAATTGCGGGGAAAGGTCAAGAAATACCGCCTGTACGCGGCTCAAAGCTTGGACTGAAACATGGTTGACAACAACAGACTCAACTATTATACTTTCGCCAGGCTCAAGTCATACTTTATTAAGGAAAGAGCTGGCTATATTACATAACTGGAGAAAAAGATGAGCAAAATTATAGGAATCGACCTTGGCACGACCAACTCCGTCGTCGCGGTGATGGAAGGCGGTGAGCCGGTCGTGATCACAAATGCCGAAGGCGGCCGAACCACACCGTCAGTCGTCGCATTCGCTAAGGATGGCAATCGCCTCGTCGGCCAGGTCGCAAAGCGGCAGGCGGTTACTAATCCGGAAAATACGCTCTACTCGATAAAGCGGTTCATGGGCCGCAAGTTCGAGGAAGTTAAGGAAGAGATCAAGCAGGTTCCGTTCAAGGTCGAGAAGGCCGGCAACGGTGACGTCCGTATCGACGCAGAGGGAAAGCAATACAGCCCGCCCGAGATCTCCGCAATGGTTCTGCAAAAGCTGAAGCAGTCGGCGGAAGATTATTTGGGCTCGAAAGTAGATAAGGCCGTTATCACAGTCCCCGCATATTTCAATGATGCTCAGCGGCAGGCGACGAAGGACGCCGGCAAGGTCGCCGGGCTTGAAGTCCTGCGCATCGTCAACGAGCCTACGGCCGCGGCGTTGGCTTACGGACTGGACAAGAAAAAGGACGAGGTGATCGCGGTGTTCGACTTCGGCGGCGGTACGTTCGATATCTCGATCCTCGAAGTTGGAGAAGGCGTCGTCGAAGTTAAATCAACCAACGGCGACACCCATCTCGGTGGTGATGACATCGACGAGGCTCTCGTTAGCTGGATCATCGACGAGTTCAAGAAAGATCAGGGTATCGATCTTCACAACGACAAGATGGCGCTTCAGCGTCTGAAGGAATCGGCCGAGAAGGCGAAGGTCGAGCTTTCTTCGACGATGGAGACCGAAATCAATTTGCCGTTCATCACGGCCGACGCTTCGGGACCGAAGCATCTCGTGATGAAGCTGACGCGATCGAAGTTCGAGCAGTTGGTCGAATCGCTCCTGACGAGGTTGATGCCGCCGGTCGAGCAGGCGATCAAAGACGCGGGCCTCGAACCGAAGGACATCGAAGAGATCGTTCTGGTTGGTGGCTCGACGCGTATCCCGAAGGTCCAGGAAATGGTCAAGGGTTTTTTCGGCAAAGAGCCGAACAAATCCGTGAATCCGGATGAGGTCGTCGCACTTGGTGCGGCCGTTCAGGCGGCGGTTCTTGGCGGCGAGAAAACGGACATCCTCCTTCTCGACGTGACGCCGCTTACGCTGGGTATCGAAACTCTCGGCGGCGTGATGACGCAGATGATCTCGCGCAATACGACGATCCCGACCCGCAAGAGCGAGATCTTCTCGACTGCGTCCGACAACCAGACATCCGTGGAGGTTCACGTTCTTCAGGGCGAACGGCCGATGGCGGGCGACAATAAAACGCTCGGCAAGTTTCACCTCGTGGGCATTCCGCCCGCACCCCGCGGTGTGCCGCAGGTCGAGGTGACGTTCGACATCGACGCGAACGGCATCGTGAACGTTTCTGCTAAGGACGTCGGCACGGGCCGCGAGCAGAAGATCACGATCACGGCCACGTCGGGTCTGTCGAAGGAAGAGATCGACAAGATGATGAAGGATGCGGAATCGCATGCCGGCGAGGACGAGAAGAAGAAAGGCGAGATCGAAGCTCGAAACCGTCTGGACGGGTTGGTCTACAGCGTCGAGAAGACGTTTGCGGAGAACAAGGACAAGCTCGATGCGGCCGCAAGCGGAGAGATCGAAGCCGCGATCGCGGAATCGAAAACCGCCTTAGCGGGCAGCGATGCCGAGCCAATGAACAATGCGTTCGAGCGACTTCAGACCGCGTCGCATAAATTGGCGGAGGTGTTGTACAGCCAGGCCGGCGCGGCTGGTGGCGGTGAAGCTCCGGCCGGAGAACAAGCGTCGTCGGCTACCGCGGGTGCGGAAGGCGATGGTGGCGGGTCCGCGACCGGCGGCGACGACAACGTGATCGACGCCGAATATGTAGACGTCGAAGACGAGAAGAAGTAACTCGAGGCGAGTAGTGACGAGGGACGAGAGGCAAGCCAATCTAAAGTTTGTTTCTCGTCCCTCGTGCCTTTACACTCGTCACTAATCCGGATGGCCAAAAAAGATTACTACCAAATACTCGGCGTCAAAAAAGACGCGAAGGCGGACGAGATAAAGAAGTCGTACCGCCGCCTCGCGCGCAAATTTCATCCCGACGTTAACCCGAACGACAAGAGCGCGGAAGAAAAATTCAAAGAGGTGCAGGAAGCCTACGATGTTCTGTCCGACGACAAGAAGCGCAAGGTTTTCGACCGCTTCGGATATTACAACGACAATCTGGATCCGGACTCACCGTTCGGGGCTGGAGCGTCTGCGGGCGGTGGAACGGCGGGTTTCGATTTTTCGGGATTTGATTTTTCGGCTGGACAAACCTCGGGCGGCGGATCGAGCTTTCGGGATATATTTTCCGATCTTTTCGGCGGAAGCGGCGGGGGTGGCGCCAGCACGCGCCGCGAACCCGAACCGCCGCGGCCATTGCCTAAAAAAGGTCGCGATATCGAGATACCGCTGGCTCTGAGTTTTGAAGAAGCGTTTACCGGAATGACCACGAACATCACGGTCAACCGCAGCGAACAATGTTCGAGATGCCAGGGCGCCGGGGATACAGGCGGCCCGGTGGTGACCTGCACGACCTGCAAAGGTACGGGCCAAGTTATGCGAACGGGCGGTCGCCTGCAGTTCTCGCAGCCATGTCCGGACTGCGAAGGTACCGGGCGACGCCGAACCCCTTGCTCGCTGTGCAACGGTAAGGGCACGACGCCGAAGACGGAGCAGGTAAAGATCCGCATCCCCGCCGGCGTGGATACCGGCTCGCGCGTGCGGATCCCGAAGAAAGGTCACGGCGGCCGTTTGGGTGCGGAACCCGGCGACCTGTTCATCCTCACCAACGTCGGCAAGCATAAATTTCTTGAGCGTCGAGGCGACAACGTGTACGTGACCGTCCCGATCAGCGTCCCCGAAGCGGCGTTGGGCGCAAAGATAGAAGTCCCGACCGTCGAAGGCAAAGCACAGCTAAAGATCCCGGCCGGAACCGAATCCGGTCAAAAGTTCCGCCTGCGGGAACGCGGGTTTCCCAGCCTCCGGAATCCGAACTTGCGTGGCGATGAATTTATCGAAGTAAAGATCACACTGCCGAAGGTCATCTCGGAGGAGACAAAGGATCTGCTTCGTCAGTTCGAGAAGTCGAATCCGGAGAATGCGAGAAAAGTGATGGGCTTGGATTAAGTGCAACGGCGGTGCTCCGCCTCGGCGCTAAACCGCGATCGTGAAGAGTGAATTCGACATTCAGAAAAAGCGATTGATCGGCTACGTTATCTGCGCGGCGGGATTCGGTGTGATGCTCTGGGCATACTATCCGGGAATGATGTCCGGCGACTCGATCGCCTCACTCGGGGAAGGGCGGAGCGGGATCATCTACGATCAAAACTCCCCGGTGATGTCTTTTCTATGGGGCAACCTTGATCGCCTGGTCGCGGGTCCTGGTCTGATGCTCGCGCTGCAACTTGGAATTTTTTGGGCGGCGGCGACGGTTCTTTGGGAATTGGCTCATCGTGAGTCGCTAAGTCTAGGCCTGGCATGCGTTCTGTTTGCATTCATGCCCCAAATCCTTTCGCAGCTCCCGATGATCTGGAAAGATCTCGGGATGGCGGTGACATTGTTCCTCGCCGTCGCGTTGGTTTACCGGGCGAGCAAAAATGGAAGCGTCGTCGCACTTTTTCTGTCACCCGTATTTTTATTTTACGGTTTGGCCGCGCGGCTCAACGCACTGCCGGCCGTGTTGCCTATAGCTATCTGGACCGGGTTCGTGGCGTGCTCCGTTTTCGGATTCGGAAGGAGACCGCTGACGTCGATGGCGATCGGAACCGCGTACTGCGTTGCACTTTTCGTCGCGGTCCAAATTGTGCAGGCCTCGATCACGCAAGGGCGGACGTCGTTCCCGTTTCAGTTTGTTCTTTTGCACGATCTCGCGGCGATCTCGCTCGCAAACAACGAGCCGCAATTTCCCGCCTACATCGGCGAGAACAAGAATTTTTCGATGGAGCGTGTGAGGAAGAATTACAGAACAACGACGGTCGGCGAATTGGTTTACGGCGGTGAGTCCGCACCGGGCGAGCCGCCGGTGTTAGCGGTCACCGATGAGCCCAATAAGATTGCGGACCTGCGTGCCGTTTGGACGCAGCAGGTGATGCAAAGTCCGGGAGCGTATCTGCGACACCGGTTCGGCGTGTTCACGGAGTTGATCGGGCTCGGACGTTCGGTGTCGTTTCAATATTGGGATCTGAATTTTTCACGCAATCCGCCGGAATTTCCGATCGAAAGGAATATCGCCGGGACAGTCCTTAACGGTTATTTTCGTCTTTTCCGGCGGCCGGTGATGCAGACGTTTTTCTTCAGAGCGTTTATTTGGATACTGGCCTGCGGCTACTTTTTTTATCACGGCCTCCGGTCGCGGTTGCGAGGAGACTGGGCGTTTGTTTTTGTTCTTTCAGCAAGCAGTCTGCGTTATATTTTCTCTTATTTTTTTACAGCTCCGGCGGCCGATTTCCGATACGTGTATTGGCCGGCGATCGCGTCGGCGATCGTCGTGATCTTTGGGGTTTACCTTTTGCGTATCGGGAAGACCGGGGACGCGGCACAGAGTTGAAATGAAACGAAAGATCAAAACCTATACGATCAGCGCGGTCGCGGAGCTTTACGATATTCACCCGCAGACGCTGCGGTTGTACGAGCGCGAGGGTTTGCTTAAGCCATCACGCTCGGTCGGCAACACGCGCTTGTATGAAGACTCGGACCTCGAGCGGTTGGAAATCATTCTCTCACTGACTCGCGACCTCGGCGTAAATCTCGCCGGCGTCGAGATCATCCTGAATATGCGCGAGAAGATGGATTCCATGCAGCGCGAGTTCGAGCGATTTTTCGATTACCTGAAAAATCACGCGGATGAATTTTCGCGCCC
>DATLCA010000086.1:0-3792 GCA_035526605.1 Pyrinomonadaceae bacterium | reverse complement strand
TACCTGAAGTAAATATCGACGTAGTCCGTAACCGGATCGCACGGATTGTCCATCTCCTGCAGCCTCCAGTACTGTCGCTTGCCGGTGATCTTGAACGTAAATTCGCCGTCGCGGTCGCAAGGCAATCCGCCGTTAATATGGCTGACCTGCGTCGTGATGTTGCCGCGAAACTTGAATTCCTTCGCATCTATAGACGTGATTGTGCCGCCGATTTTCAGATAGTCGCCATTGGCTTTTCCGCGGCCTTTTTGCCCGCCTTTGACCGAGTAAATGCCGCCACGATTCGTAACATTGACGGCGCCAAAATAGTCCCAGCTCACCCACTGCAGAGAAAGTTTGTGGCGGCCAACAAGCATTCTCGCGGCGGCCGGGTCATTGATATCGGTTCGCGTTTGGCCGAGCGCGAAAGAGGACAGCACAATGGCTGCAAAAGCGGCAATAAGAATCTTCTTCATCTAGTTGAAAGAAACTCCGGTCGCTACCGGCCCGGACTTGCGGCAAAGCGTTTCTCAGCGAGCTCCAGAAATTCTTCGACCTGGGCGTTCCAGTATGTCCAGTTATGTGCGCCCGGCAGCTCTCTGAACTCGTGCGGGACTTTTTTCTCGACGAGCAGATCCACGAAGTCGCGATTATTTTGAAACAGGAAATCTTCGGTGCCACAGTCGAGGTATAGAAACGGCAATGCCTTGATCTTCTCCGGAGTTGCTTGTCGGATCAGATCAAAAATATCGTTCGACTTTCTCGTGTTACTGCCGGCGACCCCGAAGATTGCGTCGATCGTTCGACCGATCGCACCTGGGATCTGTTTTTCTGTCATCGACGCCGCACCCAGGGCTCCACTAAAAGAACCTACGACGGTGAACATTTCCGGATACTTCAACCCGAACTTTATTGAGCCGTAGCCGCCCATCGAAAGTCCTGCGATGGCCCGATGATCTCGATCCGTCATTGTGCGAAACTTATTTTCGACTTCCGGGATGAGCTCCTTGATTATGTAGCTTTCGTATTTATCGTTAGGCTTCGTGGTGCTATCGGTATACCATCCGTCCTCGCCTTCGGGTGTAACGATGATGAAATTCTGACTCGAGGCCAACTCCGCAATCTTCGTCTTGTCTGTCCAGTTTGTGTAGTGCCCAGTGAGGCCGTGTAATAGATAGACGACTGGGAATCGTTCTGTTGATTTTTCCGCCGAGTATCTTGCGGGAAGGATAATCCTGTAGGGCATTTCCCGAGCCATCAGCTTGCTGGTCAGCTTTTCGTCTTTGACGCTGCCAGCGTTGTATAAAGCGGCAAACTTGAATTCGCCCTTCTTTAAACTCTGGCCATCATAGGTTGTGAAGGTGGATGCTGGCCCACCTAATATTTCAGGTGAAGGGGTAGGGGAGGCCTGAGCTCTCACCGCGCCTACGAGACCGACCGACACGATCGCGCAAACTAACCAATCCAAGAATCTCGTGCGAAAGTAAGCTTTCATTTCTTTCACCGCAGGCTAATCAAACAGCTTGCTAAACCAACCGCCTTCTTTATCCTTATCGATGACCTGCGCGAGTTCACCCGCGTCGAACCAGACCCCGTGACATTTATCGCAGACATCCACTTTGATGTGCTCGTAGTCCGCTTCCTGCAGCTTTCCGTCGCAGCGCGGGCAATCCATTCCGCTGCTCTGCGCATTCTCCGCTGCCAGATGCCCCTTCAGTTTTTCGATCAGTTCCTGTTCCTTTTGGCGGAAATACTCGTTCTCGAGCGCACGGCCGCGGTCATCCAAATCAATCGGCATATAAATTTTTCAGTCTCCGTTTGTCGTTAGTAGAAATCGTAACCAAAAAATAACAGAGAAAGCGGTAAGTGGAAAACGGTAAGTGGTAAGTTCGCGCGGCCCGGGTGAATAGTTTACCCGCGCGAACTGACCACTTACCGTTTTCCACTTACCGTTAACTTTAGGCTTCCGTCTTGTGGATCGATCGCATCCGGTTCCGGGCTTTCTTGGAACGGCGGATGGTGTTGCGGCGTTTGAGACTGCTTTCGGCCCACTCGGAAACTTGTTTGAGCGGGTGCCATTCGAAGCTTTCGAGCGGGAGCACTTCACTCGACGCGTCACGGAGCTTGAGTGTGCTGAACGCGACAAAGAAGATCGCAAAGTTGAAGATCACCCCGACCGTCATCACAAACCAACCCGGTGCGAGACCGACCGTCGCACGTTTCTCGAAGACGTCCCAAAACAATCGGCGGTCCTCGGAGGTGATCGACGGGATAGGTGAAGGATGAATGTAAATCTTTAGCGTCCAGGAGACCGCGAGCAGGATAAAGATCCAAAGATAATTCGCCCGAAGGCGTCGCCCGAGCGCCTCCCAAACGCTGATCGTGAAATGTGGTGCGATCAAATCCGCGGCGATGTGCTCCGCCCATTCCTTGTCGGGCGGGATCGTGCGATGGGACAACATCGGAGCAAAATATCCGGTCTCGAGGACTCGTACGCGATTGGCCCAGACTTCGTAATAGCGATAACGCCGAGCCTCCATGAAAAGGAAAATCGAAACGAGGATCGAATTGATCGGGATCGCGAAATGCGGATTGTCCGGCGAGCTGAAGACGAAAGACAGCGTCGCGCCGCCGGTGATAACGGCCCAGTTCGTTGTCGCGTCGAGACGGTTCCGCCAGATGTTCGAGCGCTGAACCTCCCCTCGATAAAAATGCACCATCGCCGTGTTAAACTCGGCCGGTGCTAATTTTTGCGGGATCGTGAGGGGTGTGGTCTTCGGTTTTTGGTTACGCTTGTGGACTTCCTCGGCGAAAGCTCGAAAAGATTCGGGGACGTTTGTGATGTGAATGTCATCTTCGGCCGCGCGGGGCGCGGGCCGAACATTGTCTTTCATATTACGCTCGAGGGTTTTGAGGAGACAGGTGGCATGCGAGCCATCACCCAACAAAATTCTACACTAATACGTATTTGATGCAACAATTTTGCTTTAGGAAGGTCGGGTGAGTACTGAACTTGACGAGTTATGGATGCGGGCCGCCTTAACCGCGGCGCATCAAGCTAAAGATATCGACGAAGTACCGATCGGGGCGTGCATCGTCGACGAGCACGGTCAACTTCGAGCCTCGGCGTCGAACCGGACGATTATCGACAGCGACCCGACCGCACATGCGGAGATCCTCGTGATCCGGCATCTCGCCGCAGATTTAGGAAACTATCGACTGACCGGCGCAACGCTATACACGACGATAGAGCCGTGCGTGATGTGCGCGGGGGCGCTCGTTAATTCACGTATCAAGCGACTTGTTTTCGGTGCCTATGACGAAAGGTTTGGTGCCGTCGAGACGCTTTTCAGATTGTGCGACAACGAGAAGCTGAATCACCGGATCGAGATCACATCCGGCGTCCTCGCGAACGAATGCCGGGCATTGATGCAGGAGTTTTTTAGAACGAGGCGGTAAAGAGAGGTTCGGCATCTCGCCTAGTTTCCAATCTCTCCCCCAATTTCAAATTTGAAATTTCGAATTTGAATGTCTTTGCTACACCCTTCCCCCACTCGCTCCTCTTTCGCTACCCGCCTTGATATTTCCCGACCCTAGCCTTTATTATTAACAGTTCGCGGAGAGGTGCGAGAGTGGTTGAATCGGGCAGTCTCGAAAATTGCTGTACCTTAACGGGTACCGTGGGTTCGAATCCCACCCTCTCCGCCAGTCAAAGTTGAAAGCGTAAAGGCGGAAAGGATAAAGACGGAGCGCTCGCGGCGATCTTAAAGAGCGGACAAAAACGTTAGATTGTTCTCTGCCTTATCGAAGACT
>DATLCA010000085.1:0-5248 GCA_035526605.1 Pyrinomonadaceae bacterium | reverse complement strand
AAATGAGCGACGATGAACTGGCGCTCATTTCTTCCACTCTTCTTTTCATCTTTGAGGTCCGGATTTTGTGGCGTGAATTGTGGCATAACTCGTCGAAATGGCACCGGTGTGACCCAATGTTACGGAGAGTTATGGAGGGCTCCCGCTACTCCGAAGCCGTTGACACCGATATAGTTAGTGGTATTCCACCGCACTCTGTAGCAATGACCACATCCTTCTGTTAACCGAAGGTTGTAAGTTCGAGTCTTACCTGCGGAGCCAATTAGATTAAACAGTACGGGCACCTTTGTGGTGCCCGTTTGGTTTGCTCGTAGGTTGTCAGCGGGGTTTGTATTCTCGGTCAGTGCTCCTTTTTTAGTGTCGCGAGTTTCACTGCCGGGCCGCGGTTTAGGGGGTTGAGTTTTAGACACTTTTCGTACTGGGCGGCCGCCTCCGTCTTCATGCCGTTGGCTTGATAGGCGTCGCCTGCCCTCTCGTTCAGGAACAAATTGTCTGGAAAGATTTCGACCCCCACTTTAAAAATCTCCAAGGCTTCCTTTGGTTTATTGTCGTCCTTCATCAGCGTAATTCCGAGATTGCCGAAGATGTACGAGGTTAGGTACTCGTCGGATTTAGGGCTGCTCCATTCGCGAGCTCTATTGACCGCGGCTTCGATGCCTTTTTCGGCGATGATCTTTTTGAGTTCGACGAAGAGTTTCCGTTCTCCGGGCCCTCGCAGATCGAAGGGCACTACAATCCTCTCTGGAACTTTCTTGCCATCCAGGAAATCCTCAATCGCTGTTAAGACTGCGGGCGTAAGATGGTAAAAATTGTGCGAGCCACCTTCCACAACGATTTGCCGGGCGTTGCGAAATCCTTGTAGGACAAGGGCCGCATCAGAAAGTGATGTTCGGCCGTCAAGGGTCGCACTTAAAAACAGTGCGGGAATGTCGCTCTTGACCGGTTCGCGAAAACGATCGCCCAAGTCGGTCATATTCCACGCCGCAAGAAATTCTTTGTCTTCGAAGGGGTAGTTAATGCTCCGGCCGAATAGCGCCGTCTGCTCCTGCTTTGCGATGTCCGCGGCGCGCTCCGCTCCCACACCCGAAGCGATGTGCATCGTAAATGCCATGGCGGTTCCCCAGTCTCTTTGTTTGAGTGCGGCCGCGACCATCGGGGCGACGAAACTGAAGTCGCCATCCTGCATCTGGCCGAAAAGCATCGGCAGCATTTTGACGAATTCCAAATCTCCCGAGCGAAGGGCGACGAGTGACTGGATCTCCAGCTTGCCTATCTTGATGGTCCGCCCCTGAGAACTGAACACGAACGGTTTTTTATCCAAATTTGCAAAAACAGTTTTCACTGCCTCCCGCATACTCGGCAGCTGCCGCCTGAACTTTGGCGTCTTCACTATATACTCGTCGACTCGGTCTATAAGTTCGTCCAGATTGGAGGGGTAACGCCAACGTTGATCCAGACCGTTGATGCTGCCGAGCACCGCTTTATCCACGCTCGTGGGGTGTCTCTTCATAAAAGCAAGACCAAGATGCGTTCCATAACTGTGACCCCAGATCGTGACCTTCTCGGCATTAAGGGACTTTCTAAGATCCTCGACGTCGTCCGCGTTTTCGGCTGTGTTGTAGGCGGAGAGGTTGATGCCTTTGTTCTTAAGAGCCGAAACCGCGGCCTGCGTCTGTCCAATTAAGGCAACTCGCGTCGGTTCATCCTCGAGCGATGCTTCGAGCGGCAGCGAGACCTTTCCCGGAATCACAAGACTGGGCTCGGCCGCGCCTGTCCCTCTTTGATCAAAAACGATAACGTCGGCGCGCCTCCGCAGCTCCATCAAGAGCGGAAAGATCTCTTCCTTCGCACTGGCTAAACCACTTGCACCGGGTCCGCCGGCAAGGTAAACAATCGGAGCACCGGGTTTCGCAGCGGTGCTTTTAAATCGGATAACGGGGAGGCGGATGGTCGAGCTTTTGCTTTCCGTTCGGGATTCGGGAACTTGCAACGAGCCCATTTCCGCATCGACCGTCTCGCCGGCGGCGGACGTGAACTTCACACCGCGAAACTCGAGTTGCGGCGTACCTTGAGAAACAGCCAACGAAGTTTGCAAAAGGGCAAGCAGAATGGCGGATAGCACTCGAATTCCTTTCATATGTTTTCCCGAGTTGAATAGCGGCTACTATTAAAACCCCGGTGGCGGGAGGCCTGTGACACAAAAGCTGAGGATTCAAAGAACTCGGCCAAATTTCTCGGACGAAGGCGCGCCGGTAAAGTAAGAAATCGTTCGCTACATTCTTTTACCGTAATTTGCGTATAATCGATCGCAGTCAAAAAGGCTCTTCCGCATTCACAGTTAAATTTCTAAATGCCTGGTCACCCCGCTCCGGGCAGAATTGTTTCGCGGACACCCGGACCCTACTCACAGATGAGAATCTTCAGCATCGCATTTCTACTATTCCAGTTCGCGTCTGTTGGCCTGATGCAAACGACGTCGACGGAAAATTCCAGCCCTGAGTTTGATCCATCAACTTATATGTGGTTTTCCGCGCCCGCCGCGAAATGGGATGAAGCATTACCGGTCGGGAACGGTCGCCTGGGGGCGATGGTGTTTGCGGGAGCTGAGGAGGAACGGCTGCAGTTGAATGAGGATACTTATTGGTCGGGTGGGCCGTACTCGACCGTGGTGAAAGGCGGTTACAAGTTCCTCCCGGAGATTCAGCGGCTGGTCTTCGCCGAGAAGTACCTGGATGCACACAATTTGTTTGGCCGTAATTTGATGGGCTACCCGGTCGAGCAGCAGAAGTATCAGAGCCTTGCAAATCTTCACCTGTTCTTTGGCCACGGGAAAGAGACAACCGGTTATCGCCGGTCGCTCAACCTTCGCGATGGTGTGGCGACGACAACATACTCCGTTGCCGGTGTTCGATACAAACGCGAAGTCTTCGCTTCGGCGCCCGATCAGGTGATCGTAGTTCGATTGACCGCCGACAAGCCGGAACGAATTTCCTTTACCGCAAATTTGAGGGGCGTGCGCAATCAGACGCATTCCAATTACGGAACAGATTATTTTCGAATGGATCCGGTGGGCAGCGACGGTCTTGCGGTCACGGGAAAGTCTGCTGATTATCTCGGCATCGCCGGAAAACTTCGATACGAAGGCCGTGTAAAAGTCGTTGCGGAAAGGGGCTCAGTCACGACGAACGGCGTCGATCTTAACGTCAAAAACGCCGACTCTGTCACACTCTTTTTTGCGGCGGCTACGAACTTTGTAAATTACCATGACGTCGGCGCAGATCAGCACGCGAGAGTTGAGTCCTACCTCCGGAATGTAAATGGAAAAAGCTTCGAAGCCGTAAAGAGTAAGGCCGTCGCCGACTACAAGTCGCTCTACGATCGCGCGTCGCTCTCGATGCCGGCTACCGCGAATTCGTACCTGCCGACAAACGAACGAAAAGATATCGGGCGAGAATCTCCTGACCCGAGCCTCGCCGCGCTCGCGTACAATTTCGGCCGGTATCTTTTGATCTCATCTTCGCGTCCCGGTACGCAGCCGGCAAATCTGCAGGGCATCTGGAACGATGATCAGAATCCCGCATGGGATTCGAAATACACGACCAACATCAATGCCCAGATGAACTATTGGGCCGTCGATTCCGCTAACCTGTCGGAGCTCGGCACACCGTTCTACAAGATGATCAACGAGCTGACCGATCAGGGCTCGCAGGTTGCGCGTGAGCATTACGGCGCGAAGGGTTGGGTCTTTCACCAGAATACCGATATCTGGCGCGTTGCGGCGCCGATGGACGGACCGAGTTGGGGAACTTTCACCGTCGGCGGTGCGTGGCTCTGCACGCATCTGTGGGAACATTACGAATACTCGCAGGACAAGGTGTTTCTCGCTGATGCCTACCCGGTAATCGAGGGATCGGTGCAGTTCTTTGTCGATTTTTTGGTGAAGCATCCGAACGGGAAGTGGCTTGTCACAAATCCCTCGACCTCGCCCGAGAATTTTCCGGACGGCGGCGGAAACAAACCTTACTTCGACGAGGTCACGGGCAGCCGGCTTCCGGGCACCACGATATGTGCCGGCTCGTCGATCGACATGCAGATCCTTTACGATCTCTTCGGATATTATCTGAAGGCGTCGGAGATACTCGGAAAAAACTCGCCGCTCGTCGAGCGTGTTCGTGCGGCGCGAGAACAGCTTGTTCCGCCGCAGATCGGGTCCGATGGTTCGCTGCAGGAGTGGGCTGACGATTGGAAATCGCTTGAGAAAAATCACCGGCATTTTTCACACCTATATGGCCTCTATCCGGGCCGCGTGCTTTGGGACAAGCGAACGCCGGCGCTGATCGACGCATACAAAAAAGTTTTGAACGAACGCGGTGACGGCGGGAAAGGTTTCTCAATGGCGTGGAAGATGGCCTTATGGGCGCGGCTCGGAGACGGAAACCGCGCGAATAAGATTTTTAAGAACTACCTGAACGAGCAAAGCTGTGTGCAGCTTTTTGCGCTGTGCGGGAAGTCGCTGCAGGTCGACGGCGCGTTGGGCATGAGCGCCGCGATCACTGAAATGCTTATGCAGTCGCAGGACTCCGCGGTCAGCCTGCTGCCGGCGCTTCCGGACGAATGGCCGACCGGGGAATTCCGCGGCGTAAGAACGCGCGGCGGATTCGAACTGGATCTTCAGTGGCAGGACAAACGGATCACGCAGCTAAAAGTTACTTCGAAAGCCGGCGGAACTTTTCGATTACGGTCGGATTCTGATATGGATATGACGGCGAACGGATCCCGACTCCCTATTGCTCGAAAAAACGGAGTTCTTGAATTCGCAACCACGAAAGGCGGCGAATACTTACTGCAAACAAAATAGTCTGTGCCGCATTTCCCGGACTTGGTGTCAAAAATTTGTGGTAGTGCATCAGTTTGAAAGACACTGCGTTCTTCCCCGACTTTGTTCCGTGTGTTCCGTGTATTCTGTGGTTCCTGCTTCAAACCTGAACCACGGAATACACGGAACACACACGGGAAGACACGGAATAGGAACAGGGCTTTATAGACATAGCAATGTCGGCGAACCGATTTGTCGGGGGAGATTTAAACTGAAGCACTACCAAAAATCTTGTGTATTCGGAGTGCGGCTGAAAGTCGCCAGCAGGTTCAAAAACATGAATATCAGAACAGCCATAAAAACAACCATCCTTCTTTGCATCGTCTCTGCACTCTTCATTCCCGTTCTCGCGCAGAGCGACGCACTTACACT
>DATLCA010000084.1:0-1834 GCA_035526605.1 Pyrinomonadaceae bacterium | reverse complement strand
CCGAAGATCGTTGTTTCGGTTCTTTGGGCAATATCGATCGCGTCCTCGAGCTTCGCACGGCTGAATGTATCGTCGCCGTCCGTAATAATGACGATCACGCGCCTGCCGGCGACGTTGCGGAGCTTCTCGTCCGAGAATGTCCAGACCGCATCGTAGAGGGCGGTTTGCGATCCCGCTTTCTTGACCGTGTCCACCGCCTTCTGCAGATAATCTAATTTGTCCGTGAAATCCTGTCTCAGCTGGATTTCATTATCAAAGGTCATAAAAGCGGCACGATCCTTTCGCAGTCGCAGGACAGTGTGCATGAAGTTCATCGCGGCCTCTTTGGAAAATCCAAGCTTACCGGCCGTCGACGGTGACGTGTCCATCAAGACGCCGACGTACACCGGAGGATTATTTTTCTCGTCCGTAAAAAAAGTAATTTCCTGCTGGACCCCGTCCTCGAACACCGCAAAGTCACCCCGGCTCATTCCGGTAATCAGATCTTTTTTCAAAGTCACCGTCACGGGCAGGCGAACCTCGAACGTCTTAAGCTGGCCGGTATCCTCATCGACCGGAGGTGTCGGCTTCGCGGTCTGGGCCGAAATGGCCGTGCCGATCGCGAAAAGCAATAGAAACAGCGGAGTAAAGATCGATCGCGGAAACCTATTCATAATCTTTCAGGTGTTAATCAGAAGACGCAGTTTTTCGATGCCTTGGATCAGGCGATTGTTGCCCGTTTGAGGCAAGAAGGGAGTATATCAAACCCCTTTTTTAATGCGGAATGCGGAATGCGGAATGCGGAATTCGTGCGGTCGATGCGCGGAAGCCACCAAAAAGTTCAGAATGGCAGGCGTTGCTGTATTCGAATTCGGCATTCTCCATTCTGCCTTCGGCATTCCCCATCCGCGTTCCCCATTCCGCATTCCTCATTTGATTTGACCGGCTGCCTTGTGGCTTTCTAATTCTCGTGGACACGAACATATTCAGGGAATACGACATCCGAGGCATCGTCGCAGAGCAGCTGACGGATGAAACGGTTGCGACGCTGGCCCGGGCGATCGGCACGTTCTTCGCGCAGAACGGAGCGAAGCGCATCGCTGTGGGTTACGATGCGCGAAAAAGCTCACCCGGTTTTTGTGATCTGCTCACCCGCGGCTTTAACGAATCAGGCTGCGATGTCGTTCTGGTCGGAATGGTCCCGACCCCGGTTTTGTATCACACCGTATTTACGCAAAATGTCGACGGCGGAGTGATGATCACGGGATCGCATAATCCGCCCACTCACAACGGCTTCAAGATCTGTCTCGGCAGATCTACTCTGTTCGGATCGCAGATACAGGAGATCAAAGATATCGCTTTGTCCGGCGAATTCGTGCGGGGCGAGGGTGGCGTGGAATCGATCGACGTGCTCGAGGCTTATTGCCGAGACATTGTTTCCGGGATTGATCTCGGCGACCTGGATCAAGCCGCTGATGTCCCGGACGGGGGAGCCGCAAAAAAGAGGCTCAGGGTCGTCGTCGATGCGGGCAACGGCATGGGCGGCGTAACGGCCGTGCCGGTATACGAGGCTCTCGGCGTAGAGTTGGTCAAACTCTACACCGATCCCGACTCAAACTTCCCGAACCATCATGCCGACCCAACCGTGGCCGAAAATCTGGAGGACACGATCGCGGCCGTGCACGAGCATAAGGCGGACATCGGCATCGCCTTTGATGGCGACGCGGACCGCATCGGCGTGGTCGATGAAACAGGCAGAATCATCTGGGGCGACGAGTTGATGATCCTACTCTCACGTTCGATTCTGGCAGCGAACCCGGGTGCCACGATCATCGCCGAAGTGAAGTGCTCGCAA
>DATLCA010000083.1:0-8589 GCA_035526605.1 Pyrinomonadaceae bacterium | reverse complement strand
GGGCGTGAGCGGTTGCGCGAGACGGCGTTGCTCGTCGGGATAAATCCTGTTGACTCACCCGATGACGCGCTCATGCAAAAGTTTTTCCCGAACGTTTTGAACACGAGTAACCCGTCGATCGCCGGATCAATTGCGCCGCAGCAATCGACGATAGTAACCGGCAAGGATATTTCGCTTTACGATCTCGGGCTTCAGGGAATGGGTCAGGGTTATGCCGGACAGATGACGCCGTTTCAGATGGCGCTGATCGCGTCGATCCCGGCAAACATGGAAGGCAAGCTGATGAAGCCGCGGATCGAGCTCGATCAGCCGCCGCAGATGTTCTCGCAGGTTCTTTCGCCACAGCAGGCGGCGCAGATCCGCCAGATCATGTCGACGGTGACGGAAGAACCCGGCGGTACCGGAACCGTGATCTCGGCGAAGCTGGCGGGAACCGGGATTCGTACCGGCGGAAAAACCGGCACTGCCGAGAAACAAGCTCCGCTTTACGACGAGAAGACCGGCAAATTGAAAACCGAGAAACGCCGGCGAAAAAACGCACAGGGCAAGTGGGAAGATTACCAGGTGCCGATGATGTACGAACGCACCGACAGTTGGTTCATAACGATCGCCCCGCTCGAGCAGCCGCAGGTCGCAATAGCTGTTGTAGTCGAGGGTGGAGGTTTCGGAGCGCGGACGGCGGCACCGATCGCCGCGAATGTGATCTTGAAAGCTCGCGAGCTTGGGATACTGGGAGATCAATACAAACCTAAAGCTCAACCCGCGAAGCCGGCCCCGGCGCAGAAGGCGAAGAAGAGAAGATGATGATAGAAAGCCCCTACCGTCGGCCGATAACACACCGGGTCGGTACCGCCCGCGTGAGCGGGTGGCCGAACCTGAAACCAAACTGCGTTGATTTTGTCTGCGGCGCTCGACCACCCGCTCACGCGGGCGGTACCGACCTGACGCCCCGCATCGCTTTTACAAGATTTTGAAAAACCGCACCTCATCACATTTCTTCATTCTCGTCCTGATCGCTGTCACCGCGGCGATCTCGCACTATTCGATTTATTACGGGGGCCTGATACGGGGCTACGAAACTTCGTCGATCACCGCTTACAGAAATATCGGGCTGCTGTTGATCCTCGCCTTTCTCCCGATCTTTTTGAAGCGTTTCGCGAACTACCAGGGAAACTGGACGCTTTATACGACGGCGGTTTTGCTTTTCTCGATCGGCCTGACGGTCCAGTACCGGCTTTTTAGCGATCCGGAATATATTTCCCGAAAGGATAAGGCCGAGGCGCGGCAGGAGAAGATCAAGGCGCTGCAGCTTCATTACATTCAGGAGAATTATTCCGCCGAGAAAAAGCAGATCATGGGCCTGCCGCCGACTCCGCCCTCGCCCGTCGATCTGTCCACGGAAAATCCCCGGCCTTCGGAGGAAACTCTTTCGGGCGTTCTGCTATCGGGCAAAACGGTAAACCCGATCCTCGGAATTCTCGGGATGATAGCGGCACTCCTCCTGATCCGGCGCGAGAAGATCCTGGAGCTTCTCCAGAACAATGGGTTCCTCATCGTTCTGCTCACGCTGGTGCCTTTGTTCCTTGCCGCGATCACGTCACGTGCCGGCAAGTCGATCGGCAACATGACGCCGTGGGAGCCATCGAAGATCCCATTCCTGATCGGATTCGCGGCGATCCTGGCGGTGCTCTACAAGAACCTCGCGAAAACTTATTGGGGCCTGCCGAGAGCGAAGGACGTTCTGCCGCTCGTCTTTATGGCGGCACTTCCCTTCTTTCCGTTTTTTGTGCTGAAGGACTTCGGCCAGATGATGGTCTTCAGCAGCGTCTACGCAACGCTTTACCTGATCGCCGTCCGCCGGATGTCGCAGCGCCTCGTCCTCGTCGGAAGCGTGCTGCTGGTTGCCGGGGTTCTGGTCGTCGGTGCGCTGCCGGAAAATACGCAAAGCCAGATCCCGCTGTTGCCGACCCTCGCGAGGCCTGTGAAGACGGTCCTCCCAAATCGCATTCAACAGCGCTTCCACCTATGGCTCGACGGATTTAATCCGCCGACGCCCGACACCGCGTGGTGGAAAGAGGACTACGACGATTACTACAAGAAGCTTGTCGCGAAGGACGCGTCGATCCCCCAGATGCTCGAGGAAGATCCGAATTTGCAGAAGACGATCAACATCGACGCATGGTTCGACGTGCTCGCGTTCCAGCCCGCTCAGGCGACTTTCGGCCTCGCATCGGGCGGTACGACGGGCCGCGGATTGGGGCTCGGATATCCGGAATTGATACCCGTCGCCGACTCCGATTACATCTTCGCCGCGCTCGCGGAAGAACTTGGACTTTTCGGGGGTTTGTTGGTAACCTTTGCGCTAATTGTACTGGTCAGCGCGGGCGTGAGAACTGCTTTGGATTCGCGCGACATGTTCAGCAAACTTTGCGCGATCGGACTTTCAGCGTTCATCGGATTTCAAGCTTTAGTAAATGTCGGCGGAATTACCCGGGCGTTGCCGATGACCGGAATCACACTCCCGTTTGTCAGCCACGGCGGATTTTCCTTGATAACAAGTTTTGTGATGTTGGGAATGCTGATGGCATTCTCGCATCGGAACGCCGTCGATCGGCGTCAGGCCGAAGCTGATGCTTTGCCTTAAGAACTATTTTTGCTCCCGTGTTTGTTCGCCCGGAGACTCGTAGATGGAGAATAACTTTAAGATTACGTCGGCCTCGGTTTCCGATCGTGGCCTGAGCGAAAAACGTCCCGAGAACGAGGATTCGTTTCTCGTCCTTGAGGAGCGCGGAGTTTATGCCGTTGCCGACGGCGTCGGCGGGGCCCAGGCGGGCGACGTCGCTTCGCAGATGGCGGTCGAGATTCTCGGAGAGGCGTTTATAAATCAATCGGCGGACCTGGACGCGGAAGATGTGATGCGGGCGGCGATCGAGCGGGCCAACGGCGCGATCTACCAGATGGCGAGTGAGCTGCCGCAGCTGGACTCGATGGCGACGACGATCGTCGCACTTCACGTTTACGGAAACATTGCGACGATCGGGCACGTCGGCGACTCGCGAGCCTACCGACTTGATCACAACGGCAACTTGCTGAGGGAAACGAACGATCACTCAGTCGTCGAAGAAGAGGTGCGGGCCGGTCGGATGACGCCCGAGCAGGCGGCGCATCATCCGAGCAAAAACATTATCAGCCGTGCACTCGGGGCCGAGGCAGATGTCGAGATCGATCTGAAGACGATCATGGTTGAGCCCGGGACGACATTTCTATTATGCTCCGACGGAATCACCCGCCACGTAGACGATGCCGAGATCGGCGGACTTCTCTCAAACGGAAACCCATCAAGCATCTGCGACCGGCTCAAAGAGATCTGCTACGCCCGGGGGGCAGAAGACAATTTGACGGCCGTGGTCGTGCGGGTCGCCGGTGAACCGGCAAAAGAGTTATCGGCTGCGGCGGGGGCGGGCGAGATCGAAGAGCCGACCGTCGCCACTGCGCGGTCCCCGTTCGACAGCACCGTAGATGCCGAAGATCAAGGCTTTTCGACGAGCGAAACGATTTCGCTCGATGACGTGGACGATGATCCCTACCTGATGGACGAGGAAGATCAGAGGGACGATGAAAAGTGGCGCCCGGAACAGGATTATTCATCGTCGAGCGTGATAGTTCCCGCGCAGCTGCCGGCAGAGAAATCCCCGCCGCCTGCACCGGCTTCGGTCACGCCTTACCGCGAATCAGTCCCGCAACCCGCCGGGGCAAAATCGCCGGGCATTCTTTCAACCGTTCTATCGTCTCTCCTGTTTTTGGTAATCGGCGGGTTGCTAGGGGTGGGCGGGTATTACTACTGGCTCAAATCGCAGCCGGAACCGGTCGTCGAACCGCCGCCGGTTATCACCGAAATGAAGAGCAACAATACTACACTGACCGCGTTCGAGGATGGGCGAAGACTTGTCGATAAAGATCCGGCCGGATACATCAACGCCAACGCGGCGAGCCTACAGACGCCGGAGGATTATTTTCTGATGGGGCGGGCGTTCATGCTAACGGGTAAGTACTGGGAAGCGAAGCGGTCTTTCAACGATTCCAGAAACCGGCTGGCAAGCGCTGATCCGCTGAACGCGAAGACGCTGGCGTCGGAGATCTCGATGGCGTTGGCGATCATCGAGAGCCCGCAGGCTACGGAAAGCTTTACCCGCGACATCACGACGGCGAACGCGGCGGCGTCCGCAAACAGTAATACCGGCGCTTCGGCGAACAGTAACGTCGGGCTTCCGTCGAACACTAATTCAGGTGTGGCTGTCCCGATTCAGCCCCTACGCTAACCTAACGAATTCTGCCTGCGGGCTTCGAAAAGAATCACCCCGCAGGCGACCGCGAGGTTGAGGCTTTCGACAGAAGTTTCCATCGGTATCATTATTTTCTCGTCCACCTCTTCCATTTCTCCTTTCGGCAGCCCGTGCGCCTCCGATCCAAGCAAGAGCAAGGTCGGCCGTGTCCAGTCGATGTCCGCGTATGATCTTGTCGCTCCGATTTCCGTCGCTACCGTCTGCAGATCCTTTCCCTCCGCCCATCGCAGCACGTCGCTTAGATCCGCGTCCGCCCACACGGGCAATCGAAAGCTCGACCCCATCGCGGCGCGCAGAGCCTTCGGCGAAAAGGCATCCGCCGAGCCCGATGAAACGATCACGCCGGCAGCACCGGCGGCGTCGGCCGTCCGGATAACGGCTCCAAGATTGGATGGATTATTTGTTTGGTGAAGAAACGCCACGACGGGCACGGCGGCATTCGCCAAACCTTGCTCCACTTTGCCTTGGCCGGGGGCCGGCCGCGACGCGATGGCGAGCACGCCTTGCGAGGTGACGGTGTCCGAAATCGAGCTCAAGGCCGAATCGGTCACTTGGAAAATCCCGGCGGAAGTTTCAGTTTCAAGAAGTTCTCCGGCGCGAAACACGCCGTCTTTCGAGAGAAACAGCATTTCGATCTCGAGCCCAGCCCGCACCGCCTCCTTCACCAGGCGGGCTCCCTCGATAAAGATCTTCTCGCGCTCCTTTCCATCGCGGACACGCCTCGCCTCTTTAAGGTGGGGGTTGTCGCGGCTGGAGATCTGAACTGTCGCTCTCATCGACCGTAGTTTTACCACCGGTCGCACGAAACGGCAACGCCCACGTCCGCGGTTGATTGCTCAGTTCGTTTCCGCATCTGATGCGAGGGCGGAGCGATGGCCAAGGGCGCGGGCTGATCTCTTTTCCGTGTCTTCTTCCGTGCCTTCCTTCTGTTCGGTGGTTATGTCTTGAAGCCGGAACCACTGAATGAACGGAATGCATCGAGAAGACACGCAACAAGCCGGCCGTCTTTCTAAATGCATCGTCGTTCCTCCGCCCCGTTGATTGCCCGACGATTTAAGCTAAAATGTCCTAGCACTTACCGATACGTATGAAACCCGAAACACGGCCGATGAACAAACTAGAGCTTCTCGAAAACAAATCCCGACTTGCTGAACAAGGCGGCGGCGCGGGCCGAGTTGAAAAGCAAAAAGCCGGCGGCAAGATGACCGCACGTGAACGCGTAGAGTTTTTTCTCGACGAAGGAAGCTTTGAAGAATTCGATAAGTTCGTCGTTCACCGGTCTACCGACTTCGGCATGGAAGCCCAAAAATTCCCTGGCGACGGTGTCATCACGGGTCACGGCCTCGTGGACGGGCGCGAGGTTTTCGTTTTTGCACAGGACTTCACGGTGTTCGGCGGCTCGCTTTCCGAGACCCACGCACAGAAGATTTGCAAGATCATGGACCTCGCGATGAAGACCGGGGCACCGGTCATCGGACTCAACGATTCCGGCGGGGCACGGATCCAGGAAGGCGTGGTAAGTCTCGGCGGATACGCCGATATTTTTCTAAGAAATACTCTGGCAAGCGGGGTCGTCCCTCAGATCAGTTGCATCCTCGGACCGTGCGCCGGCGGTGCGGTGTACTCACCGGCGATCACCGACTTCAACGTTATGGTGAAGAACACGTCATACATGTTCATCACAGGCCCGGATGTGATCAAGACAGTGACGCACGAGGAAGTAACGAAAGAAGAGCTCGGCGGCGCGATGACGCACAATGCGAAGTCGGGGGTCGCGCATTTCGCAGCCGACTCGGACGAGCAAGCGCTCCGGATAACTCGCGAACTTCTATCATTCATTCCCTCGAACAACATGGATGACCCGCCGTTCGTTCCGACGAACGATCCGTCAGGCCGAGCCGACCGTGCGCTCAATTCGGTCGTGCCCGAACATTCGAATCAGCCGTACGACATCCGCGACATCATTAAGCCGGTCGTCGATGACGGCTATTTTTTCGAGGTACAGGAGCATTACGCACCGAACATCGTGATCGGCTTCGCCCGGTTGGGAGGCTATTCGGTGGGCATCGTCGCAAACCAACCGGCGTTCCTCGCGGGTGTTCTGGACATAGATGCTTCCGTAAAAGCCGCCCGGTTTGTACGCTTTTGCGACTGCTTCAACATACCGCTGATAACTTTCGAAGACGTCCCGGGCTTTCTTCCAGGGATCAACCAGGAGCACTTCGGCATCATCCGCCACGGCGCCAAACTCCTCTACGCATTTGCGGAGGCGACGGTGCCGAAGATCACGGTAATAACACGAAAAGCGTACGGCGGGGCGTACTGCGTGATGGCCTCGAAGCATATTCGCACCGATATCAACTTCGCATATCCGACGGCGGAGATCGCCGTGATGGGAGCTGAAGGGGCCGTCGGAATTCTTTATCGAAAAGAGCTCGCGGACGCGGCCAATCCGGAGGCCAACCGCCAGCGCATCGTTGACGAGTTTAACGAGAAGTTTGCAAATCCATATGTCGCGGCGGAGCGGGGCTTCGTGGATGAAGTTATCGAACCGGCCCTTACGCGGCCGAAGCTTATTAGGGCCCTCTCGCTCCTTCAAAACAAGCGTGATGCGAACCCGCCAAAGAAACACGGCAACATTCCCTTATAGATTTACCTGAGGGGTCGCGGGTAAGACACTTAATCCAGATTCGAAGTTTGTGAAAGTACTGCATGAAGCTACTGAAAGGATTTCCTTAAGGGTCTCAAAAGCGACTCTTAAGAAATTAGATTGACCAAAAGCAACCGCAGATCGACGTCTCTTCTTAGTCAATGAGTGAAATTATTTCGCACCGCCCGACATGGGCCGAGATCAACCTCGACAATCTCGCATTCAACTTCCACTCCGCCAAACAATTCATCGGCCCTAACACGAAATACATGGCTGTCGTGAAGGCCGACGCTTACGGGCATGGAGCAGTGGACTGCGCCCGCCGGCTTGAGGCCGAGGGCGTCGATTGGTTCGGCGTCGCGCTTCCCGAGGAGGGTGTTGAGCTCCGAAAAGCCGGCATCCGAAAGCTCATACTTTGCCTCGGCGGCTTCTGGGAGGGGCAAGAAGCTCTCGCCCTCAACTACAGCCTGACGCCCGTTATTTTTCAGCTAGAGAAAGCGGCCATCCTGAACGCCGCCGCTCGGAGTCGCGGGACTGATGTGTCCATTCACGTAAAGATCGACACAGGCATGGGGCGCATCGGAGTCCGTTTCGATGAGGTCACGGACTTCGCCGAGCGGCTGAGATCGTTAACACACTTGCGTGTCGAGGGGTTGATGACGCACTTCGCCGCCGCCGACGATCTCGAGCAGAGAGATTTTACGAACCTGCAAATCGAGCGATTCAATTCCGCCGTTGCCGCGTTTCGGGAAAAGGGCTTTTCGCCTGCATACCTCGACTTGGCGAATTCCCCGGGTGCGGTCGTTCATCCTGCCTCCCGCAGCAATCTCGTGCGGCTCGGTGGCATCCTCTACGGGCTCGGGGGCGATGTACTCCCTAGCGGCGTCGCAAAGCCCGACCTCAAACCGGTCCTATCGCTCCGCACCAAGATTGCGCACTTAAAATCAGTCCCCGCGGGCGAGACCATCGGTTACGGCCGAACTTTTGCCACCCGGGCCGATTCGTTGATCGCGACGATCCCGATCGGGTATCAGGACGGCTACAGCCGAACACTCTCGAACGTGGGCCGCGCAATCGTGCGCGGCACCTCCGTTCCGGTCGCCGGTCGTGTCTCGATGGATTGGACGATGCTTGATGTGACCGGCGTCGACGGAATAAGCCTGGGCGACGAAGTCACGTTGATCGGCGAGAACGAGGGACAGAAGATCGGCGCGGAGGACCTTGCCCGGGCGACAGACACAATTTCCTACGAGATAACCTGCGGGATAAATCGACGCGTTCCGCGATTGTATAAAAGCGACAAAAATTAGAAATATCTATTGCCATGGCTTCGTCGAATTTCGATAATCAACAAACAATGGCTTTCTTCAAGAATTTCGAGCTGAAGGTATTTCTTAACGAGCTCTACGCAAAGTTCTTCGACACCGACGTGATGAGCGCATCCGCTCAGGTGGCCTTCTACTTCTCGTTCGCCTTTTTCCCTTTACTTCTATTTCTTGTAACCCTCTTCGGAATGGTGCTCGAGTCGACCGACGAGTTGCGTGGCCAGTTGTACCAGTACTTGGCGCAAATCATGCCCGGAAGCGCCTACACGCT
>DATLCA010000082.1:0-15040 GCA_035526605.1 Pyrinomonadaceae bacterium | reverse complement strand
AGATAAGTGATCGCGACTCTGGCGCCGCATCGTCCGAACAATTCGGCCGTCGCACGCCCGATACCGCTTGACGCCCCGGTCACGAGCACGACCTTGCCTGTGAAATCGAAAAAGTTTTGCATGCTTTATTATTGAGTTTCCCGCTCGGTCATACGGACCTTTTTGATATCGCCGGCGAGAGCGAAAAGAACTATCGTTCCGATCGGGGCCAGCAGACCCGCGGTCACGAGTACGGGCGTGTATGAAAAATTATCGACGACCCAGCCCGTCGAAAAAATGAAGATCATTGAACCGATTCCGGCACCCGCTCCGCCAAGTCCCGCAACAGAACCGACGGCCTTCAACGGATAGAAATCGCTCGGCAGAGTCTGCACGTTGTTGATCCAAACCTGGAATCCGAAAAGCACGACGCCGATCAGCGCCAGAGCAGCCATCGAGTTCGGCGTGAACGCTGCCGCGATTCCCGCCGGCATCAACAGAGCACCGAACGCGATGGCTGCCTTGCGCGCCGCGTTCACCGTCCAACCGCGGCCGATCAAATATCCCGAGAGCCATCCGCCCGTGAGACTTCCCGCATCCGCGGCAACGTACGGCACCCACGCGAACAACCCGATCTGCTTGAGGTCGAATCCGTGAACTTTATATAAGAAGAGCGGCAGCCAAGTTATGTATAGCCACCAGATCGGATCGACCAGAAATCGCGCCGCGATGATCGCCCAAGTCTGACGATACCTGAGAAGCTCCATCCACCCGGGCGACGGTTCGTTAATAGCGCCGGTCGCGCGAGTTTCATCTTCCTTTATGATCGCGAGCTCGGCACCGGTAAGCCATTTATGTGATTCCGGTTTGTCGTAGACAATCCACCAAACCGCGAGCCAGATAAAACCCAAAAGCCCGGTGACAACAAACACCGGCTGCCAATGCTCGAAATATTCATACAGTCCGACGATGACCGGCGGTGCAGCGATGGACCCGATCGCCGCACCGCTGTTAAAGATCGCCATCCCGAACGCACGCTGCCGGGCAGGAAACCATTCTGCTACTGTCTTCGCCGCGCCGGGCCAGTTGCCTGCTTCACCTAGACCCAAAAGAAATCGAAACGCGCTCAAGCTTCGAATGCCGACGGACCACGCATGAGCGATGGCGGCGAGCGACCACACGATTATCGAAACCGTAAATCCCTTCTTGATCCCAACGCGGTCGTAGAGCTTTCCCGAAAGCGCCTGGCTGATCGTGTACGCGAAAAGAAACCACGTAGCGATTCCGCCGAATTCCGTGTTGCTGAGGTGCAGGTCTTCGGTGATCTTGGGTGCAAGGACGGAGACCGTCAATCGATCGATGTAATTGATCAAGGTCGCGAAAAAGATCATGCCGACGATGATCCAACGCAGGCCGCTTATCTTGAATCCCAGCTCCCCACGCGCGTTAGTTTCGGATGGCATCGTCTCTCTCATGACCCCGCGGTGATCGTTCGCCGCTCTCTATCTCAACTGACAAATATCGAGAACATTCATGTCGGTGTAGTCCACATTCTCGCCGCCCATCGCCCAGATGAATGTGTAGTTCGTCGTCCCGACGCCCATGTGGATCGACCACGGCGGCGAGGCGACGGCCATTTCGTTGTCGATCGCGATGTGGCGCATATTCTCGGGCTCGCCCATGAAATGCATGACGCGCTGTTTCTCTTTCAGATCGAAATAAAAATAGATTTCGGACCTGCGGTCGTGAAGATGCGGTGGGCAAGTGTTCCAAACGCTCCCGTGCTTCATCGCGGTTAGGCCGAGCAGAAGCTGAGACGATTTGCAGACCGCCGGAACGACGTATTGATAAACCGTTCGCTCGTTCGCATTCTCGGTTGATCCGAGTTCGAGCGGGACCGCCTGATCGATGGAGATGTGCTTCACTTCGAATCGGGCATGCGCGGGCGTCGACGCCAGATAAAAACGTGTCGGATTTTTTGGATCGGCGGATTCCATCGTCACTGTTTCGCTGCCCATCGGGACATAGACGGCGTCTCGTGGCTTCAGCTCAAACGGATTGTCATCGACTATCACGGTGCCGTTTGTTGCGCCGACGTTCACGATCCCCATCTCCCGTCGTTCGAGAAAAGGTTTTCCTTCGGCAGATTTGGGCTCGTTCTGGATCGGCAGGGAAACTGGTTTGTCGATCGGCGCGGCTCCGCCGATCACGAACCGTTCGTAGTGAAGATAATTGAGGTGGACCTCGCCGTCCGTAAACAATTCGTCGATCAAATATTTCGATCGCAGATCTCCGTTAGAGATCCCACGCATCGACGGCGGGTCTGTGGCGTAATAAGTTTTACGATACATAATTTATTTCACGGCCGGTTCTTAACTCAGACGTCCGTCAGAAAGTCTTCGCGTATCGGTGAGAAGATGTCGATCAAAACGACTTCTTCATCCAGCATCGTCGCCCCATGCCAGTGATTGGAAGGAAAGTGGAGCACGTCGCCGGCCGATACGATTCGTTCCTCGGTGTCGAGCGTGAATTTCACTTTGCCCTTCATCACCAACGTCATCTGTTCGTGCGGGTGCCGGTGGGCCGGCGTGACGACGAACGCGTCGAATCGCAACCGGCAGATCATGATCTTTTGACCGACGACCATCTGTCGGTCGATGCCCTCGCCAATCCGTTCGACGGGAATCGCGTCCCAGCAGGTGACCAACGCTTCTATTTTTTCTGTTTCACCTATCATGATTATTTTTCCCGGAGGCCGTTATTTTTCGAGACCTCGAGAGTGAGTCGCCACGTCGACTTTTTGGCCTTCGTGAGCACCAGATCTTTTGTCGAGTAGATCAAATGGAGCGGGATGGCTCTCAAGACCCCCTTGCTCAGCTTGCTGTCGCCGGCGGCCTCTATGGATGTTTCAAATTTCCAACCAGCAGTCGCGGTTACTTTTAGTGTACCTTCGGGTCCCTGCAGAACATCGGTTCGGGTGTTACCGGCCGTGGAAATTGTCGATCGGTCGGCGGTTGAAGGAACCGCGACCCACCATCGTTTTATTCTGAGATCCTTGTTCGCGACGAGCGTTTCTGTGCGCTCCAATTTGTCCTGCCCGATCTGCCAGGTTACCTTGCTCGTAATTCCCAGATCGAATCTTTCGCCCATTTTCGAACCAACCTGTCCCCATTTGTTCCACGTCACGGTGAGCGAGCGTCCGTCCGCGGATGGTTCGATTCCGGACGATCCTTCCGACGCCGCGTAAGTTTTCCCGTCTTCAAGCTCGATAAAGGGAACAAGCGATGGGTAAACTTCTTCGACCGGATTTGCGAAGCCGGCGAGCCCAAACGGCGCGGCCAAATAATCCGACATCGCCGGCTTAGTGCCGACGGTGATCGGAAGCGCGAATCTCAGGTTGCCATCTCGAACCAGCCAGACGCCTTCGGGTCGATCCTTCGCGGTGCTGAAGAATTCAAAACGCGCAACGGTGGCAAGTTTTGGTCGCGGTGGAATCTCCGCAATCTTCTCCGCGTCGAGCGTCTTCATAAAACTATCGTGTGCGACGATGATCTTTGCGAAGCTCGTAGCTATCTGCTGAAACTCCCGCTGCGGGCTGATGTAGCTGTAGTTCCCGCGCCCGTACGCGAAAATGTTGAAGGTGTGGCGATCGTCGATGTACCCGGCGCGGATCCACCGCCACGCGAGATTGTACAAGCTCGCGATGTCGGCGATCGGGGCCGGACGGAATTCCGCGTTCTCGCCGAGAAACGCGGCGATCTCGAGAGTGTCGAGATAGCTCACAAGGCCCTGACTGCGGCCCCAATTGTAACCGTAGCCTTCGTCCGAAACGAGATCCCACCACAGTCTCATCTGCGCTTTCATCGAGGGCTTCAGTTTTTCGAGAATGTCTTTGCGGCCTACGACCTCAGCGGCCTTCCAGCAAAAGCGGATGTACTCGTTGGAGTAACGGTCGTAGCGGCCGTTCGGCAGATCGTCGTCCGCGTATAGAGCGCCGTTGGTGAATTGGAGTGCGGCTCGGTCGATAAGCGAATTCAGAAAGTCACGGTCCTTCAAGACGCCGAACTCGTACGCGTACGCCGCGATCCGCGCCGCGACGCCCAGATAGTTCTCGGGGAGATTTATGACTTGCCGTGTTTTGGGATCGTAGATCCGCGTCGCGTCGAGAAGAGTTTCCCACTCTCTTCGTTCAGCGTCGTTCATGCTTTGCCAGACGGCGTTCCGGCTCAGGTCGGCGCCGAAATGTCTAAGAGCCTGCGCCGCGTACAGCTGCGAAAAAGCTTTACCGCCTTTCCGCGCTTCGTACAATCCCATCTCCGCGATCGGGCGGGCCGTATCTCTGCCCGCGATCACGCGGCTGCCGCCTATGTCGCTTTGAGCCGCGACGACGCGCATGAAACTGCCCCATGTATATTCGCCGGTCGTGATCGAGCCGTTAACCCGATCCGGCGGAGAGGTGAAGGACTTGATCGCGTCGAAATGGACCGCCACTTCCTTGGCCATAAAATCCCGACCTTCTGATCTCAGGGTGGCCACAGAAATGGGTGCGCCGGAGCCGGTCGTCTGTACCGCGAGCGCGGCGGGAGACATCGCCATCAGGACAGATGCGAAAATTATAAAGCGTGAAATGCAGGGAACTGTCGTCCCGCTCAACATAGACCCATTTTCAGAAATACCTGGAGCGTGGGCCATCCGTATCAGATGGCCCGCGGGTTCCAAAGCTTCAAAAAGTTAGGCGTGCGCCGAACTGAAGCTTCCGCATCGGGCCCGCACCTAAAATGCGGCCAAAGTTGCCGGGTGTGGCAAGTGAGGTCGGCACCGTGGCGTTCGGTGCATTGTAGTTGGCCCAGTTGAATATATTCGTACCCTCCGCGCGGAGGCGAAGCTTGAACCGTTCGCCAAAGCGGAAATCACGCGACAGTGCGAGATCGACCGCCTTATAGCCGGGTGCGGTCAAAAAGTTTCGGGGCGAAGTTCCATCGACTGCGACACCCGTCACCGCCGGGTTTTGAGCGAACGCGAAAATGTTGAACCACATGTCGGGAGTCGGATGGTCGAGATGCGGATCGCCGATCAGTTGGGCACGATCGGTGGCCACGCCGTCGAGGTTGGCATCAACGCTGCCGTTCACGACCGTGAACGGAGCTCCGCTTCTCAGCTTGATGATGGGTGCGACGCTCCAACCGTTAATGATCGCCTTCAGGACGCGGTTATCGCCGCGATAGAAGTCCGGTTCGAAGTGCGCGCTCATCGTGAAAATGTGACGCTGGTCCGTGTCGGCACGGCCTTGTTCAAGGTCGAGTCGGCTATAGTTCTGGGCGAGCCCCTGCGTCGTGTTGTTGTGAAGCTCGACGCTGCTTGTCGTCTTGCTCAATGTATAGAACCCGTTTACCGTTATTCTCCTTCCAAAACGGTACGCCCACGTGAGTTGCATCCCGTCGTACCGGGCATCCTGATCAGAGTCGAGGAGAAGAAACGCGCCAAAGCCGGGAACCGGCCGGCGGGCGTTGATGTTTGAAGTCGTGGCGGTCGGCGTCAGGACGGGATAGTTCACGTCGCGACCGAAAGGCAAATGGCCACTTCGCGTTCCGACGTACGCCACGCTGGCGGTCAAATCTTTCGTGATCTGGCGCTGAACCGAGACATTCATCTGCAATGTGCGGGGCCATGTGAAATCCTGCGCGACGGCGAAAATGCCGCCGCCGGCAGTAAATGCTCCCGTGTAGGGGAACGGCGGCCCGCCGGGAAAGTTGGTGTACGGGTTACTAAGCGTCGCACCGGCCCAATTGTTCGTCGCCGACGGCAAATTTATGCCCGCGAAGTTCAACCGGGTAGCGAATGGGAGAAAGTTTGTCATTGTGTTCCACTCGTTCCCGGAGATGCTTCCCCAAAACATTCCCGCCGCCGCCCTGACTGACGTCTTGCCGTCGCCGAACGGGTCCCACGCTATCCCGAACCTCGGCGAGAAGTGATCGTAATCGATTGGGATGCCCCCGCGCTCGACGCCAGGGTCGCCGTAGAACAGCGCACCTAGCGGTGCATCGGGCCGCACCGTCGACCTTTGACCGGGAACGAAATTCACGACCCTATTGTGCGGATCGGTGGGAGGTGTTTGCATGTCCCAACGCAGTCCGAGATTGAGTGTCACGCGCGGGTGGACGCGGAAATCGTCTTGCAGGAAGAGCGCCGTGTACCAAGTGTTTGTGTAAGCGGTGACCGGGGCGTCCTGGGTGAGGCCGGTCGGCAGCCCTACCAGAAAATTCGCCAGCGCATTATTCGTCGCGCCGGTCCCATTGAAAGTGAAAACTCCGTAGTTGTTGAGGAGGGTGGCCTGGGTGTCTTTGTTCAGCGAAAATTCGCCGCCGACTCTTATCGAGTGACGGCCTTTGTTCCAACTGAACACGTCACGTACTGAATATAGGTCGGTCCCCGCAGTGGGGCCGCCGATCGCGTTCGACAGCGTGAAGAACCCGGTAACCGTAATCTGCGGCAGCGACGGCGCACCTTGGGGTATGAACGACGATCCAAGATCGCGAAGAGAAGTCGCGGGCTCGTTGTTTCGACCGCCGTAATTGCGGGTGTAAGTGAGCCAGACTTGATTGATCTTATCGGCACTGACCACCCAGACGTCGCTGATGTTCAAATTATGCTGACGCCATTTGAAAGTTTGCGTCGCCCATGGCAGGTTGCCGCTTCCCGGAAATACCGTCGTCTGACCCGCAGTGTTGAAATATGAGAAGGTCAGCCGGTGCGGGTCGTTGAGCTGGTGATCGACCTTGACCAGGAACTCGTCGGAGTCGTACGGGATCGGAACATTGCCCTGCCAGCCGGGACGCAATCGGCCGTCGGTACCGAGGATCGTCATATTCGGAAGCGGGATGTGGTCCCTGATGATACTGGCCGCGACCGGATCGATGCGGTTCGGACAAATCACATTTGTCGAGCATAGGATCACCTGGCCTCCCGGAGGATTTCTGGGATTCGAGCCAAGCTGCTCGGTAAAGTTACCGATCCGTTCCAGGGCAGACGGTACTCTCGCTCCGGTCAGAAACTGGTTCGTTACCTGGCGAAGACCCGCGTACGAAAAGAAAAAGAACGTCTTGTCGCGAAGGATCGGACCGCCGACGGTTCCTCCGAACTGATTGCGCCGGTAAGGCGCTTTCTCAAAAATCGCACCCCACTCATTCGCGTTGAATGCGTCGTTGCGCACGAACTCGTAAAGGGAACCGTGAATGTCATTGGTGCCCGACTTCGTCAGCACATTGATGATGCCGTTGGCAAAACGTCCATACTCCGCGTTGTAGCTGTTCGTCTGGACGCGGAATTCCTGGATCGCGTCCGGGTTCGGGAGAATGTTACCGGTGTTGCGGAGGTTCGTCATGTTCGTCCCACCGTCGAGGTAATAGTTCACCGATCCGGTGCCGCCGTCGGTACCGCCGTTGATCAGTGTCCGCTGCTCCGGGAAGCCGAGACTCAGATTACTTGTGGTAGCGGATGCGGTCGCGACTCCGTTGTTGTTGGACTGTACGCCGGGCGTGAGATCCAGAAGAGTGTAGACGTTGCGTTCGACGAGTGGCAGATTTTCGATTTCGCGCGATTGAACCGTGCGGCCGAGCTCGGCGGAGCTGGTATTTATTTCCGGCGGGGCCGTGGTGATCGTCACTTGCTCATCGACGCTGCCGACCTCTAATGCGATATCGATTCGAGCGGTGTCGTTGACTCGCAGCACGATCCCTTCGCGGTGTGCTTTTTTGAAACCGGTCGCCGCGGTAACTTCCACCGTGTAGTTTCCGACGGGAAGAACTTCAAGCCTGAAACCGCCGTCCTCTTCGGAGGTGACGGTTCGGGTAAGGCCCGTATCGATGTTTCGCGCGGTGATGCTCGCCGCCGGCACGGGGGCCCCGTTCGGATCCGTGATCGTGCCGATGATCGTCGCCGAAGTGATCTGTGCGACCGCCGTCACCGGAACAACAACTAGCCCAATCAGTGCGAGCCGAATAACGCGCGACAGCGCTTTCCCGCCAAATAAATTTCGCATTTTCATTTCAGGATCCTCCAGGTTTTTACCGGCTTAGGGTCAGTCGAAAATCTTTGCCCGGCCGCAGCTTTTGGTACGCTCTGCTCTGCCGGATCGGTCTACGCGACCGTGGGCGCCGCGAACGCGGGCGCCGTCACGAGGGCGACAGCCCCGCGCAGTCGCGGATGTTCCACGGCTGGAACAATACGGATGGTTGTCTTGCCCAACTCTTTCGTTAACGTCCTTTCTTTCACGGCCTCGCGGACCTGCGGCTCGATCAGGTCCCAGGCCTCCGTGATCTCTCCGCCGATGTCGACGAACGACGGGTCGAGGGCATTGATTATCGAAGCCAGGCCGAGGCCGAGGTAACGTGCCGTAGAGTTGAGGGCCGTGAGTGCTTTACTGTCGCCGCCACGCGCCTTATTGATAAGGTCCTCGATGGTGAACTCCAGAGTTTCGATCGGCGCAGGCTCCCTCAGTGAAATGTTCCGGCCAAAATAACGAGACAGCGTCGCGAGATTTGAGATATATGCTTCCCAACAGCCGTGGGCACCGCACGAGCATTCCGGTCCGTCGATGCTTAAAGGGACGTGGCCGAATTCGCCTGCAGTGTTGTGTTTCCCGCGGATCAGTTCGCCATTGACAACGACGCCCACGCCGACGCCGTCCGAGACACTGACGAAAACACTGTCGTTCTGGCCGGACGAGTCCCGGCGCGACGACCATATCTGAGACAAAGCACAGGCTCTTCCGGAATTCTCAAGATGGATCGGCGTTCCCTCGAATTCCTTTTCCAGCATTTCGATCAAGTGAACCTGCTTCCAACCCAGTTTGGGTGCGTTGATGACGATCCCTGATTCGCGATCAACCATGCCGGGAAACACGATCCCGATGCCGTCACATGAAGACGCCGGTGACGACGGCAGTCCGACTTCCTGCAGAGCCTTGCGGATCTGGACACCCAGCGAGGATACAAACTCGCGGGGATCGAACCTTGTCGGAAAGCTCACGATGTGCCCGATCTGTTTACCGATCGAATCGGTGACCATCATGAATGTCCGAGACGCTCTTACATCGAGTCCGATCGCGAATCCTTTTTCAGAGTTGATATATAGAAACGTAGGCTTTCGGCCCCGAACGCGAAGGTTGCCCTGTGCTCCTTCGCGAACAAGTTTTTCTGCTAGCAGCTCATTCACGAGAAGCGTGATGTTTGCCCGGTTCGTTTCCATCAGGCGAGAGAGATCGGCACGCGAGACGGGCTGATGGGTCCGGATAAGCGTCAGGATAATTTGGCGATTGATCTCGCGCGAAGTTCCTCGCGTCGCTTTGGTGAAGTTTTTCGGGTTTATGTTTCGCACTGACGTCGCGCTCTTAATTGGTTTGACCAATTAGATAGTATGTTTAGACTTCCAACAAAAAAGCGAATATCAAAGGATCGTCTTCCTCGGCTTCCGCAATCCCGGGCTGAAAAACTACCAAAAATCAAACAATAAGGAAAGAATATGTTAAGAGACTTAACATATTACACATACTTTTTGGGACGTCAAGAATTATTTTTCGAAGCGCCGGGAAAAAAGTAGGCCGATTTATCCCCATATAACTTCGAAACTCAAGTTTCCCTCAACTCACCGAATCAGCTCTCAAGTATTCCTCAAAGCCCATTCCTTATTCTGATTGGCAGACGACGGAACATTTTGCCAAGGAGAAAGGGACGTGAATCACACATTTAATAAGGTTTCGAAAAAAGGGTTGAGGCTGCTGATCGTTTTGTCGATGTGCAGCCTTCTTGCTTTTCATGTACAGGCCGCGAGGGTGAGTCCGAAACTGACGTCGCAGATCGCGGGGGTCGCGAACGACACGTCGGTTGGTGTCGTGATCATCAGCTTCAACGCACCGAACGGTCTGACGTCGGCGCATCTGGATGTCTTGCGAGGTGTCGGGATCACGTCCGGCGTGACCTTCAACAAGCTTGGGATGGTCGGTGCCGTTCTGACCGCCGGTCAGGTCCGGGCACTTTCAACGAACTCGGTGGTGAAGTCGATTTGGAACAACGAGCGGCTGCAATATTACATGAACCAGGCGCGGATGGTCGCCGGAGTGGAGAAGCTCCGCAGCGATTCCGCCCTTACCCTTCGGAACGGCGGAATGCCGGTTTCGGGTGCGGGGAATTTCTCGGTGATGGTGATCGATTCCGGGATCGACGCGACGCATGCCGATCTCCCTTTAGGAACAAAGATCGTCCAGAACACGCAGCGTGTTGTCTCGACCGATACGGGAAACACCGGCATAACCGTCGGCGGCGTTCCGCTTAATGGATTCACGCCATCGCTCTCGATCGAAAATATTCCGAACACGGACAACGTCGGCCACGGAACGCACTGCGCGGGAATGATCGGCGGTCTCGGTGTTCGATCCGGCGCGACATACGCGGGCGTTGCTCCCGGCGTGAAGATCGTCGGATCCGGAGGCGGCCTCGTCATCTTCGTGCTCGACGCTCTCGCCGGGTGGGAATACGCCTTAGCGAATCAGACGGTCTACAACATCCGCGCGATCTCGAACTCTTACGGCCCGACCGAGCCGGTCGATTACGATCCCGAACATCCCCTCGTCCGCGCTTCCAAAGCCGCGTACGACCGGAACATCTCAGTTCTCTGGGCAGCGAGCAACGACGGTGCGGAAGATACCGTTAACGCGTACGGTCAATCGCCTTTCGTCATCACCGTCGCCGCGGGTTCAAAGGAAGGCGTGCTCGCGGACTTTTCATCACGGGGGGTGCCGCGTCAGCAGCGGCTCAACGACAGCAATCCGAACAACGATAACGAGTATCCGACGATCACGGCTCCGGGAACCGGGCGCGCTTTCGAATCGAGCCTGAGCCGTTTCGGATTTACGAGCGATATCGTTGGAGTTCGCGCGATCACCGGCATCACGAACGTCATCGGTGCGACCGCCGACACCGAGCTCGCACCGGCGATGATCCCGTTTTACACGCAGATGTCCGGGACCTCGATGGCGACCCCGTTTACCGCCGGTGTTGTGGCACTGATGCTCGACGCAGACCCAACACTGACGCCGGACGAGATCAAGCAGATCCTGATCGATACCGCCACGCGCATGCCCGGATACGCCGACCACGAAGTCGGCGCGGGATACATCAACGCGCACGCCGCCGTCGATAAAGTTTTCAACCGAAACAAAGCCTACACGAACAGACAGGAAGTCAGCTTCAACGCCGCACTGGCGACGGAGAATCTCGCGGCCCAGAATTTTCATATCGACTTCGACCCGAGCGTAAACGGCCCCAGCTCGGCGAACGCACGCCCGTTCACCGTCGAACCCAACGTTAGCGTTCTCAAAGCGCGAGCAACGGTAGATGTCGTCGGCGAACCGGGCGCCACCAATCTTGTCGCTATCCGCCTGTGGGCCCCTGATGGGACCTCGTACTCGCCAACATTCGCACTCAATTCAACAAGCAATGTTCGCGAAGGCATCGTCAATGATCCGATACCTGGAACCTGGTATGTCGAAGCCCGCGGCACCCGCGGCACATCGGCCGCACCCGTCACATCGCCGCAGCAGGCGGCACCTCCGGGACCGGTTGACGGGGTGATCACGCAGACCAAATACATTCTGCCTACGATCGCGGATATTCAGGGGCACGCTCAACAAGCCGCCATCGAAACCGCGATCCGGCGCGGCCTGATCGACACATTCGCCGACGGAACCTTCCGTCCGAACTCGACCGTCACCCGCGAAGAATTTGCACGAAGCCTGTCGCTCAATACGAGCCTCCGGCAGAGCCTGGGTGCTACAGCAAAATTCTTCGATGTAGCGGGCGACCTGCTTGGAATTGCGGAAGCCGTCACGGCTAGAGGCTCGACCCTCCGTGATTACGATTTCGTGTCGACCGGTATGGTCACGGCGTCAGGAACGTCGTTCAATCCAACCGGATCTGTCAACCGTCTCGATGTCGCTGTCGCATGGGTCAAGGCGCTCGGGCACGATGCCGAGGCGCGTGCTCTCGCCAACACGAACGTCACGTCAGCCGGCACGGTTCTCAGCGACAACGCACAGATACCGGCCGCTCTCCGCGGCTATGTGCAGATCGCCATCAACAACGGATTGTTCGAAGCCTTCCCGGCCGAGGTTCGGCAGATCGCACCCGGCCAATTCATCGCGATTCCGGGTCCGCGCTTCGAACCGGCAACAACTATCTCGCGTGCGAACCTCGCTTCAAAGTTGAACGCATTCCGCTCGTTGTTCACGACGGGCGGTTAAGGAAATCGCCCCTCGCGGGGGCAAGGGGCGATTAAAAACCAGGGCACCCGCTCCCACGGGTGTCCTGGGACACAAGACCCAATTATTTCAAACAAAGATTTCGACAATTTTAAGAAACGCCTCGGAGGGAAAATGAACAGCAAATCGAAACGAACAAGCAGGGCAGCGGCGATACGATTTCTGATCGTCGGGATTATCTGTGTCGGCATTGTGGCCGCGCTCTGGCGTCAGACCGATACCGCGAAAGCGTCGCCGGCGGACAACGACATTGTGGCGAAACTTTACCAAAGGCCGGCACCGGACTTCGATCTGAATCAGACTCGCGGGCTCGGCGGTCTCAGGGTCGCGAACGGCGCACAGCTCAGCGCACTTGCCAATCTGAAGACGGCCGTTAACGCTCCGAACATGACCGCGAGGTGGAACGATTTCGGCGGGTCGCCCGACGTGCTTTACGACTTTGCTTCCGCGCCGTATTCCGGCACGCCGGAGCAAGGTGCCCGAGCCTTCATCTCACAGAACGCATCGCTGTTCGGCGTGAGCGACCTAAACAATTTCGTGCTTTTCAGCGACGTACCGGCGATGGGAGGACATCTTCTCCGGTTTCGCCAAAGCTTCAACGGCGTCCCGGTCCATGACGGTGGCATCGGCATCGTGATGAACCGAAACAACCAGGTCATCATGGCTTCGGGCCCGTTCTTTCGCGACGTTAATGTGAACACGCAGCCGGCGCTTTCGGCGGAGCAGGCACGTGCCGCGGCCGACAACGATCTGGCGCGATTCGCCGTGAACGTTCCGCCGGCGGTTTCGAATCTCCTGCAGGCCGGGCTCAGTACGCTGAGCCAGCAGGTCGCTCCGGTTTCGCAGCTCGAACCCAAACTCGCAATTTATCCGACGAGCGACGGCTACCGGCTAGTATGGAAGGTCGCGAAATTTTCCACGAATCCCTTTGGGCTTTACGTCACATCCGTCGACGCCCAGACCGGCGAGATCGTGAACCGGCGCGACTTCGTCACGTACCAACAGGCACCGCAGGTTCTGCCCTTCACGGCCGACATTTATCCGAAATATCCGCGAATTACCCAGCAGTTGAAGGACCAGGGAATCATCGCCGTCTGCGGTGACAAGCCGTGTGATCAGGTCCGCGCGAATCTTCGGAAGTTCGATTCGACAAACGTCGTTTCCGGACTGAACGGAACCTTGACCGGGACACACACCATCGTCAACAACCTGCTCGCCACCAAACAGCCATTCGCACAAGCTGCGATGGGCACGTGGCATTTCGCAAAGGACGACCCGGTCGCCTTCGAGGCCCGCACCAACGAGCAGGACCAGTTTGCGGAACCGGCGGAGCATCAGGACGAGGCCAACGCGTTTTTCTTTACTACTTATCTGATCGAGTACATCGATCATCTGCATCGTGCCGGCGACGCCGGAACATTCGGATCGACCGGAAGCTTCCCGGACGAATATCCGAATTCCACGACGCCGCTGCCGGCCAATGTGCACATCCCGAATGTATTCCCGCTGCTTGGACAGGGTTCCTATCCGTCGACGGACGACCCCGAATTCGTCCAGAAAGTTCTCGGGCTCGACAACGCGTTCGCGCTCAACGCGACACCGATCGTCGAAGAATTTACCGGAACGAAATCTCCGGTCGTGATCAACCCGACATCATACGGACACGGATTTTTATTTAACGACACGGCGCTCGAAGGGACCGTCCCGTATCACGAAGCAACTCATGCTGTCATCACACCGATCGCCGGACTCGAAGGCGACGAAGGCAGCGCGTTGAATGAAGGACAGGCCGATTCGTGGGCGTTCACAATCACCGACAACGCGAGCATCGGCGACTATGTCGTCGCGGGCTACCGGCTCCGCCAGCTGTATCGCGACAGCGGACGTGACCCCGAGTCGATCGGTTATATCCGCAGTGCGAAATCGACGCTCAAATATTCCGACCTCGCAACACGCGTGATCAGCGGCGTACCGAGCTTCGAGGAACATTACGACGGCGAAATCTATATGTCGACCATGTGGGAACTGCGCGAGATGCTCAACCGCATGTACCCGTCGACCGCACAGTTCAAACGCCCGATACCCGACACCGGCGCGCCGACGAAGGTGATCACTAAGGGAACGAACATTTACGAACGCATATTTCTCGGATCGATGTACGTGCTCGGCACGACGTCACCGGACACATTCGTCAAAGAGCGCGATGCCCTGATCGTCGCTGACCAGATGCTTTATTCGTCTAACCCGACGGATGAGACCGCTCCTGGTCTGCACCGGGCGCTGATCGAACAGTTGTTCGCGGCGAAGGAACTCGGAGTCAACGCACGCGAATTTCTCGGTGACCGCGTCACCATCTCGACCCAGGTCACGCCGTTCGCTGGCGGCCAGGCCGCACCGGCGGTTCCGACAAACGTGCAAGCTGCTCCGGCAACGGCGCGTTCGATGCGTATCTCGTGGAGCGGCGTCTCGGGGGCGCTCGCGTACGAAGTTCTCAAGCGAAAGACCGCACTCGCCGGCCAGCGTGAGCCCAACGGAAAGCGCGTATTCAACGATGGCGATTCGACGACGACGGGATTTCGTCACGTCGCATATGTCGACGGAAACGCATTGAGCTATGTCGATAACGGAAAGGTCTCTGAGGTGTTTACGCCCGCCGGTTTGAACAATCTGTTCGACAGCGAATATGTCGTTCGGGCGATCGGCGTGAACTCGACCGGCCAGGTCGGCTTCTCGAACCTCTCCGGTTCG
>DATLCA010000081.1:0-7118 GCA_035526605.1 Pyrinomonadaceae bacterium | reverse complement strand
TCTAACAGGACGGACGGCCCGTCAAGCAGCGCACTTCCATCGTCGAGGCAAAAGTTCAATGTCTCGTCGGCGTAGTCACGCAGGCATTCCGGGCATCGTTTCATAGAATTTATTCCCGAAGGCCCATCCTCCTCACAATGTCCTTGAATCGCGCGTCGTCGCGCAGCGGATCGAGAAACGGTTCGACATTGATGCGAGGAAGCAAATAATCGTGCTCCGCGAATGCGTTCTCGAGCTCAACTATTGCTTTGTCTTTGTCACCCAGAGCCTAATAGATCAAGGCGAGGTGATACGACATAACGTACCAGAATCCCAACTATCGAAAGCGTGCTGATCACAATCCGGCTCGGCTTCCTGTCCGCAAGACCCGTTTCCCGCGGCTGTGCCGCCCGATGAGCGGAAAGGCTCCGCCTTTCCGTCAGGCTATCCAAAACATTAGGAGGCTCCGCCTCCGCGCCCGTCGTGTACGCTCGTGTTTGCGATTCCGCGGAAGAGCCGCCTGAAGGCGGGACTCCAAACGGTGACAGGATCGCCGTGGCAGATTCGTCCGGCCACACACCATGAAGGAGAGCCGCTCCATCTTCAAGACAGAAGCTCAGCGTGTCGTCGAAATAATCTCTCCTGCACTCGGGGCAGCGTTTCATAAAAGCTATTCGGGGGCTGCTGCTGAGGGAGACATCCCGTGCTCCGCGGGTAGTGCGGACATCGGGCCCTCCGGCTGTGTCATCAACGACTCGACGCTCACGCCGCTTCGGTAACGGTCCAGCAATATCTCAAAGTCGACGTCCACGCCGATCGGGTTCGCGGCGAATGCCTCACTTTGCATAAACGCATTGGCCTCGACGGCGCCTTTGAAACAGTCGACTTGAAATTCCATTCGGTTGCCATCCGGGTCCTGGTAATAACAGGACAGCGTTACTCCGTGATGGACGCTCCAGTACGGCTTGATGCCGGCTTGTTTGAGTCGATCATAGGTGTCGAGCAATTCACCCGCGTCCGCAAAAGTGTAGCCGACGTGATTCACGCCAACGCCGTGGGGCATCGATCGATCCTCGCCATCCGGGTCCAGCATCGACATGTTCGCAAATGCGAACCGATGGTGCTCATCATCGTAGGTGAGAAACGCGAACGCGGGATTTTCGTATTGCGCGCTCGCTTCGAAAACCGTTTTGTACCACTCGAGCATTTCCTCGTACCGCCGTGTCATGTAAACGACGTGTGCCAATTTTGAAGGACGTGCCATGTTCTATCTCCTTTATCGAATGCGTTCGTTCAATGCGGGAGGAGTCAGATCTGCCTTTCGTTCCGGGTACCGTTCCTATACCTATTTTTTCAACGCGGCGGTCCAGTTCAGCATCACGTTTAGCGGCGCCGAGACGACACTCGGGACCCACGAGATCACAAGAAACTTTTTCCCGTCCGCGCTTACGTCGAAGTCCGCAATGCTCGTCCCGTCAAACAGCGGGACAGGCGTTCCGACTTTTCCGTCCGTGAAGCTGACGCCCGTAAGCGGTCCGTTACCTGCCAGATAAAACAATTCGCGTCCGTCGGGGCTCCATCGGGGAGACGACCCGCCGGCGGGAGAGATTCGAACTTTCTGAGTGGGGTTGCTAAAAGGCGCAGCGTAAATTTCCTGGGTCCCGGATTCATCTGACGCGAAAGCGACGTACCGCGTATCGGGCGAAAAACGAGCACCGAACTCGTTCGATTGCGTCTTGATAAACGGGAACGGTTTACCGTCGCCGGTCATCGGCAAGATCCAAATATCACGCTGAACGGTCGGGTCGTTGAGCGTGTAGATAATATATTTGCCGTCGCGAGACCAGTCGCTCACGCCGATGAATCCTTCCGGGATCGGCGTCTCGCCCTCGCCGGCGACATCCGACACGTCTTTGATACGGATTGTGGAGCCGCCGTTTTTGAAATATGCAATCCGTCGGCCATCCGGGGACCAGACGCCTCCCGCCTCGTCGCGCGGCCCGAACACGAAACGGCTTCGCAAACCGTTTAGGTCGTAAAGCCAAATATTCCCGGAAGTTGTTTGGGGATCGACAATAGTTACCGCGATTTTCGTCCCTTCAGGTGAAAGTCGCATCTCGGTAAAGAGATCCTGCTCACCGATCCGTCCCAGCTCTCGTCCGTTGCGGTCGAGCCAAAGGAGGCGCGATAAACTTAATTGAGAGGGCAAAACAAGCACACCTGTCTGAGATACTGACCATTCGGAGTAACCGGTCTTGTCGAAGTAATTGACGTTCTCGGCGACGACACCCGGCTCACCCGAGACGGCGAGAGACGACAGATCAAAATGCTGCGCGAGAAGCGAGCCTTCGCGGACAAATAATATGTAGCCCGGCTCGGCGTACTCGACTCGGGTCGCCGGTGTCTCGAGGACCAACTTCGCGTCATTACTTCCGAGCGTGCCGGCATAGATTCCTTCGGGCAGCGTCTGGCTGCTGCTTTTTCTGCCGCGGCCGAAAAAAATGAAGTGTCTGCCGTCAGGTAAAAAATACGGCCAATCGACCGACAAGTCCCGCGGCTTATAGGCTTCCGAGGGAACCCCACCGGCGGCGCTAACTTGCGCCAGCGCACTTTCTTGTGGTGCGACGAGGAAAACGATCGTCCCGGTGGAGCCCCAGGTGGCCGCGGTATCCTGCTCGCTGACATCACAAATGGTCTGAACCCCTCCGCCGTTCGTGTCAACTCTTCTAAGCTTCCCGTCGGCGAAAAACGCGACGGACTGGCTATCAGGCGCCCAGAACGGTGAATACGCTTTGTCAGTGCCGGCGATCGGTCTCACCTCGACCTGGTCAAGATTCCTTAAATAAAGGACGCTTTTTCCTTGCGACCAGAGCGTAAACACGACCTTGCGCCCATCAGGCGATATCACAGCGTTGTGCTGTTCGACATCGGGTGAGAACCAGTTCTTTTCCGGGATCGTTATCGGGAAGCGGACGACGCTCTGTTCGATGTTTTGCGAACGCTTACCGGAGAGTGCAAAGTACGCGATCGCACCGAGCGCGATTAGCGCGACCACCGCACCGGCGAAGAGTTTGCTGCCGCCAAAGCGATGGACCTCGTCGGCTGACGTGATGCGTCGCGTCGGCACATCGCTCGAGATTGCGTCGGAGGGCAAGATCGCGGTCGCCGCGTCGGCGACGTCGCCGCTTTGCGAAGGAAGACGCGCGCCGTCGTCCAAACAAAAGACGAGGCTCTCATCGAAATAGTCCTTGTGACATTCGGGGCATCGTTTCATATCGAGCCTATTTCTTTATCTCACCGGCCCAATTGAGCACCATTATCAGAGGTTGCAGGTTACCGCTGTCGGCCAGAGCGTTTACCAGAAATCGCTGGCCGTCCCGCGATGGAACATAGTTGTTTCTGTCGTCCGTGATTCCGCTCACCGGCATAACGGTTTGAAAGAGAACGACCGGCCTTCCGATCTCCATCGTCGTGCCTTGGGTAATACTGACCGCAACGATACTTCGGTCCGGAGCGGCATAGAAAAGTTCTTTCCCGTCCGAGCGCCATTCCGGTTGGTCGCCACCCGCCGTGGAGATCTGCCATTTTCCTCCGCCGACCGGAAAGCTCTGGATATAGACCTCGGCCCGACCGGATTCGCCGGACGTGTAAGCGACCCATCGGCCGTCCGGTGAGAATTGAGCGTGAGCCTCTTCGAACGCAGTCTCAAGGTAAGGGAATGGTTTCGGCTCACCCGTCATGGGCAGAATCCAGAGGTCCACCTTTGTTTTTGCTCCGCCGTTTTTTTCATAAAGGAGATATTTTCCGTCGCGCGACCAGTGGTCCGGATAGATGCCAGTGTCATCGCTTGTCAGCATTTCTTCGGTCCCGGCTCCGCTTGCGGATTTCCGGTAAAGCGCATTCTTCGCGAGACGGTTCGAGGTGAAAACGACCTGTGTTTCGTCGGGCGACCAGACACCGGTGGCGTCACTTTCCGGATCAAATGTCAGGCGAGTCGCATTGCCGCGCGATAGATCCTGAAGAAAGATATCCTGCCCGCGGCCTTCGTTTCGTCCGAACAGGACCTTCGAGTCGTCGCTCGAGAGAGACGGCTCGTGGTATCCCCCCGGCTCCGTAACGGTCTCCAGAACTTTGCCGGACCGGTCGTACCATGTTAACCGCGTAGTCTGCTGGTCGCCGGTACGGTAAAGAAGATTGCCGGCTGCGGCAGAGACCGCAGAGTATGCTGTCGGCCCGACCTCTCCCGGAAACGAAAGCAGATCTTCGACCATCGGGGTTGCCTCGCCCGTGAGTTCCAACCTATCGGGGTCGAATCGCTGAGCCATTAGGGTCCCTTCCCGAACGAATAGCAAATACCCGTCGCCGTCGACCGTGGTGAAGGAACCGGCCACCGCCGATGCCAAGATAAGGCTCGGCTGCGGTGATTCAACCGAGGTCACATAAATTCCCTGCACGTCGGGCAAACCGCCTCGTCCGAAGTAAAGAAGATGTTTGCCGTCCGGCAGCATGGAAGGCCAACGGTGCGAAGACTGCCCGATCTCGGTGTTCAATTTTGTCAGTTCGGACACCGCTCCACCGGTTGCCGAAACGCGCATCAGCGGTGACGTCGTGCCGGGTGCGAAGATGATCGTGCCGTCTGGAGTCCACGTTCCGCCCCGAGGATCGCTTGAGGCATCGGCGAGCGATTGGGTGGGTCCACCCGCGGCTTCGATTTTTTTGAGCCTCGCACCCGCAAAGAAACCGACAGTCCGGCTGTCCGGCGACCAGAACGGAAACGCGGCCCCCTCGGTCCCCGGCAGTTGCCTCGCCTCCACCGAGTTGAACGGCCGAATCCACAGCGATGTCTCACCCGCCATTCCCCGGGCCACAAATGCGATCAGTTGGCCGTCCGGGGAAAGCGCGAAGGATTCATTGAAGAAAGTTTTTTCCGGAGGTGCTATGCCGAAGCGCATAGTTTGTTTTCGAGGTTGCTCACGCCGGAGGTATAGCCCAGCGAAGATCAAGGTCGAGGCCAGGAACAGGGCGGCCGCCGCCCACGCGGCACGGCTCAGCGAATTCGAGTGCCGGCCTTGAGAATCATCGCTCAAAGACTGTGCAGCTATCGTTAATCCTGACCCCGACGATGTTGTTGGTGACGCGACCGCATCAAGTGCGAACCCGAGATCATGTGCGGAGTGAAAGCGATGCTCCGGTTTTTTCTCCAGGCATCGGCGCATGAGCTTTTCGAGCGCCGGCGGAATTCGTACGCCGCTCTCATCGGGATCCGACACATCCTCCTTGAGGATCGAGTGCATCGTTTCAACCACCGAGTCGCCGCCGAACGCCCGCCGCCCCGTGAGCATCTCGTACAGGATCACGCCGAACGAAAAGATGTCGGACCGGTGATCGGACGAGCCTCCGCGAACCTGTTCCGGAGACATGTAGCCGACGGTTCCCATGACGACGCCGGGATCGGTCAAGGCCTTCCGGGTCGCATCCTCGGAACCGTGCAGGTTCGTCTCCTGGGTTCGGACCTTTGCGAGTCCGAAGTCGAGTATCTTCACGCGGTCGTCGCTGGTAATGAAGAGATTCTCCGGCTTGAGGTCGCGATGGGTTATGCCGCGCTCGTGGGCCGCGGCGAGTCCACTAACTATCTGCTGTGCGTAGTCGAGTGTCTTGCGGATAGGTATCGGACCTTCATTCAACCGGTCCCGGAGTTCCGACCCAACCAACAGCTCCGAGACCACGAAATATGTTCCGTTCTGTGAATCTACATCGTAGATACCGAGAATGTTCGGATGGTTCAGACTGCCGGCGGCCTGTGCTTCCCGCTCGAAGCGCTCGACGCGCTCTTTGTTCGACGCGAAGTCCGGCGGAAGAACTTTGATCGCGACATCGCGTCCGATCTTCGGATCGGTCGCGCGATAGACCTCGCCCATTCCGCCGGCCCCGATCAGCGATCGGATCTCGTATCTTCCAAGCTTTGTACCATGGTTCAAACTCATTTTTAATCGCCGTTGTTAATGAAATTGGCTGGGCGTCCCCCATCGTTACCGTGCTTGCCCGGCGGCGGCTTGAGAATCGATTTCCAGTCCCATCGCCACCGCATCCTCGAACGTCATCAACGTTCCTCTGCTCCGCGCTGATTCGCGCGCCTCGGGGCCCAGTTGATCGCGTGCCGAGCCGAGATACTTTTCCAACAATGCATCCCAGAACGGTACGTGAAAGTCGGCCCCGAGCCGTTTCATTTCGGCATCGACGGCGGCCTCGAGAATTCCCGCCGCTTCGAAATTTCCCAAGCCTGCGAGCGACATCGCCACACCCTGAACTTCGAATGACGTTTCGATCCTGTCGCCGATCTCGGCAGCGAGAGCGAGGCTGCGCTGGTAGAGCTTGAGGCTCTCATCGCAGTCACCGTCGATCAACGCGCAGTCCGCAAGGTAGTGCCAGCCGAAATGTTCGTTACGTTTGTCGGCGTGAGCTTTTGAAAATTCGATGATCCCCGACGCCATGGGCCGAGCTTCCCCGGTCCGGCCCAATGCAACCAGGACTTGCGCGAGTCCAACGTTGGCCCGATTGATTAGAATGGGGTCACCGATCGCCGTCTGCATCCTGAGGCATTCTTCAAAAGACGCACAGGCATCTTCGTCCTTCCCGCTCGCAAACTGGCCCCACCCGATGCGTTCGAGAACGAGTGCGACCTCCGGCGTATCCCCGAGCTCACGACAGCTGTCGAGAGCTTCGTCCATCCACCTCTGCGCGGTAGGGAGGTCTCCGCGCCATGCTTCGATATGTGCGACGGCCCACAGAGCTCTCGCCCGATCAGATCTCGCCGGCTCACGCGAAGTCGCCGACAGCGCGGCCGATAGGTGTTCGCGGCCTTCGGAAATATGCGACCGGGCGGTCCAGAACCAACCCAGCGCTCCAGCAAGCTTGAGATAAGCGTCGGCATCGTGAAGACGTGCAAATTCGAGCGCCTGCCGCATGTTGCCGGCTTCCAATTCCAGAACGTCAGCCCATTCCTCTTCCCGGACGATTCGTCCGTCGTAAGCTCTCTCCGCGACGGCAAGCATCGTCTGCATATGCGCGCGGCCGACTGCCTCCGATTCCCCGTTCTCCGCAAGTAGAGCCATCGCAAATTCGCGGACCGTCTCGAGAAG
>DATLCA010000080.1:0-2107 GCA_035526605.1 Pyrinomonadaceae bacterium | reverse complement strand
CGCACAAGATCGACGGCCTGCGACGCGGTGCCCCACGAAAGCGTGATCCCGCCACCGCCGTGCCCGTAGTTGTGCACGAGGAGTTTTGTCCCGACGCGTTGAGCTTCCACAAGGTATCCTTCCGGGCGAAAGGGGCGGAGCCCAACCACTTCGCGAATCACGCGATTGCGTGCGACGTTAACCGGGGCGAAACGGCGGGCCGCTTGCGTCTGCGCAAGCGTTCGCATATGGGGCGCAGCGAGGGCAAATCCAGCCGCGGTCATCGCACCGCTTAGGAATGAACGGCGATCGATTGGGTACATATTTCGATTCATAGGTGATTCAGTGGAGCAATTTATGATAAGCCACTTCTTCCGAATTGGTAGAACGAATTTGAAGTGTGGCACCGCTTTTCGCCCGGAATTTAAGGTGCGGCGGGCCCCGTTCTTCGCTCCAGAGGAGCGATATGTTTGTAGCAATGTGCCACGCAACCAATCCAAGCTCCGTTGGACGGCACACACGTGCCGCTCCTACGGAGCCTGCGTTTTGTTTCGGCTCAAGGGCTACCAACATTCCGCTCCTCTGGAGTTGGACCGGCTGTGCCGATTGCTGCAAACATTCGCTCTTCCGGAGCTCGGGCTTCGACACGACGGGCCACCCCATTAGTGGTCCGAGCTTTCCCGATTCAGAACTAGAGCAAATATGTCCGATTGATTTCGACAATCCCGCGAAAAATCGTAAAATCTTGGCTTATAGCAATTTCTTATAACAAACCTATTTACTGGAGCGAATTTTTATGAAGATTGGTCTTCCGAAAGAGATCAAAGATAACGAATACCGTGTCGGACTGACGCCGGCAGGTGTTCAGGCTTTGGCCCACGCGGGTCATGAAGTTTACGTACAGAAGACGGCGGGCGAAGGTTCGGGATTTAGCGATGAACAGTATGTGAAAGCCGGCGGGCAGCTTTTGGATACGGCCGACGATATCTGGAAAACCGGCGACATGATCGTCAAGGTTAAAGAGCCGATCGCACCGGAGTATCCGCGGATGCGCGAGAACCAATTGCTGTTCACCTATCTGCACCTGGCTCCCGAGTTCGAGTTGACCAAGCAGATGATGGAACGCAAAGTCACCGGTGTCGCGTACGAAACGATCACGGACAAACAGGGACGTCTGCCGCTGCTCACGCCGATGTCGGAAGTCGCGGGACGAATGTCCGTGCAGGTCGGTGCGACGTATCTTGAGAAGATGAACGGCGGCCGCGGCATCCTCCTTGGCGGCGTTCCCGGAGTCCCGGCGGCGAACGTCGTGATCATCGGCGGCGGTATCGTCGGTACCGAAGCTGCGAAAATGGCGGTCGGTTTGGGCGCGAAAGTCACGATCATCGATCGCAACCTGGATCGTCTCCGCCAGCTCGACGATATTTTTCTTTCGAAGGTCCAGACGCTCGCGTCTTCGCGGTATGCGATCGAAGAAGCGATCTCGCACGCCGACCTCGTGATCGGCGCGGTCCTCGTCGTCGGTGCCGCGGCGCCGAAGCTGGTAACCCGAGACATGCTGCACTTGATCCCGAGTGGTGCGGTGCTGGTCGACGTTGCGGTGGACCAGGGCGGATGCTTTGAGACGACGCATGCGACGACGCACTCGAACCCGACTTATTACGAAGAAGGCGTGCTGCACTATTGCGTAGCGAACATGCCGGGTGCGGTCCCGCGTACTTCGACGTTTGCTCTGACCAACGCGACGCTTCCGTACGCGCTCGATCTGGCGAACAAAGGTTTCGAAGGCGCGATCCGCGAAGACGACGGCTTACGCGAAGGTGTGAACACGTACGCGGGCAAGCTCACGTACGAAGCGGTGGCGACCTCGCAGAATCTGGACTATACGGCTCTGGACAGCTTGATCGATCTGAAGGCTGCTTCGGCTGCCTAACGCCTGAAGCCTTTTTTGAACCCGGATTGGGCGGATCAGGCGGATTTACACGGATAAGAAAGACCTTCAAAGGTTTCTTCAGATCCGCCCGAATCCGCCTGATCCGCCCAATCCGCGTTCAAAAAGCGGTTAGACGGGCGCCAATGTTTGTTGCCAACCGATCCGGCTGCAACATACACTAAGTACCTTTCGCAA
>DATLCA010000079.1:0-2827 GCA_035526605.1 Pyrinomonadaceae bacterium | reverse complement strand
GATCAACACACCCTGGCGTTTTGTTTCTTCGAAAATTTTCAACACGGCTTCCGGATGCGGTTCTTTCGTTTTCGGATCTTTTACCAGCTCGATCGCCTGCATGATTCCCATCCCGCGCACTTCGCCGATGATCGGATATTTTTCCTGCAGCCCGAGCAGCTGATCGTGAAAATAATCACCGACGACGCGGCAGTTCGTTCGGAGATCATCTTCCTCGATAACTTTTATAACCGCGAGCCCGACCGCCATAGAAACCGGATTTCCCCCGAACGTCGAGAAGGTCAATCCCGGAAACGCGTTCGCAACTTCTTCCGTCGCGATCGTCCATCCGATCGGGACGCCGTTGCCCATTCCCTTAGCCGAAGTGATGATGTCAGGTTCGACTCCGTAGTGCTCAATGCCGAACCATTTATCGCCGGTGCGGCCCCACGCGGTCTGCACTTCGTCGGAGATGAAAAGCCCGCCGTGATTTTTCGTGATCTCGTGAACGCGCTTGAAATAATCCTTCGGGGGAACGATGAAGCCGCCGACGCCGAGGATTGTCTCGGACATGAACGCGGCGATCTCGCCCGTCGTCGTCGTGCGGATCAACTCTTCAACATCATTCGCGCATGCAAGTCCGCAATTCCCAGGCGTCGCGTTGAACGGGCATCGATAGCAATACGGCGCGTGCGCGTGAACAAACCCGGGAACCTGGGACGCCATCGGCTTCCAGCTCGAATGGCCGATAGACGACAACGCGGTCGCGCTCCGCCCGGCGTAGCTGTGACGCAGCACTACGACTTCGTGATTTCCCGTTGCAAGCTTGGCGGCGAGGATTGCTGTGTCGTCGGCTTCCGTGCCGCTGTTCGTGAAGAATGATTTCTTCAAATTGCCCGGCGATATCTCCGCCAATTTTTCCGCCAGATCGCCCTGCGGCCCGTTCGCGTACAGGGTCGACATATGTGCGATCGTGTTGACCTGGTCGATCCATGCCTTGTTCACTCGCGGTTCGGCATGGCCGACACTGACCGTCAACACGCCGCCAAAGCAATCCAGGTATTGATTGCCCGCGTCGTCCCAGACGTGTTCGCCTTCACCTTTCACTATGGCAATAGGATCCTGGTAATAAGTCGCGACCGCGGGAAAAAGAAATTCTTTATGTTTCTCGACCGCGCTCTTAACAGTCGATCTTTGTTCACTTGGAGTCGTTGTCATAATTTAATAGCTCAAAAAGAGGTTTCTTATTCTATACCCGGATTTCTGAGTGTCCCAATATTTTCGAGCGGTTCGCTTTCGATTCGTTTGATCTGGTCCGCGATCAGATCGTGAATGGTGTCAGTTGCCGGCGCATGCTCGAGAGAAATCCGGTACGCACGGAGCGCTTCTTCCCGGTCGCCTAGCTTTAAATACTGATTCCCAAGTTCAAGCGAAGAGCAGAACGCACTCGGGTCGAGATCGACCGAACGCCTGAGCTTTTCGACGCCGGCCGCGACGTCCGGTTGCGGAACGTAGAGGTGGTCGTACAACGCCTGATTGTAGAATCGTCTGGACAACGCGGCCCTGGGAGTAGTGAACGTCCCTCGAAAAATAAAAATGTTGCCGAACCTCGCGATGGGCTGCTGATCCCGCAGGTATTTTCCAACGTCCCACCACATCTTCGGGCCAAGCTCGTTCGCCCCGATGATAAAAGTCCCGGTAATCGTTTCGCCCTCATACGAGTGCGCGTCACGCTTGGGGTCTCTGCCGACCCAGTCGAATCCGCGAGCTTTACGGTCGGCCGGATTCGAAAAATAAGAGAGATAGGGCACCTCGCCGTTCGGCTCGAGCTCGCGATGATAATATTCGGCCACCTCGGCGATGCGCTGGCTGAGATCGACGCCTTCGTCATTGAAATATAGATAACCGTTCGCGGCTCCACCGGCGATCTCGTTGAAATACTCCCAGGGCCGCATATGAGGTACGGCGGATAATATTGCGATCACGATCAGTAACGCAGCCGCACCTCGGAAAACATAGTTGCGTGATCGGGCGGCTGCGGCGATCGCGAACGCACCGAGCAATGCAGCGAAAGGAAATAGTGGGAGTGCGTGACGAACGCCTGCGTAACTCGATCCGCGAATCAAAAAGAAAAGAAAGAGCGCGGAGAAGGCGGTGACAACGAGAAACGGCGCCAGATATTCACGCGGCATACGGCCGGCAATCAAAAGGATGGCGCCGATGATACTCAAAATCAGAAGTCCGATCGGCAGCTTCGCCGCCACGATCCCGGGAAAGAAATAGAACGGGGCTTTCGCGTAGTACTGTTGGCCGAAAGCGAGCACCGGGATCGCGCGTCCCTCGACGCCGGCGCGGATGGTATCGGCAAGTCCCCAAATGTAAGCTCTCGGGAACAAATGCGCGGTAAGCATGACGTTAAGGCCGGTTCGATAGAACCGTGAGTTTACATCGCTGATCTTTTCCGACATCGGGCGATTGAATGTGTCGTCCGACGTCCCGGGCGATTCATGAAAACGAAACCCGTAAAAGCTCCAGAGCACGAGCATCCCGCCGAGCACGACCGCGGTAACGGCGCCGCTGCGTTTTAGCCGTGTCACAGCGTTGGCTCCTCTGGGGAAAACTACCGCGACTACTATTCCGATGATGCCCACGGCGACGAGTGTGATTATTCCGGAATGCTTGGCGCTGAGAGCGACGCCTAGAGCTACGGCAGTGAGGACCAGATCTATGGTGTTCCACGTTTGAAACGCGCGTGCGGCTAAAAGCACAGCGATCCCGGACGCAAGCGCGACCGGCAGATCCGTCATAACAACGGGCATGTGCGCCGCGACTGTGGGATCGATTGCGA
>DATLCA010000078.1:0-9814 GCA_035526605.1 Pyrinomonadaceae bacterium | reverse complement strand
TTTGTACCGTTTCTAAACAGATGCGAGGGATTGAGCAAGTCCTATTCCGTCAGCGAATTTTGGGCCATCGTTCATCTGAAGACGTCGAAGCTCGTTGCCGCTTAGACACAAAAAAACAGGACGTCGTCTCACGTCCGCGTCGTTCCGAAAGCAAAGGACTGCCGCAGACTAAGTCTCACGAAGATTCTGAACGACTTCCGATTTCGTGTCTTCGTTTTGGTGGTGTGAGTTCGTGCGGGGTTCGTGGTTCCAGTCTGGGGTTCCGTTCGTGGTGTTTCGTGTGTTTCGTGGTTCTGCCTTTCGCTTTTGCTTAGCTGTTTAGTCTCGTTCCTTTTAGTGTTTTAGGCAGAACCACGAAACACACGAAACGCCACGAACGAAGCTCAAGACGGAAACCACGAACCCACGCGAAAGCACGCGAACAAAACGAAGACACGAAGGAAGAATTGCTGCGGCATCCTTGGGGAGCCTGGTCTGCTCGACCTGGTCCGATTCTTGGAATACACACTTGATTTGAAAATCAGTAACCAGCTGTTTAAGATTAATTTTCGACTTCGAAACTTCCTGGAGCAAAAAATGGATTCAGCAATTGATTTGGTACCGTCGCCGGAATCGGTGATGAACATACTGCAGAACACCGGTGCCTACCGCAAAGGCCACTTCATTTACCCAAACGGCAAGCACGCATCCCACTATTTCCAGATGCCGCTCGCGTTCCGCTATTACGACAACGCCCGGATCCTATCTGTCGGCCTGAGCCGGCTGTTCCGCATGGAGAAGTCGATCGCAAGCCAGCTGCCAAGGGTTTCAGTGATCAGTCCGAGTCCCGGCGGGATCATGGTCGCGTTCGGGGTTCGCGAGGCCCTCAGCGCCGAGCAGATTTATTGGGCAGAGATGGAAGACGGTCAGAGACAGTTTCGCCAGTACATGAGCGAATCGGATGTACACCCGGCGATCATCGTCGATGATATTCTCCGATCCGGCCGTGCGATCCAGGAGACTTTCGACCTGTGCAAATCCATCGGAACGGAAGTGATCGGCTGCGGTGTGATCGCGAAATTCGAAGACGCACCAAACGAATTCAACGGGATCCCGGTAAAAAGCCTCCTTAGCTTCGACGTTAATTTCTATGAAACCGAGTCGGAGTGGAAGGGCTCGAGAAGCGCGTCGGAAGCGGAAGAAGAGAAAGTCAGGTTTTAGTTTCAAACTCCCCACCGGATAGAAGGGGTGGCGGCTTCGGCGGACGGGATCGGAGTCAGTACCATCCGGGGTAGCGGGTGGTACTGACAAGAATCTCCCATCCCAAATAAGGAGGGAAGCTTACGAGTCGAATTCCTTCAACGTCTCCTGTAGTTCCCTTCTCTCGACGAACAATCTCAAAAACTTTTCCTTCCTCGTCAGGAACAACCAGATCGCTTTCGCCCACCCGCGCATTTCTTCGATCTCTTCAAGCGAATAAAGCGCCGCGTAACCGCAGAGGAACGAGAATGGAACCGACGCAAGTGCCAGTTGCCAGCCCGAAAGGAAATACAAAACACCCGCCGCGACCAGCCACGTAAACGGGACGAAGACCATCCCGGCCAGAACTTTTACCGTCGATGCGATGTCGTCAGCACCGTGGCGCGAATACAGGTACGCGACAAGTTTACATAGTTGATAGGCCGGAGCGTGGAGGATCGCCCCGAACAATGCGAACGGTGACAGCAGGATAAGGACCCATGTTTGAACCAGCGCCCGATAGACCACAAAGCTCTGCGTCAGCTCGGCGAGCGAAAGATGCTGGGGCTCGATCCCGAACAAGTTGAGCTCGGCGTCGTAATCCCGCAGGCGGGTTGCGAGTGCGGCATCAGGCTTTGAAACATTTGCGCCGCCTTCACCAACATAATTTTTTAGAAAATCCACCTTCTCGCCGAGGCTGTCGTTCACGGTAGCGGACGCGAAAATTTGCTCCGCTATTTTCGCGTTATGGAGCTCAGTATCGCTCTCCGCATTCAAGGTCACTTCGCGCAGCTCTTCTTCGATCCTGGATGTTAACTCGCGAACCGCCGGGCGAGTCGGTTCGCCATCGGCATCCGGGGCGACGTGCGGCACGGTAAACGGCTCCCCAAAATGAAGGAGCGCTTCGCTGCGAAATGTTGTCTTGCTTGTGTAGTAAAGTCCGACCGGGACAATCTTCACCTCGACCGGTGCGGCCCCGGACGCGGCCGCCCCGAGCGCTATCCGTGCCGCTCCGGTCTTCATCGGTAGCAGCTTGGGCGAGTTGTGCGAAATCCCTTCCGGAAAAAGCGCGATCGATCCGCCGCGCCGCAAGAGCTCGCTGCAAAGCTCGAACGTCTTTTGGTTTTTCGAAAGGTCCTCGCCCGCGTCGATCTTCCGGTAGAGCGGCAAAGCCTCGACGGTTTTCAGCAGAAACGAGATCACCGGCATTCTAAAGAGTGTCGACTTCGCGAGGAAAGATATTTTTCTCGGCAAAGCCACAAAAACCAGAGCCGGATCGACGAGTCCGTTCGGGTGATTGAGGACAAAGATCACGCCAGTGCCTTTCGGGACGACATCCGCATTTACGGTTTCAATACGTCTGAAAAAGAAGCGAAGAGCGACACCGAAGATGGCGAGAATAAATCGGAACGTGATCGTGCCGGGACGATTGAGTACGAGATCGGGGAGAGTGAGTTGTTTGAAAGAAGCTTGCATCGGCAGGAGGGCCAGTGGGATGTCGGGGCCGTTCCACATACTTGAATCGCACGCCCCAGTCGCTACCGCTCCCCGTTCTGACAAGAAAGAGACCCAGTCGCTACTGCTCCCGGTTCTGACTCTTGCCGCTATATCTCGTGTCGATTCGACAACGCCTTGTCCATCGTTACTTCATCGACGTATTCGAGATCAGAGCCGACGGGCATGCCCATCGCGATGCGGGTCACTCGGACGCCGAGCGGTTTCAAAAGTCGGGCAATGTAGTTCGCGGTAGCCTCGCCTTCCGTCGTCGGGTTGGTCGCGACGATGACTTCGCGGACCTCTACGCCTTCGTTGTTTTCGGGAGAAAGGCGGGGTAAAAGATTCGGCAGCATCAGCTCATCGGGGCCGACGCCGCGGATCGGCGAGAGCGAGCCGTGGAGGATGTGATAGAGCCCTTTGAAGGATCGGGTCTTTTCGACCGCTACGAGATTGTAAGGTTCTTCGACGACGCAAATAACCCCGCGGTCTCGTTTCGGATTTGAACAGTACATGCACGGATCGACATCCGTGAGGTTGTTGCAGACCGTGCAGAAGATGATCTTCTCTTTGACCTCGCGGAGCGATTCAATAAAGTTTTCGACCTCGGCTTCCGGCCGACGCAAAATATAAAACGCGAGCCGCTGTGCGGACTTGCCGCCGATTCCCGGCAGCCGTTTGAATTCGTCGATCAGTCGAGCGACCGGTTCTGAGTAATCTAACATTTTCGATTTTCGATTTTCGATTTGCGATCGCTCCCATCCAAATGGCGTGGAGTAGACTGCAATCGCGGGGCGATCGCAAATCGCAATTCTGAAATCGCAATTACATCATCCCCGGCGGCAGCATTCCGCCGAGCTTGCCTTTCAGCGATTCTTCGATCTTTCGATGAGCTTCGTTGAGCGCCGCAACGGTCAGGTCCTGGATCATTTCGACATCGCCGTCCTTCACGAGCTCCGGTGAGATCTTCACTTCCATCACTTCGAAATCGCCGCGCATTTTTACCGACACGGCTCCCCCGCCGGCCGACGCGTCGACGACGGTTTCCTTCATCTCTTTGCCCATCTGCTCCTGCATTTGCTGGGCCTGTTTCATCATCGAATTGATATCGAATCCACCTGGAAATTTCATGGCAATAATTCCTTTTTTAAGTTTTCTTGTCTAAGCCAATCGTAACCGTCGAGACATGTATTTGCAACCAACATCCGGCCGCGAATTTTGGATTTTGGGTTTTGAATTAGGGGTTTGATTCAGCCGCGGTTGCCGCAAACCGGCAATCTTTTCCGGCTTTGTTCTGTGTATTCCGTGCGCTCGGTGGTTGCCGCCTAAATCCCGCGACTACGGCCACGGGCACGCACAAACGAAAGCATAGAACAGGAATCGGCGGCTTTACAGACTCAGTGAAAATGGACAATCCGCTTTGCGACCGGAAATTCAAACGGAGGACTACGCAACGTCTCTGAATTGTGCCGAAATGTTCATGGATGTAGGATTGGACAATGCCGACGGGCGAGTTGCTGACATTCCGAACGCTCTACGACAGTCCGATGGTCGAGGTTCGCGACTATATCTGTTTGCACGATGAGCCCGCGCAGTCAGCTGAGGAATATTCCGAGGTGAATTCTATCGTGCTGATGCGCCACGGAGCATTCGCGAAACATTTCGGCAGACGGCAGATTACCGCCGATGTTAACCACTCGCTGTTCTTCTCGAAGGGCTCAACGTACCGAATAAGTCACCCGGCGGAATGCGGAGATCGGGGAACGACGTTCTCGGTCCGCCAGCCAATACTAAACGACATAATTCGAGAGCTCGATCCGACGGTGGATGAACGGCCCGAGACCCCTTTCAAATTTCTTACGGGCCCGTGCTCGTCTGATATTTTTTGGCGCCATCGCGAGTTCGTTCGGCGGCTGGAGAATATTTCGCGGGCGCCGCTTGAACCGCTCTGGGCCGACATCACCGCGCTGCAGTTGATGGCGGACGTCCTCGAGGCCGCGTTCGTCCGGGGCGGCGTGAAGCAAACAAAACGAACTTCCACGCTTGCGGACCACGCGGAGAGAACCGAAGCCGCCAAGGCATATCTCGCCGCTAGGATCGGGGACAATGTAACGCTCGGCGAAGTCGCCGACGCGGTCTCGTGCTCGCCATTCAACTTCGCCAGAATATTCCATCAGCAGACCGGTCTCCCGCTGCATCGTTACCTGACGCAGCTCCGCCTCCGCGCGGCGCTCGAGCGTCTGTTCGACGCCGAAGATATAACTTCCCTCGCGATCGACCTCGGCTTTTCCAGCCACAGCCATTTCACCGACGTGTTCCGCCGCGAATTCGGAAAGACGCCGTCGGAATACCGGAAATCCATGTGAGGCGGATCGCGTTCGTCGACGCCGGTGTTTTTCTCAAACGCTTATGTGGGGATGGGGGCGATTTTCTGGATTTGAGATGTGACGTTTTTGGAGGTCCTTTTTTTCCGCGGCCTTTCTTGTTTCGTGTTAATTCGCGTGTTTCGTGGTCGGGCTTTAAAGAAGGCAGAAACCACGAAAAACACGAAACAAGAATAACTGGATTCCAATCCGCGGACCTCTAACCCGACGCGCGCACAAGAAAAAGATCAACCGCAAAGAAAGCAAGAATCTGACAGCGCGGCCCTCCGGGCAAAAGCTAATCTTCCCGTGATGAGTGACAAGTGTTGACTCATTAATTCAACAAAAACCAAAGGGAGGTCATTATGGCTGCACAAAAATGTCCGGTGTGTGATTGGGAGATCAAAGACGGCGGCGTCAAGGTAACGGTTGGCGGGAAAGAGCTGACGGTTTGCTGCGACGACTGCGCGAAAGAAGCGATCGCCAAACACGCCGCCGATTAGCGGTAAACGAAGTGCTGAACGGTAACTGTCTATACGAAAGACTAACCCACTTACCGTTTAGCACTCACCACTTCCCTAGTTGCTTTTTGTCACAAAACTAGTTACAAAGGATTGCGATGCAGATCGAATGGAAGTCCGAAAAAGTATCTCCTTATCTGTCGAGGCAGGTAGCCGAATGGCCGGGGATCAGAATTCACCGCGCCCATGTGATGCCGGGCCGCATGCTCGAGCACACCAATACTTTTCACGAAGTAAATGTCGCCATCGAGGGCCGGCTCACCACTGAAAAGATCTCGGCGACCGGCGGCCGCGTGGTGACGAAAGGGCAAAGCGGAAATCTTTGCATCACGCCCGCGGGGCAGCCGATCGGAGCGGTATGGAACAGGCCCCTCGACAACATGGGTATCGCGCTCGAGCCCGGCTTCGTAAATCGTGTCGCCGCGGAAAACGGGTTTTCAGGCGGGTTCGAATTCGCCGAGCTGTACAAAAAGAGCGATCCGCTAATTCAGCATCTCGGATTAACTCTCCTGGCCGAGGCGGATTCGGCGACGCCCGCCGGCCGCTTGTTTGTGGACTCGCTGATTCATACCCTGACGCTGCACTTGCTAACGCACTACGGGACGTCTCAACAAATGGCGCCAAGCATCAGCGGCGGGCTGACCGGATTCAAGCTCCGGCGCGTGAAGGAATTCATCAATGCAAATCTCGAGGAAGATCTGAGCCTCGCAGAGATCTCCGCGGTCGCAGATCTCAGCCAGTTTCATTTCGCCCGTGCTTTTCGCAAATCGACCGGTCTCACGCCCCAGCAGTTTCTGATGCAGCAGCGCATCGAGCGGGCGAAGGAGCTTCTTTCGAAAGAAGATTTGCCGATCGTTGAGGTAAGTCTCCGCACCGGTTTCAAAAACCAGAGCCACTTCACTTCCCTGTTTCGCAAGTTCACCAGCCTGACGCCAAAGGTCTGGCGGGAAAGCTTTCAGTAGTCGGTTGTCGGTTGTCGGTTGTCAGCCAAGAGAATGGTTGCGACTTGCGGACAACCGGCGACCGACAACCGGCTACTGACTACTGACAACCAACCACTCTTACCGCAATCTCAGAACACAAACCGCAAACAAACGAAAGATTCGCGTGGCCTATAACTCCTAAACTCTTCCCAGACTCGAAACGGGTCTAAGGAGAATTAGGTTATGAAGGTTCTACTATCGTTTGTTTTTTTATTCGTTTTTGGTTTGAGTGTTTCGGCACAGTCGCCAACGGTCGCGGATCTTTTTTCCGAAGGTGCAAAGCACGTGAACGCTGGACAATTCGACGCCGCGCTAACGAGCTACCAGGCGGCCCTCTCCGGTGCGGAGAACAAATACGCCGACAAAAATTATCGTGCCCGGCTCCACTACAACATCGGTGTCTGCTATTTTCATCTCGACAACTTTGAGCTCGCGGCCGATCACTTCAAACACGCGGTGCTCTTGAAGACCGATTACTCTCTTGCGTACTATGCTCTCGGCATCGCGAGAATTCAGATTCAGAAATCGAGGGCGGGAACTTCGCAGACGCAGGCGAGCTTAACTAAATAACCTATGGGAAAACAGGAAGACACGATGGCGATCCTGAAGCTCTATGAGCTTCGGCGGGACAAGCAGATGCGCAAAGCGCGGCAGTGGTATCTTTCGGAGTTCGCACCTGAGTCAGCGATGGACATCGTCGCGCTTTTTCGCGGGGGCGAGCGCGCAAGCGCGAACTTTCGGATGGTCACCTCCTACTGGGACACCGCATGTTCGCTCGTACTAAACGACGGCATCGACCGCAAGATGTTCAACGACGCGGGCACCGAGCACGTCTTCGTCTACGCAAAGATCGCCGACTTCCTACCCGAGGTCCGCGAGCTCTTCCGCGAGCCCGACTTTTTGATTCATCTGGAAGAGCTCGTGAAATCGCTGCCCGATTTTGAAGCAAAGATGGAAGCGAGGAAGAGATTGATCGCGATTTGGAGAAGGCAGTAGTCGGTTGTCAGTTGGCGGTCGTCAGTGAGCCGGAGCTTCACGAAACTTTTTAACCAGCTCAGCTTCTGACAACTGACCACTGACGACCGACAACTCACTTTTCCGCCTTCAAAACCTCAATCGCTCTATCCGCCAGTTTGATCAAATGCGGATGCGACCGGTTGCCGTTGGTTAGTATGGCAAACCCCAGACGCCTGGTCCGGTTTCCTTGCAGGAACGCTGTGTAGCCCGGAACGCTGCCGCTGTGTGCGAAATATTTTTCGCCGCTGCGGTCTTCCGTCCACCAGGTCAATCCAAAATTCGCATCGCTTCCGCCCCATAATTTTTCGACTGGGCCTTTAAACTTCGCGAACTGCGACGTGAGCATTTGAGCGTGCGTCGCTTCGCTGATTATGCGCCTGCCTTTGTAACTGCCGCCGTTCAAATTCGTGATCAGCCATCTCGCCTGATCGCCGACCGTCCCCCAAACCAGTCCCGCCGGCCAGACCGTCGCCCGAACTTTATAGAAAGCTTTCAGCTCACCCGTCTTTTCATCGGGGACGTAGGGCATCGCCATTCGTTCGTCGATGTCGGGACGAGGATTGAACTCCGTATCGGTCATCTCGAGCGGCTTGAAAATATTTTCCGCGATGTACTCCTTGAACGGCTTCCCGGAAAGTTTCTGGACCAAATATCCGATCACCGAATAGCCCATGTTGGAATAGACCTCTTTCTCCAGCGGCGGGCTTTCGACGCGCAAGGACGTACGCAAGTACTCTTCAAGCTTTGGCGGTGCATCGTCCTCCCAGATCGGGAATCCTCCGAAGTCGGTCGGCATTCCCGACGTGTGCGTGAGGATGTGGCGAAACGTGACGGGATTCTTCGGATCTTCACCTTTGATTTTTATGTCGCCGAGATATTGATTCACCGGGTCATCGAGCTTGAACTTTCCCTGCTCCATCAATTGCAGCAACGCCATCGTCGACATCGCCTTGAACGTCGAGCCGATAAGATAAACCGATCCGAGCTGGGCGGGCGACTTAGACCAAAGATTCGTAAAGCCATAGGCCTTCTGCCACACGATCGCATCGCCATCCACCAACGCGATCGTACACGACGGTATCTTCCCGGCCAGCATCGTCGCCTTAATGTCGGGCTCAAGCGCGGCGGTGATGCGATCAGCCCGCGAGAGCTGTTGGGCGGGTGCGGCGGCAGCGAGAAAAAGTAGTAAGACGAAACAATATTTGAAACGGTTTAGCATTTGTATCTCCGGAGATGATGGCGAGATTATATTCGAGGTTTAGGGCGTCCGAGTAATTCAGAATCAAAAGGGTCTTCGCGGCTGTGCCGCATTGAAGAACCCAAGAGCTTTCCTCCGCACCTGTTCGCCCCGCGGAACCTCACATCTCACTTCCCATAAACCACCGCACTCCCGCTAAATTCCGACGCCGATTCTCCTCGCACCGCGCGGATCTTGTACTCGTAATACTGGCCCGGCTTCACATCGGCATCTTCGAATCCCGGATTCGCAACCGTCGCGTGCAGATACCAATCGACCGTATCGCCGTGGCGGCGCCAGATCTCGTAAACAACTTCCCCGGACGCCTCGCCCGCCGTAAAATCTATCTTGTTTACGCCTTCCGAAACCGCAGCGGCGGCCAATCCGCCGGGCGTTTGTACGTTAGATTCCATAAATTTCCTTCTCCAAAAATCGGTCTCTCGAATGTTACAATTCTCCTACACAAAGGGAATTTAAAGGAATCCAGAACACGAACATGGGTAACATTAGATTAGATGGCGACGACAAGGCGCTGACGGCCTGGCTCGAGGCGATCATCGAGTCGGCGGACGACGCCATCATCAGCAAAACGCTGGGCCGACGTGCTCGTGGTCGGATATTGGAATGCCCGGCGAAGACGGCTACGCCCTGATCAGGAAAGTCCGTGAGCTCGAAGAACCGACCGGAAAACGCCTGCCTGCCGTAGCCCTAACCGCCTTCGCTCGCACCGAAGACCGTGTCCAGGCCCTCGCCGCCGGGTTCAACATGCACGTCCCAAAACCGGCAGAGCCCGCGGAATTGGCTCTGGTGATTTCGAGTTTGGTGAAGTGAGAGGAACCCTACTCGACGGGTGCTTATCTTCCTTAGAGAACTGGAGTCTCGACGTGATCGAGGCTGAGAAAACCACCCCGTCAGCCGAAGCGGCTGCCACCCCTTCTTTGTAAGCATGGGAGTATCAACGATGGGGCTCTAATTCGAGAC
>DATLCA010000077.1:0-1229 GCA_035526605.1 Pyrinomonadaceae bacterium | reverse complement strand
GGCGACAGTTTCGGCATTAAGAATTTTTCAGCCATAATCTGGAACGCGGACATCGACATCCGCTTTGGTTTAATGTTCGCCCTTACTTCGTGCGGGCTTCTGCATTATTCGCAGCGATCATCCGCAGTCTTTCTTCGCGAGTTTTCTTTCGTTCGTTGTAGCCTTTGTCGCCATAAGGCTCGAGTTTTTCCAGCCAAAGATCTTCGAGAAATTCGAGATCGGCTTTGTAATCGTAATGCGGATCGTCACGCGGCTCGACGGGCTCGATCGTTTCAAACTCAAAAGCATCTTCGCCCAGTTCGTTCCAATCCGCTTGTAGAGATTTGCTCGCGTGGCTTCCGTGATTCAAAGCAAACTTGTGACGATTGATCTTGCCGGGAACGTTGAGGCTTGAATCGATCAGTACTTTTCCGTTCGCCGTGTTAAGAATTTGAAAAACTCCCATCGGTCGATGGGAAAGTTTGTATTCTCGAATTGCGTCTTTCTTATCCACCAAATCAATCTCCGCCGAAGCGTGCGGCTTACAAATAACAAACTTCTTTCACCGCCGCGATGATTTTATCCACATCCGGCAATGCCAGCGCTTCAAGATTCTTTGCGTACGGCATGGGCGCTTCCGCGCAGGAGATTCGCTTGACCGGTGCATCGAGATAATCGAACGCGTGCTCCATGACGGAATGCGAGATCTCCGCCCCGACCGAAGCAAAGTAGTGCGACTCTTCCGCGATCACCAGCCGGTTCGTTTTCTTTACCGAGTTGACGATCGTGTCCACGTCGAGCGGCTTGATCGTTCGCGGATCGACGACTTCGACCGACACATCGAATTCCTGCTGAATTCTTTCCGCGGCTTGTAACGCGAGCGGTACCGTCATCGAACGCGCGACGATCGTGCAGTCGGTTCCTTCGCGTTTGACGTCCGCCAGGCCTAACGGAATTGTGAAATCGTCGCCTTCGGGAACTTCTCCCTTCAGCCCGTACATCCGTTCCTGCTCCATGAAGATCACGGGATTGTCGTCACGAATCGCCGACTTCAGTAAACCTTTCGCGTCGGCCGCGGTCGAAGGCTGCACGACCTTGAGGCCGGGGAAGTTTGCGTACATCGCTTCGAGCGAATGCGAGTGCTGTGACGAAACCTGGTATGCCGAACCGTTCGGTCCTCGAAAGACGATCGGAACTTTGAACTGGCCGCCCGACATGTACATCATCTTCGCCGCATGGTTGATGATCTG
>DATLCA010000076.1:0-4903 GCA_035526605.1 Pyrinomonadaceae bacterium | reverse complement strand
GGGCGGAGCAGGTGATTTAACAAAAGAACTTTTCCTTCTTCATTGACGATCACGGCCGCCGCCGAGACCGTGAACTTCTCCTGCGTCGTGCGGATGACCCGCAAGCGCAGCCACGCAGGAATAATTTTCCAAGCCAACCCGATCTGTTTTGTCAGCATCTTTCTAAAACCAACAACCCATTTCGCTCCTCAAACACCTTACACGGAAAGCGGCGGAATTGGACAACAACGCAGTTAAAGATTTAAGGTAAATAAAGCGGGTTTCCTCTATGCGACCCGTCTTGGACGGGCGTCCTCTATGCGATCCCGTCTCACACCCTAGATAGTACTTTTCTCAAAAAGGATTCACGAATGAAAGCAAGCAGTTTTTGCGCTCAAGTGTTTTCGTTTTTGGGCTTCACCACTCTCTCCGCGATCTCCGTATTCGCTCAGAGCGCTGACCTAAAAAACGATCTTCAATCATCCTTCACAAAATTTGACGTTGTACGAATCGACTCGGGCGGAGAGCTCCGCACCGAGGGTTCGAACAAAACATTGACCGTCCGGACGGACGGCAGAACTTTCGACCTCGTCGTGACCCCCAACGACATTCTGTCGTCGCGATATCGCGCCGAAGACAACAACATGGTTGGCGTCGCACCTCTCAATCCGCCGACAATAACAACTTACAAAGGCACCATCGCGGGCGAGCCGGATTCGAAGGTTCGCCTGACGATCGACGGAGTCAGCGTCGAAGGCTTCTTCGAAGACAGCGGCGGGCGCCGATTCATCGAGCCTGCAACGAAATATTCGGAACTGGCGCAGGCGGGAGATTCGGTGATCTATCGCGCCGAAGATTCATTAAAGGACAATACGTTTCTTTGCGAGATGGACGTCCCAGGGAAACTCGAGATCGGCCGGCAGTTTGCCGAAGCCGGTCGGATCGAAAGCGATTTCACGCTCAGATTCCTCGAACTGGCGACGGACGCCGATCTCGAATTCGTGAACGCGCTTGGCGGGCCGGCCGCCGCGAATAACGAGATCATCGGCATTCTCAACATGGTCGAAGGCACATACAACACGCAGTTGAATCTTTCGATCCGCGTTGTATATCAACACACGTGGTCGGCGGCAGATCCGTTCGGGGCCGCGGATATGTCGGGCGTCCTCAACAATTTCGTTAATTATTGGAACGCGAACTTCACCAACATTCCCCGCGATGCCGCACATTTGTTCACGGCGAAAAGCGTCGCGCTGTCGCGTGGGCTCGCGTATGTTGGGGTCATTTGCCGGAGTCCTTCGGTTTCTTACGGCCTGAGCGGCCGAGTGAGCTGGTCGCCGGGAAAATTCCTCGTAACCGCGCACGAGATCGGGCACAACCTTGGAGCCGATCATGCCGAGGCGGCGCAAAATTGCGCGAACACATTGATGAACGCGTCGCTCAGCAATACGACGCTCCTTTCATTCTGCCCGCTCTCACGCGACTCGATCACGGCATACGTCTCGACCAACAATAGTTGCCTGTCCGAGGGGCCGCCCCCACCTCCGACGCCTACGCCTACTCCGACCGCCACTCCAATCTCGACTCCAACTCCTACTCCAACTCCTACCCCGCCGACAGCCACGCCGGGCGGTGCGCCGTTCGATTTCGACGGCGATGGGCGTTCGGATATTTCAGTCTTTCGACCGGCGGATGGCGTCTGGTACCTGAACCGCAGCGGCTCCGGATTTGCTTCGTTTCATTTTGGGCTGAACGGCGACCAGCCGGTCGCGGCCGATTATGACGGAGACGGTATAGCAGATGCGGCGGTATTTCGCGCCGGCGTGTGGTACCGCCTGCGCAGCACCACCAACACGATGGACGTCGCGAGTTTCGGGCTTCCGACCGATATTCCCGCACCCGCCGATTACGACGGGGACGGAAAAGCCGACGTCGGAGTTTTCCGCGCGGCGACGGGAGTTTGGTATTCGCTCGCCAGCGGCAGCGGCGCGTTTTCGGCCACCCGATTCGGTCTGTCCGGAGATGTCCCACTCCCCGGCGATTACGACGGTGACGGTAGAGATGACATCAATCTTTTCCGCCCGTCCACGGGCACCTGGTATCGGCTAGACAGTTGGACCGGTGGGTTCACTGCGATGAATTTCGGGCTGAATGGCGACAAAGCTTTGGCGGGAGATTTCGACGGCGATGGAAGATCCGATATCGCCGTCTGGCGCCCGTCGGACGGAGTCTGGTACGCGCTGCGAAGCTCGACAGGAGCTTTTTCGGCGACCGCATTTGGCCTCGCAGGGGATGTCCCGTCGCCCGCCGACTACGACGGCGACGGCAAGACAGACATCTGCGTCTTCCGTCCCTCCAACGGAACGTGGTACCGACTAAACAGCAGCAACGGCTCGTTCGCCGCCGCCGCCTTCGGGCTCAGCTCGGATGTGCCGGTACCGTCTTACTACGTGCGGTAACGAGGTAAAAAAAGCGACAACAAAAAGAGGCTGTTCGACGAACAGCCTCTTTCTATTCAAAACGCCCTGACTTTACTGGAGCGAAGCATCATCAACCCGGAACGTCGTCGCGAGTGAAGAGTCGGTCGTACTCCTAAACTGAATACGAACCGTCTGTCCCTTGTACGCCGAAACGTTGAGAGATTTCTGCGAGTAGACGCCGGCGGTTCCTTTATTCAGATTGCTGTACGTCGCCGGTGTCGCGAGCAAAGTACCCGCGGTGTTTCGCACTTCAACGAATAACCGATCGTACTGCGTCGTCGTTGTAGTTTCGCTCGATGTGACGTTCAGCCAGAAGGAAAGCGTTCCGGCCGCGGTCGACGGTATCGTGACGGTCTGGTACGACTGTCCCGACACGCTGTTGTTCACGCCGAAATAGATGTAGCCAGTTCCGCCGTGCGGATAGTTGCCCGGGTTGGTGTAAAAGTAACCCGTGCCCGATCCGACCCACGGCGAGGCGCTGCCTTCGAACCCGCCATTCACCAGCAGATTTCCACCCGTCGGCGGGGGAGTTGGCGTAGGCGTTGGATTCCCGCTCGGGCAAGCTCCAATACCAACCGCGCACCAGCCCTGGGCGACGCCGTTGTATTGCGTGCTGCCGTTTCCGTAAAGATCGGTCGCCGCATTCAGGGTCGCTGTACGAGCACCGGAGAAATTCGTGCTCGAGGTCATGTAAACGGTAAGTGCCCGATAGAAGATACGCTCCGCCGCGGCCGGCCCGATCCCGGTCACAGCGATGCCGCTGACACGGTTCGTGCCGCCGTTCGCGATCAAATAAAACGCATGGTTCGAGATGCTCGAGTTTGTATGAACGCCGCAGTTGTCGTTCAGGCTCGAAGGGATACAGCTTCCCGGATAGATTCGGACGCTGTAGTGATCGGGATCGCCTACCGAGTTTGGGTTGCTCATGGAGCGTAGAGCGTCTCCGGCGGTTGCGGGCGTGTAAGCATCCTCTCCGATCTGCCACGTATTCGCGCTGACTGTGCCGCCGCGCGAGTAAAGCTCGACCATCGAGCCCATGATATCGGACCAAGATTCGTTCAACGCTCCCGACTCGCTCGAGTAGGTCAGGCCTGCGGTGCGTTCGGTGACGCCGTGCGTCATTTCGTGTCCGCAGATGTCGATTGTCGTGAGCGGCGAGAATTGGCTTCCGTCGCCATCGCCGTAACTCATCATGTTGTTGAACCAGAAAGCGTTGTTGTAGCGGCCGGAGCTTCCGAAGTGGACGCGGGAAGTGATCAGGCTGACTCCGCTGTTCGCAGCGGCCGTCGTCACGCCGGGTCCGCCGGAGCCGTCGATGCCGTTGCGGCCGTGGACGTTCAAGTAATAGTCGTAGGTCCAACGAGCTCCCCAATGTGCGTCGACGCCGGCCCGCTGCGCGGTGGTGTTCCACACATCGTCCGTATCGGTTAACCGCGATTGGGTTCCACCCGAACCCGTCGACTCGTTACCGGTACTGTTCATGTTGAACGTTCCCATCTTGCGGGTGGTGTCTTCCATGTAGAAGGTTCCCGCAGACGAACTGGTGTTTATCGAGACGGTACCGCTGTAAAGCGAGCTTCCGGACCCAGTCTGAAGGTTGTTGTATTCGTATACTTTCTCGCCGGTATGCGCGTCAACGAAAATGACCCAGTCGGCCGTCTCCTCGCTGCCGTCGATTCGCGGCATCTCGACGCGATATGCGAGATGATCCCGGTCTTCGCCGCGGAAGATGTAGAGATCGACGCGCGGCTCTTCGGTCATGAAGCGTGAACCCCGGTACATTCGTTTTGCCGCGAAAAGTGCGTCGCCGGGAGTGAGGTTCGGCCTGGTTTCGATCGCCACGGTTTCTTTCAGATCGTCGGTGATCTTGGAAAGCTCCCCGTCTGCCTTCAAATGGACGATCGCTTCGCCCTGCCAGACGGGCACACCGCCGATCGATTGCTGGACGTGTGTGTGCGCCATTTTTAGCTCGTCGATCTCGACGCGCTTCACGACGTACTCGTTCGGATCGCCCACCGCACGCTGCGCCGCACGGTCACGAAGAATGCCGAGGCTGATCTGTTTGGCCAACTCGCGCTCATCGTCAGCGCCTGTGTTGAATAGGTTCCTGCTTGCCCCGGTGTGGCGCGACACGATTCCGAAAATGAAAAGTGCCACCGCGAAAACTGCAAAAATACTTACGAGTTTCTTCACGCTTCTTGTCTCCTTTGGGATTTATTCGTGCTGATAAAATATCAAGCCGTATAAATAAGTGAAGAAAGATCCCACAAAAAGACCGACGCTAGGAGTAAAAGCGGTAGATTTCTAGTGCCGTTTAAAACAGAAAAGAACTAGTAAGACGTGCCTCGGAGTTTGAGTACTGAAACAGAGTAAAGGCGCGGCACGGCGGTGTCAATGACTTTTTTCTCCCAATGACTGCGGCAGTACATTTCCAGACGGTGCAA
>DATLCA010000075.1:0-20043 GCA_035526605.1 Pyrinomonadaceae bacterium | reverse complement strand
CGCCGTACCATCCCGGCGAGAAACTGTGCAGAAGCTGGTCGCTCCCGACCCAAAGTATCGACCAGGCAATGAAACCCGCTACCACACCCAGAATGATTCTCAGCATTATTCCTCCATGAAAAAATGGACAAGCAAAAGCGTTGAAACTTCCCCTTGTCCTTATTAAATTTTCGGTATTTAAGTGGTGAACTCGCGGCGAGTATAAGGGAAACGCCGGAAACGGGCAAGCCTGACGCTTGCTCGGTAGTGTTCGGGGATCGCTCGTTACTTGCCACCTAGGGTTCCGTTCGCTGCGCTCACTGCACCCTAGGCTTTAATGTTCGTCGCCTTTGGCGAGAAGAATCTTTTGCCTCAATCAATCGTTCCGGGCGCAATTCGTATGTGGTGTATATTTACGCAATCATGACTCTTGTCCGACTCCTTTCCACCTCCTTAGTCACTTTATTCTTCACGGTTGGACTGTTACATGGACAATGCGCGGCGATAAAAGTGGTCGGCCCCGCGGGTCTGACCGAATTTGGAGAGGCCGTGAACTTTTATGTCGAAGTGGGAGGCACAGGCCGGAAACTGGAATATTCATGGGTTGTGAAGGGAGGGGGCATCGCCGACGGTCAGGGAACCTCGCGGATATCCGTTCAGCCGGAAAGGAAGCCCGAAGTACAAATAGTAGAAGCAAGGGTCACAATCGAGGGACTTCCCAATGGATGCGCAAAAACAGCGACGGAGACGGCGCGGGTGGCGATGCGATCGTATGACATTGTTCCCGACGATGCGTTCGGGAACCTGAGTCGGGAAGAGCAAAAGGGGCGGCTCGATGTTTTCCTTGTGGAACTCTCGATTGCTGCTCCCAATCAGATCGGGTTGATTGTTCTCTCCGTCACTGAGAAAGAGCGATTCGATTCCCAAAACCGGCGACTTCGTTTTCTCGCGAGGCACGTGCGTTACCGGGGATTTGATATGAAGAGAATCTGGTTCAGTCTGGAAAAAGCTAAATTTCAGCGCGTGACTTTGCGGCATATTCCGGCCGGTGGCTACATGCCGTGCGATCACTGCCAGATAATAAAAGCCAGCGACCTAAAATAAGCGATCACTCTAAACGGAAAAGGGCAGGCTCGAAAGCCTGCCCTACTGACAACCGACCACTGACAACTGACAACTACTTGATCTCCAACTCATAGGGCATCAGCAGCATTGCTTCGCCGTGCTTCATTTGTTCGAACATCTGCGAGTAGCGGAACATTTTTCGGACGTCTTCGGGCATCGAGTCGGCGAGCGCTTTCTGGGCTTTTAGATCGGCGACAGAAGCTTCCGTTTCTTCGGAGTCGCCAAAGATCGTTTCGAAGAACGGCCGCGGCGTGGGAAGGACGACGCGCCTAATGTCTTTGTCGGCGGGGAGGCCGGCGAGCTGCTTCGCGACGTCGATCGCTTTCTCGAGTCCGCCGAACTCGTCGATCAGTCCGTTCGCTTTCGCCTGCGTGCCGGTCCAGACCCGCCCTTGCGCCATCGAATCGACTTCCTCATTTGTTTTGTTTCGGCCCTTCGCGACCTTCGGGACGAAGTTGTTGAAGTAGATATTGTGTGCGCCGTCTTCCATCTTTGCGCGTTCTTCCGGTGTCCACTTTTCGGTCTCGCGGAAGATGCCGGAGTTCTTCCCGCGCATCACGTATTCGTTCGAGACCCCGAGCCATTCGTAGAAACCTTTGACCACCGGTTTACCGAGGAAGACGCCGATCGAGCCCGTAATGGTCGAGGGCTCGGCGACGATCTTGTTGGCGTTACATGCGATGTAGTATCCGCCCGACGCCGCGACGTCCGACATCGAAACGACGACCGGCTTTTTCGCCTTCGCGTTTTCGAGCGCGTACCACATCAGGTCCGACGCGAGGGCCGATCCGCCCGGCGAATCCACGCGGAGCACGATCGCCTTGATCGAACTGTCATTCGCCGCGTCGTTGACCGCGGCGACCACCGTGTCCGAACCCACCATCGAACCGCCGAACGGCCCGTCGTTCGTGCGGCCGATGTTGATGGTCCCCGACGCGTAGATGACCGCGACCTTTTCGCCCTTATTTAGTCCGAGCGAGTCAGAAGTTATGTCGCGATACTCGCCGCCGCGGATCGTCCGCAGTTTGTCATCCGCCTTATAACCGAGACGATTTTTCAGATCCTCGTAGACCTGCTCTTTGTAAACCGCGTCGTCTATCAGCCCAAGCTCTTTTGCCTTGACCGCGTTGTACGGGGCGTTGTCGATGAGGCCCTTAACATCTTCGACGGATTTCTTCCGCGACTCCGCGATCCCGCCGGTGAACCTGCTGAAGTACTCATCGAGTAGCGCGTTGATCACCTCGCGCTGGCCTTCGCCCATTTCCTTCTTTGTATATTGGTCCGGAGCGTTCTTGTACTTCGGGCCGATCTGGATGACATCGGCTTCGACACCGAGCTTGTCGAGCGAGCCTTTGTAGAACATCGCCTCCGCCGCAAATCCGTTGATGTACAAGTCACCCGGCGGCGGAACGAAGATCTTGTCGGCGGCCGTCGCGATGTAATATTCCTTGTTCATCCCGATCTGCATGAACGCGTAGACGGGCTTGCCGGACGCTTTGAAATCTTTGATCGCATCGCGAAGCTCGTCCGCCTTGCCCCAACCGATGCCGGGGAAATTGATGTCGAGCATGACGGCCTGGATGCGATCGTCGATCTTCGCTTTGCGAAGTTGGGTGAGCAGCGATGTGAACGATTGGCCCTGGCTCATGCCGAAGGCTTTCGCGAATTTGTCCTCGGGCACGTAATCGGGCAGATCACCCGAGACGCTTAGAACGAGTACGCTGTTGTCGGAGACGCTCGGCTTGCCGAGCGATTCGGCCAGCAGTGCGGCCGCGATGACGCCGACGACCACGACGACGAGAACGATCCCGCCGAGTATCAGGAGAACCTTAGAAGTTTTTGACATTGCCATGACGTAAGAATAGTTCGAATACTTATGTTATTAAAGTGAATCGCCGAAATTCGGCCGTAGTTTAGTACGTCTCGAAGGGCGAAAAGTTTTGATTGGAACGCCTGGACCGCAAGCATCCCTGCCTGAGGTCCGGCCCCGGCCTTCGCAATTTTGTTCGGCTAAATCCCATCGCCCGTTGTCTAAAGGTCGTCCTCCCGGAAACTGTTGAAAATACAAACCAATGAGAGCCTTGAAACTGATTGTCGTCGGCTTGTTCTCCCTCCTGTCGCTCATCTCTGTAAACTACCGATCGCTTTCGCCCGTCGTCTCGGGCCAGACCGGTCTTTCGTCACCAACCGGCGTGATCGCGTCGGACGGAAGTTACAACGATAAGGTCGGATTGAATTGGAACGCGGTGCGCGGTGCGGCGAGCTATCGAATCCTTCGCAGCACATCGAACGATCCCTCGACCGCGGTCAGCGTCGGGACGACCGTGCAGCCTTTCTTTTTTGATACAACCGCGATCGTCGGTCAGACAAGCTTCTATTGGGTGAAGGCGGAGATCGGAAGCGTCGCAAGCGATTTCAGCGCTTCTGATTCCGGACTGCGCGCCGCCGGTGTGCAGCAGGGCGGAGTTCCGCCGCTTCAGCCTCCGCCGCCGGCCCCGGCCGCAAATCAATTGACTGCGGCGAAGGCCGCCCTCGGCAAGATTCTTTTCTGGGAGGAGCAAATGTCATCGACGGGCACGGTCGCCTGCGGCACATGCCACAAAGCAGGCAGTGGCGGTTCGGATTCGCGCTCGGTCGTCAACAATCTGATCTCCACCAACCCCGGGTTCGACAACACATACAACACGGCGGACGATATCTCCGGATCCCCCGGCGTACCCTTGAATAATTCGGCGGGACTCTACGATCTTTCTGCAAACTACGGCCTGCGTGCCCAGGTCACCGGGCGAAAGTCGCCCTCGTACATCAACGCCGTTTATTCGCCGCTGCTGTTTTGGGATGGGCGCGCGAACGGTGTCTATCGCGACCAGGTGACGAACGAGATCCTCATCAGCGGCGGCGGTGCTCTCGAGAGCCAGTCGTCCGGACCCCCGGTTAGTGACGCGGAGATGGCTCACACCGGAACGAATTGGAACGAAGTCGCGGTGCAGATCTCACAAGCGAAACCGCTGGCGCTTTCCGCGAACGTGCCGGCATCTCTGGGTGATTGGATCGGCGGAAGAAGTTATCCCGCGCTTTTTCTGGAAGCTTTCGGCACGACCGAAGTTACGCCGCGCCGCATATCGCTCGCCATCGCGACGTTCGAACGAACTCTATTTTCGGATCGCACGCCGCTCGATCTCGCGAACGCAGGGATAACTCCGTTGACCGCCGCCGAACAACGCGGGCGCGGCGTCTTTAACGGGAACGCGTGCAATGTCTGTCACGCGGGAAATCTTCTTACCGACAACGCATTTCACTACATCGGGCTGCGGCCCCAGAACGAGGACACGGGCCGCTTCGGCGTCACCGGAAATCAGCAGGATCTCGGCGAGTTTCGGACGCCGAGTTTAAGGAATGTCGAGCTGCGTGCGCCATACATGCACAACGGTCGATTCGCGACGCTCGAAGAAGTCGTGGAGTTTTACAATCGCGGCGGCGACTTTCCGAACGCACCGAACTTTCCGGGTAATCTGATAAGGCCGCGCAATCTTAGTCCCCAGCAGAAGGCGGATCTGGTCGCTTTCCTTCGGCGGCCATTGACGGATGTTCGGGTGGCGAGTGAATCTTCGCCTTTCGACCGTCCGAGTTTGTACACGGAATCGAATCGGATGCCGGTGATCGTCGGAAATGGAACGGCGGGCGCGGGCGGGCGCGTCCCGCAGGCGATCGCGATCGAGCCGCCGATTGTCGGCAATCCGAGCTTCACGGTCGCGGTTTCGAATGCCCTTGGCGCCTCAAGCGGCGTCCTCGTCATCGACGAGAGCGATCCCGGGAACACTTCAACCGTTCCGCAAAACGGTTCTTTCAATCGCAGCATCATCCAGACGAACGGCGTCGGTGCGGGCAACGGATATTCGTCCATCAGCATTCCGATCCCGAACGACGCGAGCCTTGTCGGCCGCACGTTCTTCGGCCGGTGGTATATCAACGACGCAGGCGCGGCGAACGGGGTCGCGGTGTCGCAGGCTTTTCGGTTCACGATCTTTGGTGAGGCCGCGGTCGCGCACCGCGCCGATCACGCGGACTTCGATGGCGACGGCAAAACGGATCTTTCGATCTTTCGCCCATCGGAAGGGAACTGGTACGTGCTGAAAAGCTCGAACTCGAATTTCACCGTTACGAATTTCGGCATCGGCACCGACGTCCTTGCCCCTGACGATTACGACGGCGACGGGAAATCCGACATCGCCGTTTTTCGCGACGGCGTTTGGTACATCATGCGCAGCCGCGATGGGATCCAGATCAGCCAGTTCGGAATCGCGGGTGACAAACCGCAGCCCGGAGACTATGACGGCGATGGCGTCGCCGACATCGCGGTATGGCGGCCGTCCGATCGTGTCTGGTATCTGCTGCAAAGTCGCGACGGATTCAGAGCCACGCAATTCGGCCTGAGCACGGACCGCCCGGTCTCTGCGGATTACGACGGAGATGGAAGAACGGACATCGCGGTTTATCGCGACGGAGTTTGGTATCTGCAGGGTTCGACCGCGGGATTCAGTGCAATACAGTTTGGACTTGCGGAGGATAAGCCCGTCTTTGGGGATTACGACGGTGACTCGAAAGCCGATCTCGCGGTGTTTCGCCCATCGGACGGCAATTGGTATGTGTTACGAAGCTCGGATAATGGATTCGTCGCAACCCATTTCGGGATTTCGACCGATGTCCCATCGCCGGGCGATTACGACGGCGACGGCCGGAACGATTTTGCCGTTTACCGCGGGGGCGTCTGGTACATACTTCAGAGCGGCAGCGGCGCTGCACGGATAGATAGCTGGGGAGCGGGCTCTGACCTATCAGTTCCGGCCGCCGTTGTTCCCTAGTTTAGGATTCTTTTTTGTGTCTTCGTTTTGTTCGTGCGATTTCGTGTGAGTCAGTGGTTTCCGTCTCCCTAAGTCGGGACCTTGAGCTACAACGAATCATGGTTGATCTCGCCACGGAGTGGCGGGATCGGCCTTCAAAAAAGAGAGGCTTGCGGATCGAGGCGCTGCGGATCCGTGACGGGGATGCCGAGGTGTGCCTTAAATCGGTTCGCGGTCGCCGGGGCGTGACCTTCGAAGTAATTATCCAGATAAACGAAAACTTTTTTCGCCTTCAATGACCCGGCCTTCGCGGCCCACTGTCCGATCTCGTGGCTTCGGTCGCGATAGATCCGGTCGAATTTGTCGAGGTCTCGAATTCCCATCATCCGCACGTAGGCGATGGGCGCGTGCGTCTTCTCGAATGCGTCGAGCATTGCGTCTTCCGGAACCCACTTTCCCGCGACCAATCCGAGCGCGACTCGGTTCTCGTTCAACTCATCGAATGTCCATTCCACGAACCATCCGGGGTGGCGAAACTCGACCGCGAATCTGATATCGCGGGGAAGCCGCGAAACGAAAGCCCGGAGTGCGGTGCCGTTGTCTTTTGTCGATTCGAAGCTGGCCGGCAATTGTATGAGGACCGCACCGAGCTTCTTACCAAGTAATCGTGCGGCGTCGGTAAACTCGTCCATCAGCGGGTAGCTTTGCGGTGTAAGCGAAAAGTCGTGGGTTATCGCACGGGGTACTTTTAAGCTGAACCGAAAATCGTCCGGTGTCGCGGCGACCCAGCCTTCGAGCGTCGAAATCGCGGGCGTTCCGTACGCGGTGGAATCTACTTCGATCGTGTCGAAGATCTGCGAGTAATGCGACAGCATATCCGCCGGTCGCGTTCCTCTTGGATAGAAGACGGGATCCTCGCCGGGTTTGGAAACCCAGTCCTCGTACTGCCAGCTCTGACAACCGATATGAAATTGTTTTGTTTCGAGCATGCGATCTCGCAGATTGAATGGGATTCAACCTAAAAATATGAATGTCACATTCAACTCTTTTCGTGTCTTCGCTTTGTTCGTGTGATTCGTGTGTTTCGTGGTTTCGGCTCTCTTGAAACCCAACCACGAAACACACGAATCACACGAACAAAGCAAAGACACGAAAAGAAAACCAACCTTGCAACCTTACGAACAAAACGCAAGACACGAATCGGAAGCATTTCAGAATTCCCCGGAATTTCGTCTGCTCCTTGGATACGCGTCTTCGCTTTAATTTCGCAAACGTCTATAATCTTAACCTTTCCGCTCCCGTTTTACTTAGGTTTGGCTTTTGTTTATGGCTAAGAAAGGATCAGTTCTCGTTTGCGATGACGAAGAGATAATGCGGGACGTGCTCGACACGATTCTGTCGACCGCGGGCTACAAAGTGGACCTCGCACGCACCGGTGAGGAGGCCCTCGAAGTCTACTCGCAGAAATCCTATGACGTGGTTTTGATGGACGTCTCAATGCCGGGGATGGGCGGGCTCACCGCTCTCGAGGAACTGATGAAGGCCGACCCGGAAGCGGTCGTTTTGATGATCACCGCGTTCGCCACATTCGATACGGCGATCTCTGCCTGGGAAAAGGGCGCGAACGGCGTAATTCGAAAGCCGTTTCAGAACGAGCAGATACTCGGCTTTGTCGCGAAAGGGATCAAGAAGCGTCGGAAGGAAGAAGAACGCCAGACTCTTCGGCAAGTGATGACGCGATCGGTCAGCCGCGACGCGATCGTCGGACGCTCCGAGAAGATGGAAGAGATCTTCCGGCTTGTCGAACGTGTCGCTCCCGCGCGCTCCACAGTTTTGGTCACCGGTGAAAGCGGGACGGGAAAGGAGTTGATGGCGAAGGCGATCCACGAGGCGAGCCCGCGTGCCGACTGTCCGTTCGTCGTAGTCAATTGTTCCAACATTCCTTCGGAGCTTCTCGAATCCGAACTCTTCGGTCACACCAAAGGCGCGTTTACCGGGGCAGTCGCCGCAAAGAAAGGACTGTTCGAAGTCGCGGACACGGGTTCCATATTCCTGGATGAGATCGGGGACCTGCGTCCCGAGATGCAGGTGCGATTGCTGCGCGTAATTCAGGAACGCGAATTCACCCCGATCGGCGAAACGACTCCGGTCAAGGTCGATGTCCGGATCATCGCCGCGACGAATGTGGATCTCAAGGATGCGGTAAAGACCGGTACGTTTCGCGAGGATCTTTACTATCGCCTCTCGGTCGTGCCCATCGAGCTTCCCGCGCTCCGTCAGCGCCCGGAAGACATCCTTCCCTTAACAAAGCATTTCATCCACAAGTACAACGACGAGAATCTGAGGACGATCTCGGAAAACCTGTCGCCCGAGGTTCTGTCGCTGCTCGAGAACTACCATTACCCCGGAAATGTCCGCGAGCTCGAGAACATCATCGAGCGGGCCGTCGTGATCGCGTCGACGGACGAGATCACGGTCGATTGCCTCCGGCCGGAGGTCCGGGATCCGGCCCTGGCATTTGAGATGATGAAAAAAGCCGAAGGGACGTCGGGGAATATCGATATCGGCAGAGGCGTCAATTTCTACGACGAGGTCAAACGCTTCGAGATCGATCTCATCCGGAGAGCGCTCGACCAGACCGGCGGTCACCAGTCCCGCGCTGCTCGTCTTCTTGGGCTCAACGCGACCACTTTGAACTCGAAAATCAAGACTTACAACATCCACACCCGGCCTTAGGCCCGGAAATTTGCAAATTCAGATTCTTGTACAATAATTCAGAGAAATGGACACCTTTAGTGTCTTTGGCGCGCAGATTGTTCATTTGACACCACTTATTGGCGCGCCCTTTATGGCACGATAATTGAAACTTTTCCCCTGTTCAATCAAACTGCTGAACAAATAGACCCAGAAAACGCATTGTTTCTTTCTTAGGAGGAGAGTATGAAGAGATTTTTAAGCACGCTTTTGTTTGTCCTTGTAACGTCGGCGCTGACGTTCGGACAGTCGACAAGCGGCAAGCTCATCGGGACGGTATCCGATGCCACAGGCGCCGTCGCCGGCGCAACTGTCGTGATTACAGATAATCAGACGGGGCGCGAGCGGACCGTCACTTCCGACAGTGATGGCAGTTTTACGGTTCCGCTTGAATTCGGAACATACACTGTAAAAATTACAGCCGCTGGTTTCAAGACATTTACGGCCAGCGACGTTAAGATCGACACCGGCCGCGATTACTCGCTGGCCGCGCTCCTCGAAGTCGGAGCCGTTTCCGAAGAGGTTACGGTGACCGCGTCGGGCGGCGAGGCGATCAACTCTACAAACGCCGAGCTTAGCACGACCATCTCGCAGGAGCAGATCCGCGAGCTGCCGCTAAACGGCCGCAACCCGCTCAGCTTGCTCAACCTGCAGGCGGGCGTCAACCCGTTGACCAGTTCGATCAACGGTCAGCGTTCCTCATCAACCGCGGTCACGAGAGATGGCCTGAACGTCCAGGACAACTTTATCCGCACCGGCGCGTTTGTTTCCGATCAGCCGAACGTGGATGACACCGGTGAATTCACCTTCACGTCCCAGAACGCCGGAGCCGAGCAGGGCGGAGGATCCAGCCTTGTTCAGTTGGTTACACCTCGCGGCGGTAAGGATTTCCACGGTTCGTTGTTCGCGTTCAACCGCAACTCCGAATTCACCGCAAACAGATGGGAAAATAACCGCGACGGTTTGGCTAAGCCTTTCCTCAACCGTAACCAGTACGGCGGTTCGATCAGCGGCCCCGTTCCGTTTCCGCATTTTGGAGAGGGCGGCCCCATTTTTGATAGAAACAAGGCATTCTTCTTCTTTAACTACGAAGCGTTCCGTCTTGCTCAACAGGCAACGATCACGGGTTTGACCACGCTTCTGGCGCCGGCCCGAACAGGTGCATTCACATTTTCGAATGCTTCGACCGGCACGACGCAAACGATCAACGTGCTAAGTGGTACCGGTTTTACGACTCCGTTGACCGCGGCCCAGGGCGGCGTCCTGACTGTCGATCCGGTTATCCAGGCTCGACTGCTCTCCCGTCTTCCGGATACCGGAAACGGCGTTCTCACGGGTACCAATTATTTGCAGGGGCTCAGCCTTTTGCGCTCGGACCCGCGTAATCGGCGCTCTTACACATCCCGCGTTGATTACGACGCCAATGACCGGCACAGCCTCAACTTCATCTTCCGCCGTACATCCGACATTGATGCACGAACGGATCTCGCGGCCGGTTTTTCGTCGGACGCTTTCGTCAATACGACGGCCCCGACGGACTTCATGGCATTGGCATATCGCTTCACCATCGGCAGCTCGTTCTCTAACGAGATCCGCGGCGGTTTCCAGAAAGCCAACGTGTTGTTCGATGAAGGCGACACCATTCCGACCAGCTTCCTAATCGCAGGTCTTCCATTTACATCTCCGGAAGGCTCGTTCAGGACGCAGGGACGCAAGACGTTCTACCGCAACATTCAGGACAACGCTGTTTACTCGATGGGCAATCACTCGTTCCGCTTTGGCGGGCAGTTTGAAATCCAGGAAGTAACGCAGCTTGCATTCAACGGTGTGACTCCGACTTACACGATTAGTTCAACCGCGAATCCGAACACGACGGGCCTTACCTCGACTCAGATCTGCGGTACGACCACGTGCATCAACACGACCGATCTTGCTCGCGTAAACGCTTTGCGATATACGCTTGGCGGCATCATCGGCACGAGTGCCCGGACGGCGAACTTGACGAGTGCGGAGACCGGCTATGAGTTTGGTCCTTCCATCTTCCAGCTGGACTACAACATCTATTCAGCGTATGTGTCCGATCAGTGGCGCCTGACGCCGAATCTGACGCTTAATCTCGGACTTCGGTACGAGTACTACACGCCGCTCCACAACCCGCAGTCGCGTTATCTGGAACCTGTCTTCCCGAATAAGGATGACATTTTCAGCGTCGCTTCTAATGGCGGTGTCCTCAATTTTGTCGGAACAAATACGGGAACACCTGGAACGTTCTTTTTCCCGGACAAAGACAACTTCGGGCCCAGCGTCAGCGTTGCTTATTCGCCGAAATTCGGAAAGGGCTTCTTTGGAAGGATCCTGCCGGAATCCACGGTTATCCGAGGCGGATTTCGGGTAGGTTACGTCAACGACGAGTACCTCCGAGCACCGGATGCATTCAATCAGGCTAACTCCGGACTGGGTTCTTTAACCACCACGTTCAGCAATCTGCGTGCGTCATTGACGGCACCGGGACCCGCTACTGCACCTTTCACAGCAGTACCGGTGGCGACAACGCCCCCGAGCTTCACGGCGCCGCCGCGTACGTTTGTGACCAATAACGCGAACCAGCTCAGCTCGGTTTTTGGCGTTGACCCGCACTATCAGGTTCCGCGCATCTATGAGTGGAACGTCGGCATTCAGCGCGAGATCGGTTTCAGATCGGTTCTCGAAGTTCGCTACGTCGGCAGTATGGGCAATCAAATGATTCGCTCGATCGACACCAACCAGATCGACACTATCAACAACGGCTTTCTCGCGGACTTCAAACGCGCGCAGTCGAACTTGGCGATCTACGACACCCGGTTCAACACATGCGTGAACACGCCGGGACAGACACCGACCACGTGTACCACGACCCTTGGTCCGAGAAGCGCCGGCTTTAATCCAGCGTTCCCGGGCAGCCAGCCGACTCCGGTCCTAAGCGCGATCGGCGGCCCGACCGTACAGGGTGCCCTAACCAACGCGACCAATCTGTCTTTCATCGAAGTCGGACGCGTCGGCTCGTTGGCCCAGAACTACATCGGTCTTGGCCAGGACACGGGAATCACATTCCAGCGTACGTCGGACATCTTCGCACTCGAGATACTGACCAACGGTGGTAAATATCGCTACAACGCGCTGCAAGCTGAAATTCGCCGACGTTTTTCGGGTGGCCTCGCGTACCAGGTCAACTACACCTTCCAGAAGGTGTTGGCCGATATCCCTGATGACTCGCAGGTTCGTCAGAGTCCCTACCAGGACAATAACAACCCCGGGCTTCAGTTTGGACGTCCCGACTACGATAGAACGCACACGCTCAATGCCAACGTGATCTATGAACTGCCGTTCGGTAAGGGTAAGAAATTCCTGAACCAGGGCGGATGGGTCAACGCGATCTTCGGCGGGTTCCAATTCTCGTCGATCATTAACTTGAGCTCGGGCGCTCCGCTCAGCATTACTGATCCTCGTTCGACTTCGTCGATCACCAGCCGCTCAACTCGCCAGACTGCAAGGTCGAGCCTGACGGCGCGAGAGATCAAGCAGTTGACGGGTCTTTTTGAGACGCCTAACGGCCGTTACTTCATCGATCCGAAAGTGCTCTACGCGAGTGCGGTCATCGGTGGCGTAAGAACTCGAATCGATCTTTACCAGCCGCTTCCTGCTGGCGCTACAGGCCTTCAGGTCATCGCTGCGAACCCGGTCGGTCAGGCCCCGTTCCCCGAACAGGTGTTCTTCTTTAATAATGCCGGTGAGGTTGGAAATCTTCCGCGTAACTTCATCAACGGTTTGCCCTACATCAATTGGGACGCCGGTTTGAGCAAGAACATTCGCTTCGGTGAAAGGATGCGTTTGCAGTTGCGTGCGGAAGCATTCAACGTGCTGAACCAGCAGAAGCCGACCTTTACAGCTGATATCGATATTTCGAGCACCAGCTTCGGTCGGATCCTGTCCACTTACAACCAGCCGCGCATCATGCAGTTCGGTGCACGGTTTGATTTCTAATCTGGCAGAAATGCTTTCTTGTGCCCGCCAGTTTTACTGGCGGGCTTTTTCTTTTTATTTCGATCATATTGCAAAGACGTTATACTGTTCACTAATTTTTCTTGATGCAGCTAAACGCTTCCGCCAACTCTCACCTTTCACTCGTGCCGCTCGGTCCGGGTGATCTCATCGACCGGGCGGTTCGGTTCTATCGGCAAAATTTCTGGACGTTCGTTTTTATCGCCGCGCCCCCGGTGATCACCGGAACTTTGATCTCGGTCGGGTGGACGTTTGTCGCACGATCTTTGTTTTCCGTAAGCTCCGCGAACAACGCATTCGATCTGACGCTTTATTACTTGTTCGTTTGGCTCGGCTCTGCCGTCATATGGTTCACGGAAACGGTCGCGACCCTTTCTGTAATGGGCGGCGCCTCGCGAAATTTCGTACGTCATCTGCTCTTCAATGAGCCGCTCACCTTTCGCGAAACATACGCAAATACCTGGAAGCGCCTTGCCGGACTGCTCGCCGCCTCTTCCATCATTGCCGTCTTGCTGGGCACCGTCGGATTCGTAGTGCTGTACCTTGGCCTTATCATCGGGGCCCTCCTTGTCGTCCTCGTTGTTGGAATTCTTTCCGTGGTTCCCCCGCTCGCCGCCCTTGTCGGCATTCTGGTTGGTGGGGCCGCGACCTTTGGGACTGTCTGGCTGTTCTTCCTGGTTGCGTCCAGATTCGCCTATGTTCCGCAGGTTATGCTGGTCGAGGGCCAGGGAGTTTTTTCATCCATCTCGCGGAGCGCGAGTCTGGCGAGCGGCAACGTAAAACGACTGGCGGCTCTATTTATCTTTTCGATCGTCGCGACCTACTCGGCCCTTGCGCTTTTCTACATCCCGTTGCTCTGGTACGCATGGGCCCAAGGCGTCGAAGTCTTCACATTCGAGCCGGACATCGTGCCCGCGTGGTACGAGATCTCCTCGCAGCTCCTGTCGCAGGCGAGTCTCATTCTGCTGACGCCTGTGTGGATGGTCGGCCTCTGTCTGCTGTATGTGGACGAACGCGTGCGGCACGAGGGTTACGATATCGAATTGATGGCCGCTCGGCGGTTGGGTGAAATACCGGAGGTTCCGCAGACTTATATCAATCCACTTCAGCCGGCGCTCGCGACCCAAAATGTGCCGCCGCCACCGGTCTCGTCGCGCGGTTCATCACTGACCACTCTGAATTTAAAATGATCCCGCCGGAAAAAAAGTTAGTCGCATATGTGGTTCGTGCGGGGATGCTCCTTACATTCGCGCTGGTATTCACTACGGCGGTGTTGCCGGCATCGCTCGAGGACTACAAAGCGAAGATCGACTCTGCTCGAACGTTCGCAATCGAGCTCGAAATTTCCCTGCAAGAGGGCGAGCCGGTTGAGCCTGGCCGGACCCGCGCGTTTGCGGCGCAGGTCCGAAGAGACTTTCCCGCATCGGAACGCATCGAGTGGGAAGGTGGAACGGTCGAGACGGCAAATCAATGGCTTCTCGACAAAGCCGGAGCGTTCGAGGCACAGCAAGACGCGCAGAAGCAGGTCGTGATCGTATTGGAGATTCGCGAGTATCTGTCGTCCGTTTCGTTCAAACTTCACGAACTGGAAAAGGCGGCCGCGGCGGAGCGGAACAAGGACCAGGACAAACAGAAGCTTGGCGAGATTCTGAGGCGCGAGGAATATCAAAAACCGCAGGAGAAACAGGAGAGTGCGATCCAGCGATGGCTGCGCGAATTTCTGGAGTGGCTCGAAAGCCTCTTCCCAAAACCCAACCTGCCGTCCGAAGGGTTTTCGGGAATGGCCTACATAATAGCTTTCCTTCAGATCCTGCTGTACGCAGCTTTGCTTGGACTTCTCGGGTTTCTCCTTTACAAGATCATCCCGCTAATTTTCCCGCAGTTAAAGCGCACAAGAAATCGCAAGCCAAAGAGACAGCGGACCATTCTCGGCGAGCAACTCGGCGAGGACGTCACGGCCAGCAATCTCTTCGATGAGGCCGAGCGATTGGCGCGCGACGGAGATCTGCGTGGTGCGATCCGCAAAGGTTATATCGCTTTGTTATGTGACCTGAGTGACCGGAAGGTGATCGGTCTTGCTCGCGATAAAACCAATCGTGATTATCTTCGAGATGTCAGGTCCCGCGGAGACTTACATCCGCGACTGAAATCCGTGACCGACACGTTCGAACGGCACTGGTATGGTTTTCAGGAATCCGCAGAGCAGGATTGGGCTCAGTTCCGCGACGAGTATGACAAAGCGATCCGCAGCGTGTAGGTTCAAATCGCTGAGCAAATGAGGCAGAAACTTTCTATATTTCTAGTGCTGATTTTTGTGGTCCTTCTGCTCGTGGGGCTGAACGCCGCGACGTACGTGCAAAAAGAGAAGGTCGCGGATACGGAGTTTGCGCCGAACCGTTCCACGTACAATTCCGGCAGCACCGGCACGCAGGCCTTTTATGCCCTGCTTTCCGAGACCGGACGGAACGTCACACGCTGGCAAACATCTCTCGAGACGCTGCGGTCCGAAAAGGAAAACCGTCCGTCCGTTTTCGTTATTGTCGGGCCGCTCCGGCGCGAGGTAAGCGCGGACGAGAAAACCAACCTTATGGAATGGGTGTCGGCCGGCGGGACGCTTCTCCTTATCGACCGCGAGCCTTCCGAGGAGCTTCTTGTAACCACCGCGCAATGGAAGATGTCCGTGCTTCCGAAAGTGACCCCCGACCTCTACGTCATCGATGCGTCGGACCAAAAGCAAATGACCGCGGAGAGATCCGCGCAGAAGGCGGTTCAGCCGTCGTCATTTTCTAAGGGTGTAAATGCCGTTCAGGCGTCTCGGCTGGCATCGTCGATAAAACTCGAACGGTACGCCGACTCCAACATCCCGAAGAGCGGGCAGACAAGTGGACTTAGCTCCACGCCGTCACCGACCCCTTACGATTTCTATTCGAGCGATCCGCCGCCTCCGCCGGTAATGAGAAAGGTCGATGAGCAAAGCCCCGATGGGCGTGCGAGCGATGAGTCCGGCGCGCAAGATGAAGCACCCGCCGATCTTTTGCGCGGAGAGCCGGCTTTCCAGTCTCCTGTCGTTCATTTCGGAACCGCCGGTGAATCGCTTCTCGTCGAAGCTCCCTTTTCCGAAGGACGTGTGATCATTTTGTCCGACCCGTACATTGTTTCGAACAACGGGATCAACATAGTCGATAACGCCCAACTTGCAATAAATCTTGTGACCTCGCGCGGGGGCCTCATCGCGTTTGACGAATACCATCACGGCTACGGCGCGAACAACAATCGGTTCTTCAGATACTTTGAGGGCACGCCGGTCATCGCCATATTTCTTCAATGCGGGTTGGTCGTCGCTTTGATCTTCTTTTCGCAAAGCCGCCGCTTCGCTCGCCCGATACCCGAAGCGGAACCGAGCCGGCTTTCCAAACTCGAGTATGTCTCCGCCATGGCGGAGCTGCAGCAGCGAACGGGGGCGTACGACCTGGCGATCGAGAATATTTACACGGACTTTCGCAGGCGGGCGGCGTTTTTGGTCGGGCTCGATAACACCACGGCTTCAAGAAGAGAAATAGCGGAGCGCATCGCAGAGCGGACGGGCGGCAGTGCGCAAGACATCGACGATCTGATGTTCCGTTGCGAAGACGTAATTCACGGCGAGCCGGTAAGAAAGAACGATACGATTTCGATCATCGAGCGCATTCGCGAGATCGAGGGGAAGCTCGGGTTAAAACGGGCGGCGAGGAAAGGTTTGTAGACGATGTCTTCATCCGACCTTATCGTGATGATCCTGCTTTTCTTCGCGACCAGTGTCGTCGGCGTCGTGACGGGCAGCAACTCACTCGTCACGGTACCGGTAATGTTCCAGTTCGGTATCGACGAGAAGGTCGCCGTCGCAACCAACATGTTCGGCCTCACTTTTATGGCGATCGGCGGGACGATCCCTTTCATGCGGCAGGGAAGTATCGAGTTCAGGAAGCTGACGCCGCTTGTTGTTCTCACGATCGCGGGCTCGGCGATCGGTGCGATGCTGGTCGGATTGATCACGAATCAATCGATCAAAGCGATAGTCTCGGTCGCGATGATCGTGATGGTGGTTTTTATGTTTGTGCGACCTCACGGCGCGACCGAACCATCCGGTGTAACGCGGCCTGCCGTCGCGCGTCCGTTGTCGATGATCGTCTATCTTCTGACATTTCTGCTGGCGATCTACGGCGGGCTCTTCAGCGGCGGTTACGTGACGGTGCTCACGGCGACATTGGTCACGTTCGCGGCGATGAGCTTCACGCAATCGGTCGCCGCGACGAAATTCATAAATGTCTTTTCGTCCGGAATTGCCACGCTAGTCTTTATGTGGGAAGGTTTAGTAGATTACCGCCTCGGGATATTTCTCGCAGTTTCGATGTTCGCCGGTGCGTTCGTGGGAGCGCATTACGCGGCAAAAATGAATGAGATTTGGCTGAGGCGAATCTTTTTGGCCACGGTTTTTATATTGGCTATCAAGACGATATTGGATTTCGCACGATAAAGCTTTCCTCCGTGTTTGGGAGGTGAGCCAGGAGTTCGCCATGGTCGCAAGTTAAAAGATGCTCAATTATACGCCACCCACTATCGCTCACATTCTGAACGAGCTGCGGAAAACTATCGTCGGTCAGGACGACGTCATCGAACAGATTCTCGTCGCCGTTTTAGCTGAAGGCCACGCGCTGTTGGAAGGGGTGCCGGGTACCGCCAAGACCCTCGCGGTGAAAACCCTTTCGCGCATCATCGGAGCACAGTTCTCGCGCATCCAATTCACGCCCGACCTGATGCCCTCCGACATCACCGGCACGAACGTCTTCAACATGCAGTCGTCCCAGTTCTCGCTGAGACAAGGCCCCATCTTTACCGACATTCTGCTTGCCGACGAGATCAACCGGACCCCGCCGAAGACTCAGGCTGCACTGCTTGAAGCGATGGAGGAGCGCCAAACTACGATCGACGGCGAGCGATACCCGCTGTCGCCGATCTTCACAGTACTCGCGACCGAAAACCCTATCGAATACGAGGGAACTTATCCTTTGCCCGAAGCTCAGCTCGATCGTTTTTTGTTGAAGATCCTGATCGGGTACCCGGCGCAGGAGGATGAACAGGAGATCGTTGCGCGTTGGGATTCCGGGTTCAACTCACATCAGCTCGATCAACTGAACATCGTTCCTTTGTCGGACGCAGGTGTGATCCAGAACTGCCGCCTCGAAGTCCGACAGATGCGGATGGAGCCGGGCGTGCAAAAGTACATCGTAGAGATCGTGCGAAAGACGCGGAGCCACCCGACCATACTCTACGGAGCCAGTCCACGAGCCTCGATCGCGATGCTCCTCTGCTCAAAAGCGCTCGCGGCTATCCGCGGTCGCGATTTCCCAACGCCGGATGACATACGGGACATCGCCATGCCCGTTCTGCGTCATCGTCTCGCGCTGCGTGCGGAAGCGGAGTTAGAAGGAGCGACGACCGACGCCGTGATTGCAGATATTCTAAAAACAGTCGAAGTCCCGAGGTAGGATCCGCCAGTTCCGCGAACGGCGGAATGTTCGTGTCGGCCCCTCCGGGAGTGGGATGTTGTCAGGTCGGCTAGGAGAGGAATATTTGCAATAGCTCCGGTAGGAGCGGAATGTTTGTAGAAACGGTTCCCCCCACACGTTCAAAGCTCCGTGGGAGCGGCATGGGGTGTGCCGCTCCCACGGAGCTTAATTTCGTTTTCGATGCATTGCTACAAACATTCCGCTCCTACCGGAGCTGCTCTGACATCCCGGGTTGCCGCAAACGCTTGGCCCCTAGCGGAGCTGCTTAGCCTGGCCATCTCCGGTCGACGTCGATGGGCGGTTCGCTGCCGGTGATCTCGCAGGCGCCGGTGCGGGTGTCGGCCTCGTCGGAGCGGGCGTCCTCGCCGGGGTCGGGGTTACCGCTGGTGCCGTCCCCGTATTCGCATTCGCCGGCGGCAATTTGGGAGTTGGTGTTGGCTTCGGAGTTGTAACGGGAACGGGGCAGAGAACCAATCCCGTCGGAGTCACCGAGCAGCCGGCCGGCAGGTCCTGCATGAAAGGGCTCTGGCCGGGCGGAATATTTACAGTCCCACCCGGAGCCCCGTAACTTTGCGGTGGAGCACCTGCGGGCGGAGCACCGGATGCCCAGGGATTGTAACCGTCACCGCCAGGCGCCGTTCCGGGAATGCCCGTACTCGAGTTGGAATTGCCGACGACCTCGGGCATCATTCCCGGCATCGCTGCAAGATTTTGCTCTTCCGCACCGGTTGCCGGATTGATCGGCTGCACCGGCTGCCCGTTCGCGTCGGCCTGGAGCGCCGTCGTGGGGTTGGTTTGCTTGCTGGAAGTCGCGTATATCAGGAACACGGACAGCAAAGAGATACCGGCGAGCACGATGAATGCCGTCTTCCAAATATTGTTGGTGTCGGTCCCAGCCGACGCAGCTGCGGCGAGTGCCGGCTTGCCGTCGGCGACGCGGGAAAGATCATCGGCAAATTCGCCCGCGGTCTGATATCTCAGCTCAGGATCTTTTGCCAAAGCTTTTAGCACCACGGGCTCGACCGCAGGCGGAACATCGCTGCGGAAGGCAGACAACGGCGGCGGAGCTTCTTCCGTATGCTTCAGCATCACGTCGGACGGACGGTCACCGCTGAAAGGCGGTTCCCCGGCAAGCATTTCATAGGCAATAATGCCGAGAGAATACACGTCCGACCGTGCATCCGCTTCCTCCGCTCCGGAGCACTGCTCAGGTGCGAGATATGCAAAATCCGCAGCCATCGCGTCGGTGTCCGGGCGACTTGCAGACATCGGGCCTGCGGACCCGGCCCCCAAAAGCTTCACGAACGGACGTTCGCCGTCGTCATTTTTAACGAGAATATTCTCGGGTGTCAGGTTGCCATGGACGAGCCCGAACAAATGGATCCCGGTGACGCCGTCCGCTGCCTGCTTCGCGATGTCTATGGCCGCCGACGCTTCGAGCTTTCCACCGGAATTGCGAATTACTTCCGCCAGCGTCTCGCCATTTTCGCCTTCGTAAACTGCGTAGACGATGCCGTCGGAGGCTGAGCCGAAATCGACGACGTTTAGAACATTCGGATGATTTATCCGTGATGCCGATTTTGCTTCGTCAAAAAAGCGCCTGACGATCTGGTCGTCCACCGAGAGAGCGCGTGGGACGATACGGAGTGTCACGGGACGGTCCATAAACAGATGCCGGCCGCGGTAGAAATCACCGATCTCGCCCCGACGGATAAGAGCTCCGACTTCGTATTTGTCCGCTAAGTCTTTTCCTTCGAATT
>DATLCA010000074.1:0-1873 GCA_035526605.1 Pyrinomonadaceae bacterium | reverse complement strand
ATCAACCACGATCCGTTTCTTTTCAATATCGACTTCTGGGCAGATCGCCTCCGCGAACGGGATCAAATATTCTTGTGCTCCGTTTTCGACGACCAGAAGTTCCGTCCCGCCGGTTCGCATGATTTCGCGTACGATGCCGACCCGTTGGCCTTCTGTCGTTTCTACTTCACACCCCGCAAGCTGCCAGTCAAAGAACTCGCCTTCATCCAACTCGGCCGCTGCCGATTCCGGAATGCAGATCTCGACGCTCCTCAAAGTCTCAGCGGCCTCGACCGAAGTGATTCCCGCAAAGCGAAGAACGACACGGTCCTTCTGAAGCCACGAGTCTTCAATTTTCAAATCGGTCCGCGTCCCATTCGCGGAAACCCCGACAACATTTTTGAGCCCGTCGAATCTCTCCGGAAAATCCGTCAGGATATCTGCGACGACCTCGCCGCGAAGTCCGCGGGGCTTCGCGATCTTCGCGATTGCTACGAGTTCTTCCATCGCGAAAAATCGAACTCTAGTTTTCGATCAAATCCAGGTGAAACCGTTTTCCCTGCTTCATCCCCGCGAAATAAAGAATGCTTCGAATCGCTTTGATGGTCCGCCCCTCGCGCCCGATTAGCCGCCCGAAATCGTCGGGTGCGACCCGCACGCCGAACTTTACCGTTTTGCCTCCGTCAGAGTTTTCGGTAATTTCGACCGCGTCGGCGTCGCCGACAAGCGCCTTCACGATTGTTTCTACAGCTTCCTTCATTCGGATCTATCGGGTCTACCGGTCCCTCGAGTCTGTCGGGTCTAGCGCGTCTTTCCGACCTTGCTAGACTTTCCAAGACTTCGCGGACTTCCTAGACTTCGGCGACTTCGGCGACTTCGGCGACTTCCGCCGGCGCCGGGTTATTCTTGATCAAACTCGCGACGGTTTCCGTAGGCTTCGCACCGACGCTGATCCAGTACTGGATGCGATCGTGTTTCAGATCCACAGCGGCCGGATCGACCATCGGATTATATGTACCGAGATTCTCAAGATATTTCCCGTCACGCTTTGAACGCTTTTCTTTTACTACAAGGCGGTAAAAGGGTTTGCCCTTCGCGCCTATTCTCATCAAGCTGATTGCTAACATAGTCCTCGTTGGTTGATCGTCGATAGTTGATCGTTGGAAAACCCGACGAACAACCATCAATGATCAATGATCATTTCCTTTTCTTGTGTCTCTTCTTTTTCTTCACGCTCCGGGCCGCTGAACCATTCGATTCGTCCGCACCCTGATCGGCGCCGCTTCCCAACATACCACCAAGACCGGGCATCCCCCCGCCGCCGAGCATTCCGCCCAAACCGCCGGCGAGGCCACCCATCATTTTTTTACCGAGCCCGCCGAACAAACCGCCGCGATTCATCTGCGCCATCATCTTGCGCATCTGCTCGTACTGCCGAAGAAGCTGGTTGACTTCCGCGATCGTCGAGCCGGAGCCGCGGGCCACGCGCGTCTTGCGGCTGGCGTCGAGAACGCGATGATCGTTCCTTTCAAGCTTCGTCATCGAGTCGATGATCGCCTCGGTCTTCTTCATCTGCACGTCGACTTCCGCCGACTGCTCGTCTGTTATCTGCAGGCCGCCGGTCATTTGCTCCGGTAGCATCTTCATCAGCTTCGACATAGAGCCGAGCTTCTTGAACTGTCCAAGCTGGCTCCGAAAATCTTCGAGCGTAAACTGATTACGCGTCATTTTCGCGAGCTGGGCCTGCGCTTCTTCTTCGCTGATCTTGCCCTGAACTTCCTCGATCAGCGTGAGCACATCGCCCATGCCGAGGATCCGCTGTGCGATACGATCAGGATAGAAAGGCTCGATCGCGTCGTACTTTTCGCCGACGCCGACAAACTTTACCGGCTGG
>DATLCA010000073.1:0-14820 GCA_035526605.1 Pyrinomonadaceae bacterium | reverse complement strand
GGCAGTCAGAACCGGGAGCGGTAGCAACCGGCGTCTTAACCTAATGAATCGGCATCGGTAAACAAGCTTTGACTGCTGCCGTTGATACGGCAGTCGCTACGGCTCCCGGTTCTGACTGCCACGCCCCCGGCATAGCAAACTTGGAGAGGAGCTTTTTTACTTCCCCTTCCTAATCGACTCCCGCCCGTAAGCCATTCGTTTCCGCGTGGAGCTATAGTTCTCGCGTGACTCCATTGCCTGCTCCAACTCCGCAAGCTCTTCGCGCTCACGTTCCAGTCGCGGCGAAGCAACCAGGGAAAACGCGATTTCGGTTTCTTGAGCAACAGACTTAAAGGTATCCATACACGCGGCAAAATTACCTACATCCATTTGCGCGATAGCCTCTTGGCGAGCTCGTGCGTTCATCAAAAGTTGAACCGCCTCGATCACGTCGAGATTTGGGTCGAGTGCGGCGACAGTCTCGGGAGAATCGAATCTCGCTCGAAAGGGCGCTGTCATCGTTATGGGAACGTTGGAGGTCTGCTCGACATATGTCAGTGCGACATTTGCCAGGTCAGCCTCGTCGCACACGTTATAAGACGGAACGCGCATTCGGACAACGATTTCGAGGGGCGAAGAAGCCAGCAGATTCGGAAGTATGCAGCGGCCTGTGGTGTCGGTTTCGAAGTCGTTGAGTACATCCGCGACCGTCACGCCCGCCGCCGGCTCGATTGCCAATCTAACGGTGTGACCGTGCTGAGAGACGAGCCCCTTCAACTCGGTTTCAAAGATGCGGACCATGTCCTGTGGCTCTTGGACATGCCAGGCATTGCCACGTCCCGCTTCTGCCATCGGCATCAAGAGATCTTCGTTAAAGTCTTCTCCGATCCCGATCGTCGACGTCGTCACTCCCTTCGCGGCGAGTTCACGTGCCTGTTCGACGATGCGATTGACGCTTGTTTCCCCGACATTGGCCTGACCATCGGTGATCAGCAGGACGCGATTGATCGCGGTTCCCTCCAGATGGTCGCTCACCTCGAGGCCACCGCGCACCCACGCTTCGTGCAAGGCGGTCGATCCGGCCGTGACGACCGAGTGGATCGCTCGCTTGAGAAGCTCTTTGTTCTCGACCGGCTGGCTTGGGATCAAGACGTCGACCTGATCATCGAAGATCACGGTGCTTATGCGATCAGTGGCGAGAAGCTGATCGATGCAATACTTTGCGGATTGGCGCGCCTCCTCGATCTTCCTGCCGCTCATCGACCCGGAGCGGTCGAGCACCATGCTCAGATTAAGTTTCGGCCGTTTCGAACCTGCCTGCTCGATTTCCGGGGGCGTGATTCTGATCAGAACATCCACCGTCTGTTCCGTGTTTGCTGTTAGCGTTTTTTCTGTAATGACTTCAATGGTCGGTTTCTTATTCGTCATGGGGCATGCTCCTCCGGTTGTAATTAAATTATTTCTGGTCGAGTCGTATGAAAATTCGTTCCAGCACTTCCATCAGCCTGCCGACGTCGTCCGCCGGCTTAAAGTCGTCGCGGGCGTGGAGTTCCAGACCCGGCACCACCTCGTACCGCTTCCATCCAACATCGGGCGGATCGGGTAACCTGGGCGGAAGCGCATCCGGGGAAACCGAACTGAAAGTCTCCGACTCCCATTCCGCACGCGGTTTCGACTTCATTAAAAGCGATTCGAGATACTCTCTCGCTTTACTTTTCGCCGGCGGTACGGCCGCTGACTTTCGGGCGGAGCTTATGCTGAAGTGCACTTCGGTATCAGCGGGCCCGCTTGCCGACTGTGGAAGAATTGGGCGCGATTCATCCTCAGTCAGACCATCGATCTCCTCGTCGAAAAGCCTTTCGAGATCCTCAATTGCCTTGTCGGAAATGAGTTCTTTGATCACGCTGATAGGCAGACCGTCAGCTTGAAGTTTCTTGATGGTGAGAAGCTTGAGGAGATGTTCGTAGCCGAATACGGACCTCAGCCCCCGCTTTTCCGATGCAGAGGTAAGGAGGCCTGATGAGATGTAGTAGCGGACCGTCCGCTCGTTTGGATATTCGGCGACGGTGCCTTTCCGGTAGGTTGGACCAGCCTCGCGGAGCACGCGTTCCGCCACGTCGGCGAGCTCCTTCACACCTTGATATTCGGTTTCTCTTAGATTTTGGAGTAAATCCGACATGCCGACAAGGTTACTGTTAACAGTAACTCTTGTCAACATGAATTTGTAGTAACAGTATCAGTGGCGCTGTGGGTAGGCAGCTTTTTCCGTCTCTGAACGCCTATGATTTAGCCCCGCGATCACTAAAGTTTCCATTCCCATGAAACCATCCATAGGGCGATACTTCCAAGTAGCCAGATTCCCGCGAGAGCCGGCAATGTCGCTAGAATACCAGCTACTATTCGAAGTGAGCGCGATCCTTCCCAGAGTGACTGACGCGTAAAAAGTAAGTTGAGCGTGGCGATGAAAATAACTACACACCCCGGAATCACCCAGAACGTCGGCTCCGACGCGGGAATATTATAAATGGCGGAATACCCAGCCGCCGCAATAAAAGGAAGGACCAGGCAGATCGCGAGACAAGCACCAACACGCGGTTGAAACAGTGAGAGCCCCGAGACGAATCCAGCAAGTACTAGCGGCAGGAAGAGAAACAGCAACCCGAGTGGTCCGAATCCAGCCGCTACGCCGAGAATAGTTGCGATTCCAAAGAAGTAGAGCGCGCCGGTGAATAAACAAGCAATATATAGAAGACACACCAACGGGTAGTCGAGCTTCATTTATTGTGCCTTCAAGACCCACCCGTTCGGATCAATCACCGGAGCAGCGCCGCTAAAACTCATTGATCCGCGCCCACCTTTCATCTCAACCCGCTGCGTTTTTCCGTTAACTACCACGTCGACCGGCATCGCGAACGGCATGTTGTTCGGCGTTTCCCAACGCAGATTCATCGTGCCGCCGGAGGCCTCGGTGACAAGCTTCGGCAGTTTCGGCTGGCGAAGATACATCTCAAAGAACCAATCCAGATCCATCTTCGATTCTTCTTCCGCGATCGTTAGGAAGTCGTCCGTGTTCACGAGACGCTCCTGCCGGCCGTCGGTTAACTTTTCCATTTCTTTCGTCGGATAAGCCATCCGGCGCAAGCTGCGAAAGAAAGCGTCGTCGCCGATCAGATATCGCAGCGAGTGCAGAACCAGCGCGCCTTTTCCGTAGATGTCGCCGTCGGAATTCATATAGTCGGGCTCGGCCATATAAACCTGATAGGCAATCTTCGCATCGCGTGGAGCGACCGGCTGCATGTTGCGGATCCCCTTCACGCGATTTTTCATCATCGTGAAATACGCTTCCTTTCCGTGGAGGTGCTCCTGATAAAGGGTGTCCATGTAGCTCTGAAACCCCTCGTGGATCCAGAAGTCGCGCCAGTCGCTCGCCGTCACGAGATTCGCCCAGTATTCATGACCGAATTCGTGAAGCAAAAGCCAGTCGGTCCCATCCTCGTTAGATTTGAATTTGTTGCCGTAGGCGATATTCGTCGAGTGCTCCATGCCGAGGTGCGGGGTTTCGACGATGCCGACCTTCTGCGACCGGAACGGGTACGGTCCAAGGTATTTTTCGTAATAGGCGAGGTACTTTTTCTGCTCCGCGATCAGGCCCGCGGCTTTCGATTCGTCTTCCGGCAGGACATAGAAGAAGATCGGCATCGTCGTTCCGTCGACCGACTTGTATTTGTCTTCGACGATCTTGTACGGTGCGGCGTTGAAGACGATGGAGTAGTTCGCGATCGGGTTCGTCATCCGCCAGTTGTAGGTAGATGTCCCGTCCCCGTTCTTTTTCGCGCCTTCGAATTTTCCGGGGCCGCTCGCAATCAGCGGATCGGGTACGGTGATGTGCATCGTCGCCGTCGCGGGTTTGTCGGACGGATGATCCTTGCACGGGAACATCAGGTCGGCCCCGTCGTTCTGCAATGCGACCGAGACCCAGTCGGCGCCGCTCGGCGTTTTCTCCCACATGAATCCGCCGATCCAGGGCGGTTTGGGCGCCACCCGCGGAGTGCCCGAATACTTAATGACGGTCCTTATCTCCTCGCCAACCTGTTTCGTCATCGGAAACCAGATCGATATCATTCCGTCTTTGCTTTCGTATTTCAGTGCGGTTTTCCCGTCCGTAATGCTCTCGACAGAGTACGGAGTATCGAGATCCAGCTTGATGACGTTTGTCGGGATCACCGTCCGGGCGATCATCGTCGTGACACCGGAGATGCTCTTGTCTTTCGGAAAGACATTCAATGCGACGTCGTACGACTGCACATCGAAAACGGCCTGTTCAAATTTCAACGGACCGCCGGTGTTGGTCGGACGCACGCCGAGCTCACGCTGTGCCAGAGCAGAAATAGACAGAAGAGAGATAGAAATCAAGAAGGCAAAGTACTTCATATAGTTGTCGCTATGTCAGGTGAATGTTTTGTAATTCGGTGGCCAGTTTTATCCCGGATTCTATCACGAAAGACTTGGAAAATGCGGAGCGGCTCCGGGCGAACGGAAAAGTGAAACTAAAATCTGAAAACGAAGTTCGAGTTTTAGATTTCACTTTTCTGTTTTTAGTTTTCAGTCGTTCGGAGACTTTTCCGATCGTGTGAATTGTGAAAAACTTGAGGAGTTATGCAGAGATTAGCTTCGATAATTCTATCGGCTTTACTGGCTGTGGCCGCCGTGCACGCTCAGCAGCCTTCACCGCCGAAAGTGAATGCTCGGCCGACACCCGCACCCGCCGCTCCGGCCAAAGAGCCATTCGATAAAGCCGACGTGAAAACGATGGCCGCGCAGTGTGTCGCTTTAGATACGGAGGCGGGCCCGATCGAGCTCGAGTTGTATCCCGAACACGCGCCCGAATCTGTACGGAACTTTCTGAATCTGGCCGCGACCGGTTTGTTCGACGGAACGAGCTTCAGCCGGGTCGTTCCCGGGTTTGTCATCCAGGGCGGCAATATGTGGTCGCGAGAAGGCGGCAAAGTCACGCGGGCGATCGGAGAACGGGCACGAAAAACGGTTCCAGACGAGCCCAACAAGATCCTGCACGAACGAGGGGTTGTCTCGCTGGCGCGGCCGGACGAACCGAACCAGGCGACGACGGACTTTTTTATTCTAGTGAACTCGGCGGCGTACCTTGATGGAAAATTTGCCGCGTTCGGGCGGGTGACAAAGGGAATGGAAGTGGTCGACGCGATCAACAAAGCCCCGGTGCATGAAGAGAAGCCTGATAAGCCGGTGAGAATTAAAAAGGCAACTATACAGCCGTGCAAGGTGGGTTAGCGATTTCACGGAGAGAAATGTTTTAGCCGCGGATTTTCGCGGATGACGCGGATAAGAAATCTTCTTCCTGATCTGCGTCATCCGCGAGAATCCGCGGTTAAAAATTCTTTGGCTCACTAATCCCCAAAATCCAAATCTAACGTCATCCGGTATTCATTCGCCATCGAGGGATGCCCGTGCGCCGTCGAAACGTCGATGCCTTTCTTGTAAACCTCGATGGCTTTTTCGCGATCGCCGGAAAGGGCGTAGGCGTTTGCGAGAGTCCCGTACGCGTTTCCCTCGTCATCCGCCTTGGACAAATAATCCTCGAGGACGCGAATCACTTCCGCGTGCTCTCCGAGTTTTTCGTATTCCTTCGCGAGGCCGAACATCACCATCGTGTTCGATGGGTCGTCCGCGAGCATCTGTTCGAAGACTTCGATTCGATTCATCGGATCTTAATGGGCGTACATGGCGACGGTCTCGCCAAATTTGCGGAGCGTCGCTGGTGCGGCGGATGCGGACAGCGCGGGGTTGCCGATAATCTCTTTCGATCTTTTCTGGTAAATTGCCTGGTTCAGGTCGCCGTCGGAATTGATCGACACCCCTTTCAAGGAAACGCCGGCGAACAGACCTTTGCTCCGCGAGTATGTGAGTATCTCGGCATCGAGCGTCGCGTTCGTGGAGGCGGCAGCGGTGCGGCCGATGGGCCCGGCCGCGACGCTTCCTTCGCCGCCGAGCTCGAACTTATCTTCGAGCAATCCCTTCATTCCCTTGTCGTTCATGATCAGCATTACGTAGTCCGTTTTCGAGCCGCCGATCTGCAGCCCGACACTGCCGCCGGCCATGTTCAGGAATGCCGGAGCGCTCCATCCGCGTCCGAGGCGTCGCACGGCGACGCCCTTGCCGCCCTGACCACCTACAATAAATGCGCCTTTGATCGCACCCGGAAAGACGACTACCGCTTTTGCCTTGTCGAGCAGATCGCGCGGAATTGATTTGTCTTTGATCCTCATTATCTCGACCATGACTTCGGATGCGTCGTTCACGCGCTTCACCGCATCCTGCAGGTCTTTGCCGGTTTTCTTTTGGGCAAGGACTGCGGATGAAAAAGTAAGAAGCAAAGTAAATACGAAAACGCTGACAGTAAATCTTTTTGTCATTATGAAATCTCCTTGATAGTAGAACGAGTATATCAAGAATCGGGGTGAGCACTCCGTACTCTCAGGTCGAAAACCGTGCTCGTTGTTTGCCTTTCTCTGCGAACTCCGCGAGCTCTGCGTGAAACCTCTTTAAGATCTCACGCAGAGCTCGCGGAGTTCGCGGAGGAAAACGGGGGCCGCCTGCCTGACTTAGAAAAGTGATTGTTGGGCTGGAACTGCTATTGAAGGTTCCAGTTCGGACGTGGTTTCCGCTGGAGCATCGTGCCCCCGAAAACCCAGACGCTTCGTATGAAACTCGAAGATCTTTTTTGTCACTTCCCATTGCTCGGTGCGACCGGCGTCGCGCTCTTTGAAAGAGCCATGCTGGAGCTTTCCGCCGCGTTCGCGTTTCATCGTGTTGATTATTTTGCTAACGGCCGTTGGTGATAAACGCTCATGCATTTTCGCGACGAAGTATTCTTCGATCGAGTCGCTGTCCAGATGAAGCATCGACATAAACGCTTTCGTCGCACCGGCCTGTTTCGCTCGCTCGAGCAGTTTTGGAATATCAGATTCGTTGTAGCCAGGGATGACGGGAGCGACCCCGATGCCGACCGGGATTCCGGCGTTGGCGATCGTCTCCATCGCGCGGAAGCGGGCTTCGGGAACGGGTGTGTACGGCTCGAACGGGTTTGATTTTTCTTTTGTCAAAAATGGGAGCGAGAAGCAGACGAACACATTCAGTTTTTTCAGGACGTCTATGTCGCGGGTGACGAGCGGCGATTTTGTAATGACTCCAACCGGCACGCCGAAATCCGCGCAGACTTGCAGACATTTTCGAGTCAGCTGGTAGCTCGCCTCGAGCGGAAGATACGGGTCCGTCGCAAATGAAAAATCAATATGCGGCATTTTCTGCCGGGTCTTCTTCAGTTCCTCCCGTAGAACTTGCGGAGCGTTCGGTTTGACGACGATCTTCGTTTCGAAATCCGTACCCGCCCCGTAGCCGAGAAATTCGTGATAACGACGCGCAAAACAATACGTGCATCCGTGAACGCATCCTCGGTAACAGTTCACCGTATAGCGCCATCCGCCTTCCCAATCGGACGCGAACGCCTTGGTGATCATTTTCTTTGTCGCGGTTTCCTCGAATACCTCGAGTTTTGTCGGCGGCGGCTCGCCAATGTACTCCGCCGAATATTTATCAAAAGGATTCGGCGGGTTCTTGACGTATCGCATAGATGAAACAATAGCCTATGCACGGGCTGGTAGGCAAGGGCTTTCGCGTCTCAACTAAAGCTGCTTTTGCATCAGCAGATCCGTCTGTGGATCTTTCCCGAGTAGGAAGACGTGGCTGCCGACAACTCGGAAACCGTTCTTCTCGTAAAAGCGTTGGGCTCGTGGATTGTACTCCCACACGCCGAGCCACATAACGTCGCGGTCTTCGGAGCGGGCGCGGGCGAAGCACGCATCCATCAGCATCTGTCCTATTCCCTGGCCGAGATGTTTCTGGTGTGTGTAGAGGCGAGATAGCTCGATGGGCCGTTCGGCAGTAATGCCGGGCTCAATGTAGTCGATGACGATCTTTGAATAACCCGCCGCTTCACTCTCGATCTCCGCGATCAGAAAAATATTCTTCGCGTCGCTAAGCTCGGTCGCCAGCTGTTCCTGATTGAACGCCTGGCGCATGTAGTGGTTCAGATCGTCCGGCGCATTTTTCGGATGATGGGCGAACGCGTCCCAGAATGTCGTGTAGGCGAGATCGGTGAGAAGCTTCGCGTCCTCGATGGTCGCTTGGCGGATAAGAATCTCAGACATAATTTAGCCACGGATTTACGCGGATGAACACGGATCAGATCCGCGGGATCCGTGTCTATCCGTGGCAAAAATCTACTTCATGATCAGCTTCGCGATCGTCTGCAGCTGCATGTTCGACGTGCCTTCATAGATCGAACCGATCTTCGAGTCGCGCCAGTATTTTTCAACCGGGTAATCTTTCACGTAACCGTAACCGCCGAAGAGCTCGATGGCTTTTGAAGATACGCGTTCCGCGCAGCGGGACGAATATAGTTTCGCCATGGCAGCTTCTTTCAAAAAAGGTTTTCCTGCATCTTTCAAACGGGCGGCGTTGTAGACGAGCAGTCGGGTCGCTTCGATATCGACAGCCATTTCCGCAAGTTGGAACTGCACCGCCTGGAAGCTGCCGATCGACTGGCCGAACTGTTCGCGCTCGGCGGTGTATTTCAAAGCGGCCTCATACGCGCCCTGCGCGATGCCAAGCATCTGCGCACCGATCCCGATGCGGCCTTCGTTCAATGTTTCGATCGATACTTTGTAGCCTTTGCCGACTTCGCCGAGAACGTTCTCTTTAGGAACTTTGCATCCGTCGAGGATCAGTTCGGTCGTCGACGAAGCGCGGATTCCGAGCTTGTCTTCTTTTTTTCCGACGGAAAATCCTTCGAACTGTTTTTCGACGATGAAGGCTGTGATGCCTTTATAGCCGGCGGCCGGATCGACCGTCGCGAATGTCACAAAGATCTCCGCTTCGTTGCCGTTCGTGATCCAAAGTTTCTGCCCGGTCAATTCGTAATGATCGCCCTTGTCGACCGCGCGAGTTTTCAATGCAAATGCGTCCGACCCGGAACCTGCTTCGCTTAGCGCGTACGCCCCCACCCGCTGCGTCGCGAGCTGGGGCATGTATTTCTTTTTCTGCTCGTCGTTGGCCCAGCGCATGAACGCGTTGGTGACGAGCGTGTTGTGAACATCCACGAAAACGGAAACCGAAGCGTCGACCCGCGCTAGTTCCTCGATCGCGACGATCGCGTTGAAAATCGTCGAGCCGGCTCCGCCATGCTCTTCCGGCGATTCGATCGCCATCAACCCCAACTCAAAGCACTGCTTGATAAGATCCGGATCCAGCTTCGCGGCGTGCTCCATCGCTTCGACCCTTGGCCGGACTTCGCCCTCGGCAAACTCGCGAACGGAGGCGCGGAACAATTCTTCTTCTTCTGACAAAACGGTTAGGCCGTGATTTGATAACGCTTGTGCTGCGGCAGTACTCATAAGTTTTCCTCAAAAACCAGGAACAAATGTTTGCGATACGTCTCCTGTTCCGTGCCTTGTCCGTGTATTCAGTGGTTCCTGCTCTAACCCCAACCACGGAATGCACCGAATACATGGAGAAGACACGGAATACGGAAAAGAGCTCGATATCTTTCAAATGAACCATCACTCGCGGCTGACGGAACTTTGTTATTCCTGCTGGTTCGAATAACATTTTAGTTCAAGCCAAATGGCAAGGCAAAGCAGTGAATTTCGAACAGGCGCCTGAACAACCCGACATCCGCACACCGCGCCTATCGGCAAAACAGACCAATCGGCTCACCATCATCGGGATCGTCCTGACCATTGGAGGGATCGCCCTATTCGCGTATTTCGTCTACGCCGTCGGCGTCGGCGAGATCGCGGCAAACATCGACAAGTTCGGCACGGCAGGCTTTGCAGTGATACTTGCCGTTTATTTTCTGCGTATCTGCGCGAGGGCCGGCGCCTGGATGCTGTCCGTTTACGAACCTTATAAGCTGCGAATGAAGGACGCTGTCGCGGCCGTCATCATCGGCGAAGCGATGAGCAGCATGATCCCGCTCGGCATTTTGATTAGCGGAACCGCGAAGGCGGTTGCGGTTAGAAAACGTATCCCGCTTGTCGTCGGCCTGTCGTCGGTCGCGACCGAGAATCTCTTTTACAGTTTTGTCACGAGCTTTTTTCTGATCATCGGAGCGTTCACGCTTTTGCGAAGCTTCGATCTCGAGCACGGGTGGGTCGTGACGATCGACATTCTCATCGGCGTCATCTGCGCGGTCGTGTTGTTTCTGGTTCTCCTCGTCGTTCGGCAGTGGCACTTCGCAAGCGAGACCTGCGAATGGCTCTACCAGCGCGGCATCGCGACCGGGCTGCTGGAGCACACGCGATTGCAGGTGCGCCTGTTCGAAGATTTTATCTACGGATTCTACCGCCGGTACCCGAAACGCTTTTTGCCGATCTGTTTGATCGAGGCCGCCTTCCACCTACTCGGTATCTTCGAAGTGTGGTTTATACTGTCGCGCATTTCGTCGGCGAATCTATTGTCCGCGTTCCTGCTCGAGTCGGTCAGCCGTTTGATAACGATCGTCTTCAAACTAATCCCGTTCGTCATCGGCGTGGACGAGGCGGGGGCGCAGTTTGTCGCCGAGACCGTTGCGATGGGCGCGGGAATCGGCGTTACACTCGCGGTTATTCGAAAGGGCCGGATCTTGTTCTGGACCGCGATTGGGCTTCTGCTCATCATTAAACGCGGACTTTCCGTCAGGGCAATGTCGAAGATCGAACGCTAGTCCCAGAGATGAAAGAAACCGACGAGAAAATTTCTGTCGACGAGTCGCCGGTAGTAACTTCCATCTGGCGTCTCGGCGGCCTGAACTGGCGAACACTGGCCACACATGTTTGGAATGAGCTTTACGTCGGCGGCCTGCTGACTCACGCGGCGGCTCTCTCATTCTATTTTTTATTCGCCCTCTTTCCGCTTCTGATCTTTCTGGTTACCCTCCTCGGGCTCTTCGTCGATAAAGGGACCGACCTCCGGGCAAGCCTGTTCGGATACCTGAGGCGCGTCGTCCCGTCTTCCGCTTTCGTACTCATAAACACCACGCTCGACGAGATCAGCACGAACGCCGGCGGCGCACGGCTCTTTCTAGGTCTCGTGGCGGCGCTGTGGTTCGCGTCTCTGGGCATAGCCGCGCTGAGTGAATCGCTCAACGCGATGTACGGCGTTCGGGAGTCGCGCTCGTGGTGGCGCGTGCGGGCGTCGGCGATCGCCTTGACTGCCGTGCTCGTGATTTTGATTTTGTCTGCGCTTTTGTTGTTCGTTTACGGTGGCGAGATCGGCGGCGGGATAGCCGACTACTTCGAGCAGGGCACACTCTTCGCGACCATTTGGACGATCCTGCAAGTCCCGCTTGCCGTCCTGTTCGTGCTTGTCGCGTTCGCGATGGTTTATTACTTCGCTCCGGACCTGTACGACCAGAAATGGTACTGGATCACGCCCGGCTCTCTTGTCGGAGTCGCACTTTGGCTCATCGTGTCGGCGGTACTGCGGATCTATCTAAGATACTGGGATTCTTACAGCGTCACATACGGGTCGCTCGGCGGAGTCATAATACTCATGCTCTGGTTTTATGTCACCGGCGTCGCGATTCTGCTCGGCGGTAAAATGAATGCCGAGATCGAGAGCGCGGCGGCGAAGGCCGGCGTTCCCGAAGCAAAGCATCATGGTGAAAAAGACGCTGAAGAATAAATATGAACTGCGATCGTGGTTTAATGACTCATCTCGTTGGCGGCAGCGGCGGGCTTAATGAATGAACCGGGCTCCGAACGTGCCGCCGGAGCCCGGGCAGTTTTTATCTCGGCCGGTACCCTCAGTTCTCCTCCTTATAGAAGTAGTATTCCGTCGTGTACGGTATGCGGGCCTCCTGGCCGACAACGGTACCCGCCGCCGGACGTATGCCGCCGATTGTGTTGATTCGCTGAATGTAGGTGACACCGTCGAGGACGCCCGGCCCGCTGCTCGAAACCGCAGTGAGCCGCAGCCAGGGAATCGCCGTCGGGTCCGGCGTGCACGGGATCGCGGTCGTTGCCAGACTGGCAACGAGGCTGCCGCTGTTCGTCTCCCAGGTCGGGCCGCCGTAGTGACTTCCCACGAGGCCCCGATAATTCGCGCTCGCGAACAAGTTTGCTTCCGGAGCGATAAAGCTCCACGTCGTTCCATTCCACCGATAAATCTGTACGCCGACCGCATAAACGTGGTAAGCGAGCCGGTGGCCGGCAGGCGGCGCGAGTTGTTCGCAGCCCGCCGGTAGCACCGGGGTCTGGTTCGAGTCGTCGACAGCCAATCCGAAAGTGACTGAAAGGTGTCCAAGTGCCAGGACGACGAGTAAAGTCGTAGCGGCGATTTCTTTTGTTTTCATGATGTACATTTTTTTATTGCTCCTTATTATTTTTTGCTGCGCGATCTTACCGGACGCACCAACGCGGCCGCGTGAAATTTGAAAGGCATGATTCCCTCTATTGACCTTTCGGCGCACAATTCTCCCGACCCGCCCCGAGGCAGACTGGCTAGTTGATCTCACGGCCTGCTTTGAATTTCGAGCGGAGGAAGAAACGCTGCCTTAGCTCTTTGTCGCTTTTACCTCCAGATATTCCGAAACAACTTTTGTCGTCCCGTCGGTGGCGGTGTTATATCCGCTCCACAACTCTTCGAGATCTCTCTGCAGAGCGGCCTGGCCATTTTCGTCGAGCGCCTCGAACGCTTTCTGCGTCGGGCCGTAATAACGTCGAAAGTGCTCGACGACTTCGACCGGGCTGATCGGAAACACAAGATCGATGCTCCTCCGCACCATCTGAAGATCGGATGCGGCGTACGAGAGCCGGCTCTTAACAGTCTCCTCACTGCCCCACAGCAAGGGCGAAGGCATAGCGGCCGGGGGCGGAACATGCTTCGCCGTCGTCTTGAACATCTGGCCGATGAATCCTTCAGGCGTCCAATTCGCCATCGCGATCGTGCCGCCCGGACGACAGACGCGGTAGAGCTCGAGTGCCACAACGGTAGGACGCGGTGCGAACATGGCGCCGAACATGGTCATGACGATATCGAAGCTTGCGTCCTCGTAAGGCAGATCCTCGGCATCGCCGACGTCGAACTCGGCGCTTACTCCCGAAGCCGCCGCACGGACGATCGCCTGTTCGATCAGGTATGGCGCAATGTCCACCCCGGTCACATCCGCGCCCGAGCGGGCGGCCGGGATTGCCGTGTTGCCGTTGCCACACGCGATATCGAGAACACTTTTGCCTGGGGCGATGTCGAGACGAGCGACGAACTCTGCGGCCCCGGTCTCGAAGGATTTCGCAATCTCGGCAAAGTCCCCTGCCATCCATGTCGCTCGAAGCTTCTTCTTCAAACCTTTTACTTCGGTCGTCATACTTATACTGTCCATTTTCTTAACTCCTATGATTGCTTGCCGGATGTCCGGTCTTGTCGAAAGGAAGCCGGCTAAGGTTGTTCGCCGGCTTCCAGGATAAAAGCAGTTCGCTATAAAGGATGCCGACCATTAAGGCGTCGGCAAATCCTCCAGGTATCCGGTCAAGGTCACCTGACCCTGATTGGTTGTGCCCGCCGGCGCAGTGGTATCCATGCGGACCTGGAGGGCGACAGTGAAATGGGCCGCTCCGATCTGCTCGTCAGCGAAGATCAGGGTTGGGTGATTCGCGGTCGAGGTGGCCACCCCGGCATATGTTCCCTGCTCCGTCAAAGCGATCCGGTGGAACGTGATGTCCTCCGAATCGCCGACCCCGTCTCCGTTATCGAAATACGAGAACAGCTGCATGTGCATTTTCGTTCCCGGGGCGGTTCGCGCGATCGCCGAGATGTTCTCGATGATCAAGCGCTTCCCGGCCGGGATCTGAAGAAACGCATTGCCCGCGTTCGAGCCCGCGTCCACCCCGGCCGAAAAACGGGCTTGAAACGGTTTTCGCCCCGGCCCGCTCGTGACGATCTTGACGGACACCGGATCAATGTCCGAGTTGGTGACCCGGACGGCGTTTTTCGCCGCGTCGATACCAACCGTCCATGCTCCGGCCTGCTGCGCGTTAACCGTCTGCGTGTTAGCTGTCGGTGAAGCGTTTGTTAGCGTCTCTTTTTTTGCACCGGTCTGCGCGAATAATGAAGTAGTAAGAAGCAGAACCAATGTGAATAAAATGGCGGGCTTTGCCGCTGTATAAAGATTTACTTTTTTCATGACTGTGTTTTCCCTTTCGTTTACTTCCGGCTTGCGATGCCGGTCCTTTGCTGCGACCGCGATTAAGCGAACGCCGGGGCGACCTCGTCGATGCGTTTCCTTGCATCGGGTCCGAGACGATCAAGCGTCTGCCGGAATTTCGGATGGACCATTCCCGAGCCGATATAGGTCCAACGATTCGCCTGAAGCTGCTTCGTGACGAACTCTTCACTTTCGTCGACCGAAAACTTCCGGCCGGTCGCGGTTTCAAGCGCCTCGAGATCAAAAAGCGTTTGCTGCTTCAATCCTTCGTCGAGAAAGCCGCCGATCGACAAAAAGCCATCCATCGCTTTCGAGATCTCTTCCGCACTTAGGCCATCAGCCAGAACGTCGACCATGCATGTGTCGAGCTTCGCGTGCTGTGCTTCTTCTATCCAGTGATTTTTGAGAAGGCTCTTGAACTGGGGATCCAGATCGGCGTCGTCCTTCACGCTGTCCAGGTAATGCGACTGGGACATCCACTCGATCATCAGGATCGCGAGGGCCACACTGAGAGGTTCGTGTGCTAGAACCGCTTTTCCGATCTCGGAGGCCGGGCCGATGATCTT
>DATLCA010000072.1:0-19842 GCA_035526605.1 Pyrinomonadaceae bacterium | reverse complement strand
GCCGCCTGATGTCTGAAATGCTTCGAGCGCCGGAAAGCCATCGAACGAAAGTTCTTCGATCTCCGTCATCGACTCGACTTCGGCGATCTTCCCGTCGCGGATCACGCGGGCGACTTCGACGTACTCGTTTATCAAACCTTCCACAGAGAATACGAGCTGGTAATTCAAAGGCGGCCGCGGGTCTTGCGGCAAGCCGCCCACCCGAATGTGGATCTCTTGTATCTCGTCGAAGTTTGCGGCTCCGTGCACCGCGAGGATCGAAACCATTCCGGGTGCAAGGCCGCAATCGGGAATGATATTTATTCCCGCAGCCTTGGCTTCGGCATCGAGCGCGAGCTGCGAATCGACGACATAGTTGTTGCCGCCGAGATCGCAAAAATTCGTCGCGGTTTCTATCGCCGCTTTAGAAAGCGATTCGTTGTACCAATAGTTGACGCACGAGATCGCCGAATCGTAACCGGACATGAGTGCGACGATCTCAGCGTAATTTGCGGCGTCGATCTGGACGCCGGAGATTCGCGAAGTTCCGACCTTTGCCGCGACATCCCGCGCTTTTGCCGCGTCGAAGTCCGCGACGGTTACCGATTCCACTTCGGGCGAGTTATGAACCAAATCAAAGGCCGCACCATATCCCATGCGGCCCGCTCCTAAAACTAGAATCTTCATTCTTCAAGACCAGTCATCAAGCTCTTCCGGCTTCGCACCGGCAACCGTTTCGGCCGCGAGATCCCAAACCTTTTTCTTCCATGTTCGCATGCCTTCGGTTAACGTCAAGGCGACCTGGGGGTGCGCGGCATTTCGCTCGAGTCGGATAACCTGTGCGGCGACGGTGACCTCCTCTTTAGTATTTTCCGTCACCGTGAGATCGACTTTCGACCCGACCGTCGGCAGCATTCGCGGAAGGTAAATCAGCGCCCCGTTCACACCGACGTTTTCCGTCAGACCTTCTTCTTCGACGACTTTGCCGTCCTCGTTCTTCCATTTGACACGAATGGGAAACGAAACGACATGTCTCGCTCCGTGGCGACGATCATCCTGCATAAATTTTCCTCTTTTAATCCCGGTTGGATTGTCTTTGAAGTAAGGCGTGCCTCGCGATTTAAGGCAGTAGGAGTGTACCAGAAAGGCTGCAATATAAGTCAACAAAAATATGGGGAAAACAGCAATGGCATATAACATAAGGGGTTGCGGTTTTCCGAAGGTGGACAGTAAGAGTGGAAAGTGTTAGCATCATACCCATGTTCCAACCGCGACCGGTCGGAAACAGGTGGAATGACCCACCGTTTCAGTTTCCTTAAAAACAAATCAATCCCACAAGCTACTTTCCGAAAATAAGGTTTTAATAGCCGTTTTGTTTCTTTGGAAGCGAAAAATATTGACAGGAGAATATTGAATGAAAAAACTCGTTAGAGGAGGCGGCATTCTGTCGCTAATGAGCTTGTTCGTAGTGTTTATGTACGCACAAGCCAAGACAGAAACCGCTCTCAATATAGCGAACGATTCGCAATTACAATTGAATAATGAGAGTTCGAATTTAGTTGGTGACGATAAAAAATTAGTTAAGAAGACGGTTATATCAAAAGCGGTGGGTACCGCGGCAGCGAACAAGGGATCTTTTACAGCTACAGCCTATTGCCTGAAAGGCAGGACAGCCATGGGACACGGAGTACGACGCGGAATTATTGCGGCAGATCCGAGAATCCTGAGGCTCGGTTCCAGAGTGAATCTGGGAGGCGGTGCTTACAGCGGCCAGTATCTGGTTTCTGACACCGGTGGCGGGATCAAAGGACGCCGGATCGATATATGGGTCCCCAGCTGTGCCGAGGCACGACGGTTCGGAAGACGAACAGTGTCACTCGGAGTTTTAGGACAACAATAATAAATAAGTAATTGAATAAATGAAGGCCGCTTCGAAGTGTGAAGCGGCCTTTTATATTGCCCCTCGGTCGGGAGCGCAGTTCAGGCATTTGGGAGAATCAGTTTGATTTCATTCATATCCGCCAACGCCGACAAGCTCTCGATCGGGATCCGGCCCCTTAGGACGTTTCCCTTTTCGCTCAACATCTCAAAGCCCGCGGCGCGAAGTTTCTCGAGGATGGCGGTCGATCTGGACGAAAGTGTGATTGCGATCTCAGCCTTTCCATCTTGAACGAATTTCGATTCGTTCGGCCCAGCCATGGTCTTTTTCTCGAGCCGACTGACGAGGGCGTAAAGCCACGCATGCAGTTTGGCTTTCTGATTTTGCGTCCGCAGCATCTCCGGTGTGAGCGGTCCGCTTTCCGGGACGACCCTGATGGGCGCTTCATCCTCTGAAGCTACAACTACGGCATTCAGAACACCGGCGGAACTTACGCGCGGCCTTGCCACGGGAGGTGGAGCAGAGCCTCCCGACGCGCTTCCGCTTCCATAACCTACCCCCGCGCCTGATCCGTTCCCAGTTCCGGAGCCATTTTTGGCTTTTGGTTTCCGCGATGCGCGGCGACCGCTGACCGGCAAGTTCCTGACGTTCGCGGATGTAACATTTACGGAGGCTGCCACGCCTCCGCCGCCTCCACCGCCCGGACCGTTGCTTAACGCTGCGAACTTTCCGCTGGGGTCTCCATATCGATCCGCGCTTTTCATATCAGACTCGCCGGTATCAGGGCTAGCGACGGGGACCTGGATCGTTACCGGCTTACCATTATGATTTACTACGCGTTCCTCGACGGCGACGAATGACGTGTTTTCCGTCAACAGACGAAATTCGAGTCCGAGCCGGGTAACTTCGCTGCCGACCTTGGCGACGTCCACGCCCAGGTTTCCTTGTCCGCTCGTCAGTTGATCAATGCGCTTTCGAGCCCACAGCGTGGCGAGGACCTCATTCGCTGCTTCCGCGTCCGGCAGGTTCACGGAAATCTCCCGCGAATATTCCTGGCCTGCAACTTTTCCTTTCAGCCGAATCGTTCCGTTCCCCGCTTTCGTGTAGCGCCCATTTATTATCACGGGCTTCGCGGAAAACAAATCCGGAACCTTTGCGGGATACATATCCGTAACCGGCATCCCGTTCCAATCGATCGATATGTCCGTCAGCAGCGGCGTACGAACCCGCTCGTAAAATTTTTTCGCCGCTTTGGAGCCATCGTCTTCGAGCGATACATATTCGACCTCGCCGTTTCCGACCTCAGCCATCTTGTCCAAAAGGTGCCGATTCACAGAACTGCCAATGCCGAACGAGAACACGCGAGCTTTCGCATGCTTCTGGATCTCAGAAATTATTTCGTCTTCGTTGCCGACGTATCCGTCCGTCATAAAGCAGACGATCCGGAGGTTCTCCTTTGAATCGGACGGATCGAGAGCGGCCTTGATGGCTTTCATCATTTCGGTCCCGCCCGCGCCGTTTCGCGATTCGAGGAACGCTTGCGCCCGTTCAAGGTTCGCCTGCGTCGCAGGCACCGGTCCGTCAAACAAGATCGTCGTGTCGCCGGCAAACGTTATCAGGTTGAACGTGTCGCTGGGGTTAAGACCGTCGAGCGACATCTTCATTGCCTCTTTCGCTTTCTCGATCGGAAACCCCGACATCGAGCCGCTTGTGTCGAGCACGAACACGATCTCTTTCGGCGTAACGTCACCCGACGAAAATTTGTCGGGCGGCTGAAGCACCATCGTAAAGAAACCGCCGCGCGTGCCGCGCGTCGCGATTACTGCGTCTTCGATCTTCTTCCCCGTGACGTCGTACCGCAGTACGAAGTCCTTGTTGGGGATCGTTGTCTCATTTTTGAGCGTCACCTTCGCGGTGCTCGGACTAAAATTCAATTGTTGTATCTCGTGCGAAGTGGACCGGATCTCCTCGATCGGAACGCCGGCGTTCAAGTTCACTTCGATGGAAATGTCGTGTCCGGGCCGCCCGCCCGCGATGGGCGGAGCTATCTTTGCGGCGTCGTTCACCGACGCGGGGCTGTAACGCGCACCGATCGTCATCGGGAAAACGAATTCGTACGCGCCGTCTTCATATGTAAGGGTCTCGACGTAACTGATCTCGACCGCGATCTTCTCGCCCGGCATGATGTTCGCGACCGACTGCGTGAAGATGTTCGGCCGCTCCTGGTCGAGCAGACTTGCCGCCTTGCCTTCACCCTTGGCGGTTTCGTAAGCCGCGCGGGCGTCTTCGCGCTTCATGATCTTTCCGCGAATGACTCTTGTGCCTATCGTCATTGTCATATCGTCTACCGCGCCCTTTTGTGAAAGCGGAAAAGTGTAGACGGCTTCGATCGATTCGGTGTAAGGATTTTCAAATTCCTGGCGGACGCGAACCCGCGCGATGAATCCGCTAATGTCGGTCCTAACGGATGTGTTCTTCAACGGACAATCGCCGTAAGGTTTGCCTTTTAAATCGTAGGCGGCAAGCGACCCCTCGGTCGCCACGGGTCCGTTCGTTTGTTGCCCGAACGCCGCAGCGGCGCACACCAATACCAACAGCAAAAATAAAGCTCTGCTCATACAACACTCCTAAAAATGTAGATTGATAAATGCCGCCTGGACGGCAGCCAGTATTACTAACCGCGGGTCGTTAGTCGGTTAGACACCGCAAGTGTCAAAAAGGTTTCTTAGCTGCGAAGAAAAACTTCCGCGCGATTTTAGAGTGCCTTTGCATCACGCGCGGCGTGAAGGTGGCCACGACGTGGAAAGTGGCAGAGAATGCCGACCGTCCCCAGCGCGATCCAAAAGTAGAAATAGTGGTAATCGAAAACAAACGCCAGTACCAAGCCAAGCAGCGAACCGATCTCGCTCAAAGCACAGCCGAGCAGAAGCGCTGTTTGAACGCAGCTCGCGTCCTGATCGGTGATCGCTCGACGAATGTACTGGTTGCGAAGGAGAAACGAAAGAACAAAAACCGACACCGCCGCGGCTGCGAAAAGCACGATGACGATTGGATGTTTGCCGAAGTAGGGTTCGGAAAAATCGAATTTGAATAGCTCAGGCCTGACGACGTAAGTGGCGAGCAGAAACATCATCTGGGAAACGAGCAGCGCTCCCCAGATGATGAAAAGTGTTTCGTACTTTATCGCGATACCTTTTGGATCCGTCATTCTATTAATCTAGAGTAATCAATTCTACATCCTCCGGATTCCTTCTTTTGATTTGTTTCGCGGCCGCATAGTGCTTCGCGTATTCCGTGGTTCGCTTTCCGGCGGGCGCGAGCGATTATTCGTGAAGAAGAGAAAAGCACGAAATACGCGAAACAACCCGAAAAAAAATTGCGCGGAGACGCAACAGTTCAACAACACAGGAATCCCGGCGGCCCGGAAAGTTAATTCCCGTTAATCCGTCGCCTCTAATTCTTCCTCGAGCAGTTGGCGCTCATAGAGATCGGCGTATTCACCGTCGAGTTTGATGAGCTCCTCGTGCGTCCCGCGTTCGATTATCCGGCCGTTGTCGAGAACGCAGATAAGGTCTGCGTCGCGGATCGTCGATACGCGGTGCGACACGATCAACGTCGTGCGCCCGGCGCGAATGTCGCGCAGGTTGTGAAGGATCTTCTCTTCCGTATAGGTGTCGACCGCGGAAAGCGAATCATCAAGGATCAAAATTCGCGGATCGCGCATAACAGCCCGTGCGATCGCGGTTCGCTGTTTCTGTCCGCCCGAAAGCGTAATCCCGCGCTCGCCCACGAGCTGCTCGTATTTGTCAGGGAAGTCCTTGATGTCGGACGCGAGCCCGGCGACGTCGGCGGCCTTTTCGACGGAAACCGTGGAGTTCAGAGCCCGGAGTTCAGAGTTCAGAGTTTGAATCGGAGTTCCGTGCGTCAACTCTGAACCCTGAACTCCCAACTCCGAACTTCCCACCCCCATTGCGATATTCTCCCCGAGCGTGTCGCTGAACAAAAAAGTTTCCTGAGGGACAAATCCGATCGAGCGCCTGAGCTGTTCAAGACGGTAACCACGCACCGGGATTCCGTCGACCAACACCGAGTCGTCGGGTGCATCTATGAGGCGCGGAACCAAACTCACCAATGTCGATTTCCCACTTCCGGTGCGGCCGACGAAGGCAACCGTCTGGCCCTGCTCGATCTTTAAATCGATATTCTCCAGCACCCGCTTTCCGTTATACGCGAAGGTCAGGTTGCGGAATTCGATGCCGCCTTTGATCGGGGCCTGGTCGCCTGCGCCGGCTGAATCCTTTATCGCCGGCACCGCTTCGAGAATCGCGTTGAAGCGTTTCAGCGACGCCGTTCCCCGCTGGTAAAGATTTACGACGTACCCGAGCGCGATCAGGTACCAGATCATTCGCTGCAGATAGAGAATGAACGAAGTGAAATCGCCGGCGGTTATTTCGCCCGCCACCGCCATGGGAATTCCGACCGCGACGATGATCACGAAGCCGAGCCCGATAAAGAAAAACAGCAGCGGGCGCATCGCGGCGGCGAATTTTACGAGCTGAAGATTACGCTTCGCGTATTCGCGATTGAGGATCTGGAACTGCTCGATCTCGGCATCCTCCTGCGCGTATGCCCGAACGACCCGGACGCCGGTAAGATTTTCCTGGGCACGGGCAGTGATGTCGGAAAAGAACTCCTGGATCTTTTCGAAGCGTTTATGAATTTGCTCGCCGAGAACTTTCACCGTCAGCGACACCAGCGGCATCGGTATCAAGATCAAAAGCGTCAGCTTCACCGAGATGTTGAGCAAGATCGGAAGGACGATCGCGAAAGCGAAGATCGCTTGAAAGCTGTACAGGATCATCGGGCCGACGATCTGACGAATCGCCGCGAGATCGTTCGTCGCGCGGGCCATGAGGTCGCCGACTCGTGTCTGGTGAAAGTACCCGAGCGGCTGATCGACAAGTGACGCGTAAAAATCCTGACGCATGTCGAACTCGATGTGGCGCGAGGCATTGATCAAGAAGCGACGTTGGAGAAATAGAAAGACCCCGCTCGCGAAATTCACGCCGAGAATTACCGCCGGGTAATAGACGACCTTCTGCCAGGTCACCTCCGCGCTAAGGTCGTCGACCGCTTTACCGACAAGATAGGGAACCAGCAACCCGAATCCGAGGGAAACGAGAATAAAAGATATACCCGCAACCATCTGCCACTTGTATGGCTTCAGGTAGCGGAGAAATTTTCGAAGTGGTCGGTCCATTTCTTCTAGTGTTAGGATGGGCGATCAGTGATCGGAAAGAGAATGTTCAATTTCACTTTTCTATCCCTTAACATCCGTGACCCATCACACTCTCGTATACGTCGACAATCCCGTAGCGATCAATTTTCCTTCTTCATTCTTTACGTCGGCCGAGAGCGTAAAGATTCTCTTACCGGCACGCACGCATTTCGCAGTGCAAATTATTTTTCCCGAAGTATGCGGCCGCAAATAGTGCACCGTGAGATCGATCGTGGCGGTGTACTCGTGATCTTCAAGATGCGCTCGGACCGCGAAGGCCATGGCCGTGTCGATGATGGTCGCCGTCACGCCGCCATGAAGCACACCGCTCGGCTGACGAAGATCGTCACGCATCTCAATCTCGACGATCGCCTCGTCGGGCCGAATATCCACGAGCCGCATGCCCAGCAGCTTTGCGAACGGCAAATTGCCGAGCGCTGTGACCGCCCGTTGTTTGCGTTCTTCAGTTATATCCATGCCCATCAAGTCGTGATAAGAATCTGCTAATTAACCGGGCGCGTCACCTTCTTAAACCCCACCGGTATTTGAAACGTCGCCGGGTCGACCGTCGTCGAGAAATTGCGCAGTTCGGATGAATATTGCAGCTTTCGTTCCTCGCCTTCGATACTGTAAAACTCCTGCTTCACCGGCAGTCCGATAGCTTCGTCAAAAAAGATCACTGTCTCCGAATTGGAGCTGTCGTTTATTCGGGTAGTGAACTGGACCACCGACCCGTTACGCTTAAGCTCTTCAAAGTTCGCATAATCGCGAGTGCTCAGCACCTGCGCCGAGAGTGGCTCATACAATGCCGCGACGTTCGACGATATGGCGTGTTCTTCGAAAACCTTTCGCTTAAAAAAAACAAGGTATTCTTTGTCCGCGATTATCACGCCGTGCTGGGCGTCCGACCCTACGTCGTAGTCGACCCGCCTTTTTTCTCCGCTCCGAGCAACGAACATTCGCCGCTCGGTCTGGCCCGTTCGGACGACCAGCTCAGCCTGAAAAACTTCAGGCTCGCGGGCGAGAAACGGGTATTCACTCTTTGGCTGCGACGCGTACGTGGTCGTCGAATTTTCGTTGCTTCGCCAAAGGGTGCATCCGGCAAAAACTATCGATAAACAACAGGCCGCGTGAAAGATTTTGACCGGATTTGACAAAAACATTCGAGTAATCGAAGTTTAACATACGGCTTAGACGGTGATGAATTTAGTGCTCTGGCAATCGATCTACCTGGTGACGGCTGCAATAATTTTGCCGTTCTCGCCGCTGCTTTTCTGGCTCGGGCAGCGTACGCGGCGCAAGGTCGGGCTGCTGCCGGACGCGGCCGGTGCGAAATCGGGAATCGTCGGTGAAGGCGGGACGCCGGTCAAGCTTCTGGTCATCGGGGAATCCACCGTTGCGGGCCTCGGCGCTCGCAGTCATGCTTACGGACTCGCCGGAAGATTTGCCGAGCAGCTCAGCGACAGGATCCAAAACCCGGTGGCGTGGCACGTCATCGGGCGAAACGGCGTCACGGCGAAGCGCACGATCGACGAGCTTGTTCCTCTCATGCCCGACGAAAACTTCGATTACATTCTCGTCGGCCTCGGCGGGAACGATGTGATGAAGCTCAGCAGCCCGCGAAAGTGGCGCCGCGACATGACGAGACTTCTCGGGATCCTGCGCGAAAAGAATCCCGGCGCAGCGATCTTCGTCACCAACTGCCCGATGATCAAATATTCTCCGGCGATCCCGCATCCGATAAAGTTTCTGCTCTGGGAACTTTCCAAGCTGCACGACGCGAACATTAAAGAATTTACCGCGGATCTCGACCGCGTCTTCTACTATCATCAGCCGAAAGATATCCGGCTCGAAGGTTTTTTCGCTGACGGGATCCATCCGTCGGAACAGGGCTACGCCGATTGGTCGGAAGCGATGATGAGATTCTTCGAGACGACGTACAAATGGTAAACGCTGAAGAGCTCGCAAACGCCGTTCGGGCGCGAATCGATTCGCATTTCGAATGGCTGCTCGTGCGCTCGAACGGCGGAACCTTTCCTTTGAGGCGCGACGAGATCGCGATCTCGGGTAATGCCGAGAAGGCATTGCTCTCCGTGCTGGACGATTCAGGCACCGAAGTCTCACGCATTTTATCTCTCAGTAACGATCCGGAAAGTAATGGGATCGCACTCGAAGTCGGTGGCGGCCCGGACGGATCCGTCGAGACGATTAGATTAGTTCCGCGCACGCCGGCGATCGAACTGACACGAAATGTCGAGTTCGCGAGGCTCGAGCATGCGAATGAGATCGCCAAAGCGCTGCTCGAAATATTTCCGTCGTACAAACTGACCCGCCTCGCGCTCAACGTCGACAACGGCCGGCTGGCGCAGATCTTTCTGCGGGACCCACAGGGCGTGGATTTTGCCATAGTCACAGATGTGACGGCGACGATGATGCACGAAGCCATCATGACGTCGGCGATGCTCTGGTTCGAGAAATTGCAATCGCGAAAAAAGCCGATCGCCGAAGTATGGATCGTTGGCGAACGGAAGCAAGCACGGAACCTGCGCAAGCTCATCGGCATGTTTGCCGACCGGTTCGCGGGGAGGTTCCGCATATTCGAGAGCTCCAGGAAATCGGGAAGTCCGAAGCTTCAAGAACTCAAACGCGCCGAGTTCCGCACGCTGTGGCGTGAGAAACCGAAGAAAATAATTCTTCCGGCGGCGACCCGCGCGACGAAAACGGCAGAAAAAATTCTTAGCTTATCGCCGGAGAAGATGGACATAATTTTCTCGAAGCAAGGCGAAACGGTTCGCTTTCTAGGTCTGCCGTTCGCTCGGGTCCGAACGATCGCGGGGCACGAGAAGGCTTGGTTCGGCATCGATCGCAATCATCGCCAGCTAGTCGAGAATTCATGGAGCGAGCTTGCGGAGCTCGTGGACGAACTCGACACATACCGCAGCCCCGCCACGCCGAACAAACGTCACGAATTTTATAGAACCGCGCCCGAGGCCTGGCTTGAGTCCATACTCCGCCGAAACATCAAACGGCTAGACGCGAACCTTATCCTTTCTCCGATCTACAATCAGTTCCGCGCCTCCGCCGACAAGATCGATCTTCTCGCGATCCGCCGCGACGGACGTCTGGTGATAGTGGAGCTCAAAACTTCACCCGATCGCGAAACGGTTTTTCAGGCGGCAGATTACTGGCGCAAGATTGAAATACAGCGTCGGCGAGGCGAGCTGGATCGGATTAAAGCATTCGGCGATATGAAAATTCTGGACAAGCCCGCGCTCGTTTACGTCGCCGCTCCGGCACTCAGCTTCCACCGCGACTTCGGCTATTTCGCGAAAGCGTTGAGGCGGGAAGTGGAGATGTGGAGATTCGAGTTGCGAGAAGATTGGCGGTCGGAAATCAAAATTCTGATCCGGCGAGATTATTCTTGAAGAGGTCTTTGGCTTTTGGACTTTGGCGTTTGGCTTTTGGTTTTTGCTTTTTTTTGGATTTGGGTCTTGGTTTTCGGCCTTTGGTTTTGGGTCTTTGGTCTCTAATATCAGATCGTAGGCTCAAAGCGGTATTGATATTTGAGTTCGGATGCGGAGCTCTAATTTCAAATTTGAAATTTCAAATTTGAAATCGAAACCCCGAAACCCCGAAACCCTAAGACTAAATACCAAATACCAAAGCTCAAAAACCAAAGACCAAGGACTAAAGACCACGGACCAAAGACTATCCCCCCGCAACGAATTTATAACCCACACCCCTGACCGTCCGCACGATCTTCGGATTGTTCGGCTCATCCTCGAGGTACTTGCGCAGGCGGACAATGAAATTATCGATCGCGCGCGTGTCGGTGTCTTCCTGCAAATTCCAAACATCCTCGAGGATCGTTTTCCGTGACACGGTCTGGCCCTCGTTCTCGATCAGAAAGCGAAGCAGCTTCATTTCCATCAGCGTGAGACGCGTTACGCCCTCGTCGCTGATGAGCTCTAGATTGTCGAAATCGATCTTCTTACCGTTGATCTCGAACGTACCCCCGACTTCCGGCTCGGCGCGCTCACGCGTCCATTGCTGTCGGCGAAGCAAACCGTTGAGACGCGCGATGAATATGTTTAGATCGAAGGGCTTTGGCAGATAATCGTCGGTCCCGGCCTCAAACCCGCGAAGAACATCTTCGGGACGGCCGCGGGCCGTAAGCATCAATATCGGTGTGTAGTCTCGTCGATCCCGGACGGTCCGGGCGACCGCGAACCCGTCGACGCCGGGCAGCATGACGTCGAGAACGATCGCGTCGAAACTCGTGGCCGCAAGCACCTCAAGCGCCGCTTCACCATCGCCCACAACCTGTGCGTCGTAGCCCTCCGCCTCTAGATTGAAACGCAGCCCGTCGGCGATGTGCTGTTCGTCTTCGACGATTAAGATCTTCATAAATCTTTAACGACGGAGCTGATGCGCCCGGATTCCGGAACGCCTCCGGTTTCGTGTCTTCGTTTTGCTTGTGTGATTTCGTGTGGGTTCGTGGTTCCAGTCCGGCCGCGCCCGAGAACCTGAGACCCACGACCCGCACGCATCACACGAACAAAGAAAGAGCACCAACTGCGCCCGGATTGAAATCGCATTCGGATGTGCCATCGTCTAACTTCGACGGCCCACCTACGCGAGCGGCAGTTGAACAACAAACGTGCTGCCTCGCCCTTCGCCCTTGCTGTCCGCCTTTATCCTGCCTCCGTGTTTCTCGATGATGGAACGCACAATTGCCAAACCGAGCCCTGTTCCCTTGGTCTCCTTCGCGGTTTCGTTCGCGACACGATAAAACCGCTTGAAGATGCGCTTCTGTTCCCCGGCCGGAATGCCAACACCGTTATCGCGGATCAGGATATCGACCCTCTTATTCAAGGTTGCCCTCTTTGCACGAATCGAGATCTTCCGGTCTGATCCCGAATACTTCACCGCGTTGTCCAGCAGGTTAACGAACACCGTTCGAAGATCGCCTTCGTCGCCGAAGATGGTGAGATCGTTTGCCGGCTCGGTGAGCCTGATAATGTTCTCCTCGAGATGGTACCGAGTGCGGACTATCTCGACGGCGCCGGACAATACCGCAGCCAGCTCAAGCTTCTCGACATTCATCTGCCGCTTTTTCTCGCTCGCGCGTCCCGCCGACAGAACTTGTTCGACGGTATTCAGCAGCCGGTCCGTGTCCGCTAGCATTATGTCGTAGAACTCGTTGCGTCTCTCGGGCTCGACGTCGCGTCTTTTTAAAGTTTCAAGATAAAGTTTGATCGACGCGATCGGGGTCTTCAGCTCGTGTGTGACCGAGTTCAGAAAAGCGTCGTGCTGCTCGCTTCGCCTGATCTCGCGGACGAGGAAGATCGTATTCAGGATGATCCCGGTGATTATCAAAGCGAAGAAAACTATCCCGATAACGAGAAGTACGACCTCGGTGAGATTCAAAAGTATCCAGCCGACGTTGAGCGCGACCGCCAGGATCGACAGGGATATACCCAGGACAACAAAGAAAATTGCGGTCTTCCGGCGGCGCATACCGAAGTAGTCTAAATCGTGGGTGCAAAAGTCCCTAGCCCAGCAGTCCCTGGTCCGAGAAGTCCCAGAAGTCCCAGAAGTCCGGGACGCCCCTAGTCGCAGGTTAGCCTTCATCCTCTTATCAACTACCTCCAGCTTCAGCTGGAGGTTGAGTTGCACACTCGACGGCTGAAGCCGAAATATAAAAAAGCGGCTTCGATCTAAATAGCTTTAGCTGAAGCTCCGCGGAATTATGCATTTTTCTTTTTCGGCTAAAGCCGTTGGACGCATCCTCCAGGTGAAGCTGGAGGCAATTGATAAGAGGGAAAGAGGAAAGCTTTCACGAGCGACAAAAATTCCAGGTGTACGATCCGCTGAAGCCCAAGCCTATCCATACGCTGAAGCTCGGGAGCGACCTCATCGGCTTAGGAAATCTCAGGTGCAAAATCTTGGCTCTACATTTAGCGCTCGCCTAACGTAAAAAGTCCCAAGCCTCAGGATTCCTGCGGCTCGGGACTTTTTGGACTAGTGAGACTCTGGCCCTAAGCCGCTTCCTGCATGGGTGCAAGCTCGGCCTTGTCCGAGTCAAAGTTGTAAGCGAAAACGTTGTCAGCGAGGCCGACTTTCTTCAAGGCCCAGATCTGTATCCAGTTGATGTCGAATTCGTACCATGCAAGACCGTGCTTTGCCGAACGGGGGTGTGCATGATGGTTATTGTGCCAGCCTTCGCCAAACGTCACCGCCGCGATGAGGCCGTTATTGCGCGAATCGTCACGCGTTTCGAATCTGCGGGTTCCCCAGAGATGCGTAGCCGAATTAACCAGCCAAGTGAAGTGCCAGTTGACGACCGTCTTCAAACCGATTCCCCAAAGCACCATCGTAAATCCGCCGATCGCATACAGGCCTGCGGCGACGATCACGGTCGGGACCCAATAATATTTGTTGAGAGCGACCTGGAAGCGGTCCTTCGTGATGTCGGGGCAATAACGAACCATGGTCGCCCACGATTGATTCTGCGCCGTTCCACGGAAGATCCAGCCCATGTGCGCCCAGTAGGTTCCCTTCCTCGGGCTGTGCGGATCTTTGTCGGTCTCGGTAAAGGCGTGGTGAAGCCGATGGGTCGTCACCCACGTCAGCGGTCCTGATTGAACTGCGAGAGTTCCCATTACGCTCAATACGTATTCGACCCACTTCGGTGTCGTAAATCCGCGGTGCGTAAGCAGACGATGATAGCCGACCCCGATTCCAAGGCTTCCCGCAATCCACCAGAGGATGAACGCGGCCGCCAAATTCTGCCAGCTAAACGTGAAAAGCGCCGCGATAGCAGCGATGTGAAAGAGGACAACGGCAATAAGCGTGTTCCAGTTTATTTTGTCCTTTTTGGACCCCGTGAATTCGACAACGTTTTGCATTAATAATTTCCCCAATATTTGTAAAAATCGCGGTGTCATCAACCCCGCTATAAAAAGCCTAACAAATTTGCGAAGCTGGCTTTGTAACAGTTTTGTAAGAGTCCCGAAGGCCCGCTGGGAGTCAGTTTGATAGATTCGCTATTGTAAGAGAGGTGACGAACTTTGCGTCGTTGGTTCAATGCGGAAGCCTGCACCGAAGTAAGGCGAAACAGTACGTGCCGCGCGACGCCCTGCTTCGTGCGGGCTTCTGCACTTAGCGAGCTACCGCATTACGCGCCCTTGGAATTTCGATCCTGGTAGCGCTGTCGACTGCTTTTCGCGGGCACAACCCTCAATTTTGACTAATAAATCCAAGTACTATAGATTGGCGTTTGAGTACGCATATTCATCCAACGGAGGAAACGATGTCAGATCAGTCGGTCGAGGAACGCGTCATTCGTGTGTTTGCGGACTTCAAAAAAGTTCCGCCCGAAGAGATCGCGATGGACACGACATTCGACCAGATCGGCTTCGATTCGCTTGACGGACTAAATCTCGTATTCGAGCTCGAAGAAGAATTCGACCTGACGATCCCCGATAATTTGGTTGCGGATATGAGAGGCGTGCGGCAGGCGGTCGAAGGTATCGAAGCCCTGCTCGCGGCAAAAGCCCAGGGCGTAGATGTGAACGCTGCCGCGATCGACGAGTTTAAGAAACAGCAGGCTGAAGTTGAGCCGGGAAACGCGGGGCAGTCGGGAACGGCCGGCACTCCGGACGCAGATCCAGCCTCTTAAAAAGAATCAAGTGAAAAGAGTTGTAATCACCGGCGTCGGCGTCGTGTCCGGTTTGGGCAACAACGCAGGCGAGTTTTGGGACGCCGTGAGCGCGGGGCGTCCGGGGATCGGGCCGATCACGAGGATCGACACCTCGACGATCCGATTCAAGAACGCCGCCGAGGTTCGCGGTTTCGACGAGACGCAGCATTTCGATGACAAGGCTCTTCTGTGGCTCGATCCTTTCTCGCATTACGGCATCGTCGCGGCTCGCGAAGCAGTGGCGGATTCCGGTATCGAATTTACCGACAAGCTGCGGGACCGCGGCGGTGTTATCACCGGTTCGTGTTTGGGCGGGAAGACGACGGAGGATGATCTCTTTCATAAGCTCTACGCCGAGAACAGGCTTCGGCAACAACCTGTCGCCATCCCGCGCGCGATGAGCAACGCGGTCGCGAGCCACGTGTCGATGGAGTTCGGTCTGACCGGTGCGACGTTCACGACCTCGACCGCATGTTCCTCTTCGAACCATGCCATCGGCCAGGCGTTCTGGCTCCTGCGTCAGGGAACGATCGACATCGCGATCGCGGGCGGCAGCGAGGCGCCGATCTGTTATGGAAACCTTAAGGCGTGGGAGGCGATGCGGGTCGTTTCGCCGGATACTTGCCGGCCGTTCTCGAAAGATCGGACGGGGATGATCCTCGGCGAAGGGGGTGCGATGTTCGTGATGGAAACCCTAGAAGCGGCTCAGGCACGCGGTGCGAAGATCTACGCCGAGATCGCCGGGTTCGGCATGTCGGCCGACGCGCATCACCTCACGATGCCGCTTGCGGCGGGCGCCGCGAAGGCGATGCGGGAAGCGATAGCCGACGCGAATCTTCAACCGGAGCAAGTTGGATATGTAAACGCTCACGGCACCGCAACTCAGATAAACGACCCGATGGAATCGGAAGCGATCCGCGCGGTTTTCGGGGACCACGCGGATAACGTTTACGTAAGCTCGACAAAGTCGATGCACGGTCACACACTCGGCGCGGCCGGTGCGATCGAAGCGGCGGCGACGGTCCTCGGTCTTCATAAAGGCATCCTTCCGCCGACTGCGAATTTCAACGAACCCGATCCGGAATGCAACATCAAAATCATCGCGAACGAGGCGGTGCGAGCCGAGCCCGAAGCGGCGATCTCGAACTCATTCGCGTTCGGCGGTCTCAATGCGGTACTTGCTTTCAAGCGTTGGAACTAATCCTTCCGCCTAACTATCAATTATCCGCTTCGCACTGTTGATCGAATTCGGTTGATCGTCGTTAGCTCATAGTTGATAGTTTTGTTTTTGCTCATGGCTAAGAAATCGACCGCGCAGATCTGGCTTGAATACGTTCCTGTACGCGTTCTGTTCGCGGTGCTTGGGGCGCTGCCCGGAAGAACCGCGATCGCTATCGGGGTTGCGATCGGCCGAGTCGGCTATAGATTTGCCGGCGGACTGCGCCGCGTCGCACACCGAAATCTCGAGATCGCGTTTCCGGAGAAGAGCAAGGCCGAACACGAGCGAATCGCACGCGGGTCATTCGAAAGTCTCGGGCGCCTGCTGGGTGAACTGACGCAATTTCCGCGGGCGACGCCCGAAAAATTGCGCGGCCTTATTGAGTTTCAGTTCGAGTCGGAGGAAAGCCGGGACTCCCCGGACGCCGTCGCTATCCAGGAAACGCTTGCGAAAAGGCGCGGGATGCTGTTGCTCGGGCCCCACCTCGGCAATTGGGAGATGGGCGTGTTCGCGTATTCCGCGTTTGAGCGAAATCTTACATATTTGGCCCGGCCGCTCGATAATCCGCTGATAGAGGAATTCACCGTGCGGCTGCGGAGCCGTTTCGGCAATCAGGCGATCGATAAGAACAACTCCGTTTTGAAGGCGATGTCGGTTCTTCGCGAAGGCGGCATACTCGGAGTTTTGCCCGACGTGAATGTGCTGCCGCGCGACGGAGTGTTCGTCCCGTTTTTTGGAACCCTCGCGTGCACCACAAGCGGCGTCGCGATGATGGCGATGCGGACGAACGCGCTCATCGTTCCGATGTGCTGCGTCTGGGATGAGGAAGGCGGGAAGTACAATGTGATGTTCGGCAAACTCATCGAACCGCCGCACACCGGCGATCGCCACCGCGACGTCTATGAAATCACCGCCGCGTTTACTGCCGAGATGGAAAAGTTCATCCGCGCATATCCCGAGCAGTGGCTCTGGATACACAAACGCTGGAAGGTGCGGCCGGCCGGGGAACCTGATCTATACTGATTTCGTTCGATAGACATGCTCTTACTATTCGACATGGGCGTGCCGATGATCATGCCGACCATTTCTTTCATGGTGCTGGCACTTGTGCCTCTAGTCCTGGTCGAAAGCCTCTACATTTCAAGGGTTCTACGAATCCGGTTCTCAAACACAGTCGGTTCCGTCATGATCGCGAATCTCATTTCCACATTGGCGGGCGTGCCTTTCACGTGGCTGCTACTTTTTTTACTCCAGGTATTCACGGGTGGCTTATCACGGTACAACGCTACGGGATCGGTAGGTACGATTATGTCCGTCACGCTCCAGGCGCCGTGGCTACTACCACTCGGGCGAGAAGAGTTCTGGAAGTTTCATTTGGCCGGGCTGTTTTTGTTGATCCCGTTTTTTTTCGCCACCTGGGTGATCGAGTATGCAGCAGTGCGCAATCGACTCGCGACCGGGACGGTCGAAGCTGGGCATATCGCTGATCTCCGCTCGGCTGAACGAATGGTGTGGAAGGCGTTCAGAAATGCGAACCTATTAACGTATGGACTCATCGCGTCTTTGCTGATACTGAGTTTGGTTATCAACTTTAACTTGCGATAGGTGGAAATTTAACTTGCGGTAGGTGGAAAGGTACCGCGCCTCAGCTAGGTACGAGGCGTGTCACCCCTCTGGGACTCGGATTATTTTCTGCTTGATGCTACAAACATTTCGCTCCTGCCGGAGCCAGGAAACTGCACGCGGCCTTGATCGCCTTTGTTAACTCGCAGTTTTGCGAGCCTGCGACTGCACAGCCGTGATCGCGACCGCATCCACGATATCTTCCGCTTTGCATCCACGTGAAAGATCGTTGCAGGGCCTGTCAAGACCCTGAAGGATCGGGCCGATCGCCGTGCCGCCGGTGAGCCGTTCGGTGAGTTTGTAAGCGATGTTGCCGGAGTTGAGGTCGGGGAAGATCAGCACATTCGCGCGGCCGGCGACGTTGGAGCCGGGAGCTTTTGAATCAGCGACGGGTTGAACTAACGCGGCGTCGGCCTGCAGCTCTCCGTCGATCGCGAGATCCGGGATCCGGGCTTTTACCGTCTTCGTCGCCTCTACAACTTTGTCTATCAGTTTGTGTTTCGCGCTTCCCTTGGTCGAGAACGAAAGCATCGCGACGCGCGGATCAACCTGCAGCAGAGCGCGACACGAATCGGCAGACGCGATCGCGATCTCCGCGAGCTCGCCAACATCAGGATCAACCACGACTCCACAGTCCGCATAGATCATCGCGCCCTTTGCACCGAACTTTTTATCCGGCACGACCATAAGGAAAAAACTCGAGACGATCTTCAGGCCCTGTCGCACGCCGATGCACCTGATCGCCGCCGCGACGGTATGAGCTGTTGTATTCGTCGCGCCCGCGACCGAGCCGTCCGCTTTGCCTTCGCGGACGAGAAGGTTCCCGAAGTAGAGCGGATCCTTGACCGTCTGCTCGGCCTCTTCCAGGGTCTGTCCCTTCGCACGGCGCAGATCGTAGTAAAGCGTCGCGATCCGCGCAAAGTCCGAAGATTTTCTGTGATCGAGTATCTCGACTCCGTTGAGATTGACGCCGGATCCGCCGGCGAGCGTTCGGACGTTTTCTTCGGCGCCGATGATTGTGATTTTAGCGATGCGATCGCGCGTGCAGATCTCGGCCGCCTGCAGCGTCCGGACATCCTCGCCTTCGGGAAGAATGATGTGCTGGATGTCGGCGGAGGCTCGCGATCGTATTTGTTCGAGGATCATAATCAGTTGTCAGTGGCCGGTTGTCAGTTGTTGGTTGTCGGTCGTCGGTTGTCGGTTGTCAGTCCTCAGATATCAGTCGTCGGTCGTCAGTGAGTCAGGATCCGACTTCTCACGACCGACAACTGACGAGAATTTACCACACAACCAAACCGCGTGAAACTTGCACAAAGTGGACGTTGTTCTTAGACTGAACTTCATCCAATAAACAAAAATGAGTGCGACCAAAAAGCCGAAAAGTAAATTGAAGCGCGGGGAGAAACGCGAACTCCGCGGCCGGATGGGGAACTTCCTGATGTTCCTGCCGAATATGGTTCGGCTGCTTGGGGGCCTTTTGAAAGACACCCGAGTGCCGACGGCGGAGAAAGCTCTGTTTGTCGCGGCGATAGTGTATTTTGTTTCACCCATCGATTTCATTCCCGACATTTTTCCGTTTATCGGACAGGTCGACGACATTTACGTGATCGCTCTCACGCTTTTGCGATTGGTTAACCGCACGGATGAACGTATCGTGCGTGAGCATTGGTCAGGCGGCGGCGACATCGTAGCCCTTTCGGATTCGATCGCGAGTATCGCCCCAATGCTTTTGCCCAAACGTGTCGCCCGAGTACTCTCATCCAAGGTTGAGCTGGCACCTGCTGGTCAGGTGCTCCGCAGCGTGACCGATCGGAGCGTGCCGCTCGTGCTCGAAGTACCGCAGCCGGACATGGATCCGGACTCAAAGACCCCGATCGCGAGTTAATTCGGGGCGTCAACGCGTTGACAGTCAGAACCTTACAGTTTTTTCTTTTGGATATTGCTCTCCGTTGTAACTATATTTAGCCAAGCCCGGATAACCCGAAGGCATTTTTGCTTTGATATTTTATGCGGAACTTTCGCTATAATGACGCGAAAGGTTCAGCACTGATTTATATGTTCGAACGCTACACCGAACGCTCCCGCCGCGTTATTTTTTTCGCCCGATATGAGGCGCTCCAGTACGGGTCACCGATGATCTCGCCGGAGCACATCCTGCT
>DATLCA010000071.1:0-4175 GCA_035526605.1 Pyrinomonadaceae bacterium | reverse complement strand
CATTGTCCTTTTGGGAGTTTGGGCTAAAGGTGAGATTCCAGCGAGAAACACGAGCAGTGCCGAAGCAAAATTTCTTAACATATTTCTCATCGTGGTTCCGGTAGCGAAAGTGCTCCTAAGAAGCGGCCGAAGATATCCGATGCCGCCGTGCACGGTAATTTGCGAAGAGGTCTCGCCCAGGATTTAACGAAATGGACTGAAGCTCGACTACTTCGCGAATATGTTTGAGAAATCGTTGAAGCCTTTGAACTCCAAAGCATTCCCACTCGGATCCAGAAAGAACATCGTCGCCTGTTCGCCAGCCTCACCGGCGAACCTGATCTTCGGTTCAATGATGAACTGTACGCCCTGGGTCGTTAGTTTTTCTGCTAGCTCTTTCCATTCCTGCATCGGCAGCACGATCCCGAAATGCGGAACCGGAACGTGATCGGCATCTACGTCGTTGGACGATTTTGTCCCCGCGATATTCGGTGCCAGATGCGCCACGATCTGATGATCGTACAGGTTGAAGTCGATCCAGGATTCGGAGCTGCGGCCTTCTTCGCATCCGAGGACCCCGCCGTAGAATTCTCGCGCGGCGTCTAGATCGTGTACGGGAAATGCCAAATGAAATAGATTAGCCATTGCTTTTGACCGCCTTCACGATCTGCCTGATCGCGCCCAAATGATATGCAGTATGAGCGACCATCCCGATCGCCATTCCGGTGCGGTCTTCGCTCCAGTCTTCAACCGAGGCGAGACATCGAAGAAGATTCTCGTACGCCTTCCTGACGCTTTCCTGCAGCGCGGCCCACTCGGCATCGTCTACCGTTTCGATCAGCCAACTGTCTTCCCAGTTCACGCGCTCGGTACGGCCGTTGATGAATTCGCAAATCCGGTCAAGGTAAAATTTCGCATGCTCGGTCTGCGCCGCGATTGTGGTTCCCGTAAATTCTTTTGAAGCGTCTGCGGCAGAGACATCTTTGAGCGTACTGAAAAATCCAACGCCGCGGTCAAGAAACGCGCTCGGCAGGCCTTCGGGCGAACCTTCAAAACTTTCGCGCAGCAGATATGCGACCGCACCTACGAATTGCTGTTTCGGGATCAGATCGTTACCGTTCGCCATTATGCTAACCTTTAAATCGTGTCGGACGCAGTCGCAAATTTCATCAAGGAACTCCGCCGAAGCATCACTGCAAACGAGTTCGTAAAGCTTACTTTGAGCAATTATAAAGGTGCGGAACCGCATCTGCAAAAAGTTTCGGTGAGGACTGTCGAGACGAAAAAAGGCACGCGGCTCTTTTTCCAATACCGCCACGACACCCGCGACATTTCGAAGAACTACGACGCCACGCGAGCCATCGCGCAAATTCAAGATCTTATCGAATCAGGCTTCCGCAGCGGCCATCTCTTTACCACGTCGAACGACTTTCAACTTACTGTCGGGAAAAAAAGCTCCCGGCTCGTGACGGGTAAACCCACGTTGAAAAGACCCGCTTCCGCCAGCCACGACCGACAGAAGAAATCGCTCATAGATCCAAACGCTTTCTATCTAAAAGCGCTCGGGATTGCGACGGACGAAGGCGAGATTCGGGCCCGCCAGCAGGACAAATGGCGCCAGATAAACAAGTACGTCGAGATTCTCGGTGGCCTTTTCGATAAGTCGCAGCTCAAAGACAAGCAAGAGCTCCGGATCGTCGACATGGGTTCGGGCAAAGGCTATCTGACATTCGCGGCGTACGACTATTTCGCAAACGTCCGCGGACTGGATTTGGAAATGACAGGCGTTGAGGTGCGTCAGGAGTTGGTCGATCTGTGCAATCAGATCGCGCAGTCCGCGGATTTCGATGGCTTGAAATTCGTCAATGGTTCGATCGCGGACGTCGCGGTTCCGGAAGCAGACATCCTCGTCGCCCTGCACGCCTGCGACACGGCGACCGACGACGCTTTGTTCAAAGGGATCACCGCGAATGCCCAGATAATCGTCGCCGCGCCGTGCTGCCATAAGGAACTGCGTCCGCAGATCAAACCGCCGGACGTGCTCAAGGACATCCTGAAACACGGATCGATGCTGGAACGCGAGGCGGAGACGATCACCGACGGCCTTCGTTCGATGCTGCTCGAGCGCAGCGGTTACTCGACGAAGGTGTTCGAATTTGTCCCGACAGAGCATACTCCAAAGAACAACATGATTGTCGCGACCCGCGACCGCCCGGATCGAACCGAAACCGAGCGTTTACAGGCACAGATCGACGCCGTGAAGGCCCTTTACGGCATCCGGGAGCAGAGACTGGAAAACCTTCTTGCTTGACCTTTCATCCAAGTGGGGCTTATTATTTTTGTTTGCTTTTATAGGAAGTTTTAATAGAGGGAGTCATGAAACAGGAAATACATCCGAACTACCAGGAAATCAGCGTCACATGCGCGTGCGGGCACTCATTCAAGACCCGTTCGACAATGGGCGAAGAGCTGCATATAGAAATTTGCTCCGACTGCCATCCGTTCTTTACCGGCAAGCAGAAGCTGGTGGATACGGCGGGACGCGTTGATCGCTTTAACAAGCGTTACGCACGCGGAGCTGTTAAGGCTGAAGAAACTGCAGAGGCCGGATCGTAACTCGATAGTGAGATCATTCGCCGACCAGTATTAGCTTAGAAAAATTTGACGCCGACGCTTTGGCGCCGTTCGATGGAGGTGTACCCGATATGCCCGCGATAGGTGAAAAAGAGTCGGCGTTAGTTCTTTGATCAAGAAGTGGATTGGATCTTCAACATTGACTGGCGGTCGATGTTCGTACCGAGCGAATCGATCCTCGAAGTAATTATTCGGGGAACGATAATGTATCTCGGCATGTACGCGGTGCTTCGAGTGTTTCGTCGGCAATCGGGCTCGGTCGGGATCGCCGATCTGCTTGTAATAGTCGTGATCGCGGATGCGGCGCAGAACGGCATGGCCGGGGATTCGAGATCGATCACGGAGGCCTTGACATTGATTGTGACGATCGTTCTGTGGGATTGGTTTCTCGACTGGCTGGGATTCAAATCTCCGTTGTTTGATCGCATTCTTTCGCCTCAGGCTCTGCTGTTGATCGAAAACGGCAGGATGATCAAGAAGAATCTTGATCGAGAGTTTATAACGGAAGAGGAACTTCTTTCCCAGCTCAGGGAACAGGGCGTGGGTGATATCACGGCAGTAAAAAAATGTTTCCTCGAGAGCAATGGGCATTTCAGTGTTTTGACTGAATCGTCCAATGCTCACAAGAAGGGTGGCAACGCGGGCGACGCGGTAGGCAGTCAATAGATCAGATGAAAAAGAATCACGCACGAAAACTTAGATTTCTTCACACAGTATTCGCGATGGAACGCGACCTGATCGTTGGCGGGCAAGCTGTCATGGAAGGGGTCATGATGCGGACGCCGTCCGCCTACGCGATCGCCTGCCGGAAGTCGGACGGCTCGATCGTCACGACCGCCGAATCCCTTCCGAAATGGAGCGATACCTACAAGTGGCTCGCGTGGCCGGTTCTGCGTGGAGGAGCGACTCTGGTGCAGTCGATGGCGCTCGGCATAAAAGCCTTGAACTTTTCAGCACGGGTGTACGAGGACGACCACGCGGCAAAGGAGGAGCTGGTCAAGGAAAAGGTCGTCGAGACCGAAAAGGTTTTCGTTGAAGGAACCTCCGACGAGAATTTCACCAAAGCTCCGGTGAAGATCGTTATGCCCGAGAAATCGAAAGCGAATAAAACGGGACAGTCGGTAAGTGCGGTGGGGTCGATCATTTTTGCACTGGGATTCAATGTCCTGCTGTTCATCGTCGCGCCCCTCCTTCTGACAAATATCGGGTTCATCGGCCTAGGCTGGGCTGACGGCCCGCTGATCGCGGGCGACGCTACGTGGCTACAGACGGTGAAGGCTTATGTCTGGGAGATCAAGCCGCATTCGTGGATCGCTTTCAACCTCATCGACGGACTTGTCCGAATGTTGTTCTTCGTCGTGATGATCTTCACCATGTCGTACCTGAAAGACATTAGGCGAGTTTTCGAATATCACGGAGCCGAGCACAAGACGGTCTTCACATGGGAGAAGGGTTTGGATCTGAACGTCGCGAATGCGACGACGCAGCGACGTCAGCATCCACGTTGCGGGACCTCGTTCCTAATGGTCGTAATGCTTGTCGCAATAGTCCTGTTCTCCGTT
>DATLCA010000070.1:0-20236 GCA_035526605.1 Pyrinomonadaceae bacterium | reverse complement strand
GAGCTCGGACGCCGCCTCGCGATGGGAAGTGCCGCGACCGGCGTCGCGTTTTTTTCCGGCGACGGCATTGAGAAACTCGGTGCGGTTCCGGAGTCGGCGCGCGGCCTCGTGTTTCAGATCTGCACCCGGCAGTTGATCCTGTCGAGCTCGATCGCACTCGAAACTTTTGCCCTCGTTCCGACACTTGCCGAGCAGGTTGATGACGACAGGCTACTCACGGAAATCTTGCAGCTTGCGGTCGAGATCGCGAACCGATCGGCGAAACACAGTTCCGACTTCCTGCTGAAAACGCCGCAGGTCGCAAAGGCGCTCGACGCATTTGATGAACGAAAGACCGACGTCGCATCGCCGGTCCTGAGGCTCGCGTCCACGTTCGCGGGCCGCACCGGCGGGATGACGGCCGATCTTTGGTCGAATCTTCCGGCGGCTCTCGAGGGCTTGACCCCGGGGAGCGCGATCGTGCTGGCGGAGCGGGCGCTCGAGTTTTTGGAATTCGGCGGAAGCGTTACATTGCATTTCATTACTTCCGGGAGCTCGGTGCTGCGGAACGCGGAAAATGTTTTCGACGAGTGGTCCTCCGTGCTTAAAAAGATCGCACGTCAGGGCAACGCGGTTCTCATCGCTTTCCTGCGCGCGACGCCAAAGTTTTTCAAGCAGACTAGTGCGAACGGTAAGTTCTCCGTGGACCACATCGCGTCGATGCAGCGCGTGCTTGAGCTGACGGGGACCATCGCGGAAACGGACGCCGAGAGCGCCCTCGCCGCCTTTCGCTCAAGCGCGTTCGCGCTCCGGCGCGTCTCGCTCGAGCAATTCGAAAAGTGGATCGATGCCGGCCTTCAAGCGACGGCGAACGATTCGCCCAAATCGCGCCGCAGCTATTTCGCGCTCGAGACGCGTCAGTCGAACGCGATATTGCAGAACACCCGTGCCGGTCTTCATCTCGAAGATATTCAAACCGTTCTTCGCATTTATATCGAAGGCCTCACCGGCAAAACAGTCGAGATCGCGCCGCTCACGAATGTTCCGCAGGAATCGCGTATCGGCGACGGCAAGACGATCCATCTCCCGACCGCGGTCGCAGAGTTCGACGACGATGAGAAAGATTTCCGCCTCTACAAAGTCCTCGCGGCGCACGGTGCCGGGCAGATAGAATTCGGAACGTTTGAGAAAGACTCGACGGAACTGAAGGCGGCATTCGTCAGCCTTGTCTCTCTTTACGAATCGACCGCCGAACAACGCGACGCGTTCTCGCTCGCGGGCTACATCGAAGACGTGCAGTCCGGCGAGGCGGCGCTCAGCGAAGACGAAATTCGGAAAGCGCAGAAACAGAAAAAGCCAAAACTAGCGAAGGACTCGGACTACCGCGCCGTGCTGAAAGTTTTCCCCGAGCCGCGTCTCGCAAAAAAAATATTCGGCACGATGGAGAACGCCCGCATCGACGCACGCCTTCGACATTCTTATCGCGGTTTGAGAAAAGACCTCGATCTGATGCGGCAGTTCCTACGTGCGTCGCGGCCATACATCTTCGATCTGCCAATGCATCTCGTTCCGTTCGAGCTTCTGTTTCAGATCACCCTCTGCGGTGGAGCGACCGATGACGCCCGGCAATTCTACGGACAGGTAGTTTCGGAGATCGAGACGGTTGTGGAGAGTTACCTGACTTCTTACCGCCGAGACGCGGAGACGCAGAGAGATGAAGAGACCTTTTTTCCAGGCGCCGTAGAAACGCACTCCGCGTCTCAGGGTCTCGGCGGTGAAGATCTTCCAACAGTTGCAGACGCGCTAATGGCAACAAGCCGCGTTTACAATCTCTTCCAGAACATTTCGCCCGATCAAACTCAGGAGGCAGAAAGCAATAGCGAGGAAGAGAAAAGCGAATTCGCCTACGAGGACAAGGAGTCAGGGGAGGCCGTCACCGAAGAGCAGATAAAGCGCGAAGAGAAACCCAAAGAAGCTCAGGACATTCGCGATCTGTTCAACGCGTGGAACAGTCTCGACGACGAAGGCGAACCGGAGGATCTGCAGGGCAGCGAAGCCTGGTCGCAACACGAGATGCCGGAGCAGGCGCTCGAGTCGGATGATCTCGCTTTTGCGTACGACGAGTGGGACCGGGAGCTGAACGATTACCGGGTTGGGTGGAGCCGCGTTATCGAAAAGAAGGTGAAGCAGGGTGACCGGAATTTCGTCGAGCTCGCGCGGTCGCGTTATCGTGGCGTGATCTCGTCTATCCGTCATCAATTCCAATTGATGAAACCGGAAAATCTCACCAGGATAAATCGCGAGCTTGATGGCGAGGATTACGATCTCAACGCGCTCGTCGAGTTTGTCATCGACCGCAAGGCCGACGGACGCCAATCGGAAAACATCTACACGAAGCGCCTTCGCAAACAGCGGGACGTCGCGGTCTCGATCCTGCTCGACCAATCATCGTCGACCGCCCGGACGATCACGCGCAATCCACTTCAGCCCTACACGTATCCCGGACGGCGGATCATCGAGATCGAAAAGGAAGGGCTCGTCCTCATGAGCGAAGCGCTCGAGGCGGTCGGCGATGTTTATTCGATATATGGGTTCACGAGCGAGGGCCGCCGAAACGTGAAGTTCTATGTCGTAAAAGATTTTAGCGAAAAGTATTCCGAGGAGATCGAGCGTCGCATCGGCGGCATTACGTTCCAAAACAACACGCGTCTCGGAGCAGCAGTGCGCCATGCGGCGCACAAACTTCTGCGTCAGGAGGCGCGGACAAAACTTCTCATCATACTCACCGACGGCCGCCCGTACGATCACGATTACGGGGATGCACGGTACGCGCGCGAGGACGTCCGCGAAGCACTAACCGAGGCGAAGACTTCCGGTATCACTCCGTTCTGCATTACAATCGACCGCGAGAGCGAAGCTGAGTTGAAAGACTTGTACGGTGACGTCGGCTACACGATCATCGACGACGTTTTGAGTTTGCCGGAGAGGATGCCGAACATATATCGGCGGCTCACCAGTTGAGCTAGATGAATGCCTATGTATGTTTCGGGAATTCGAGCTTGGAGCGTCCCCGTGTTCCTCTCAATCTACTGTCTGCTCGTCATTACAATTTCCGCGCAATCTCCATCCCCGACGCCGATCGTTCATAAAAAGATACATCGATGGATCGACATCGAAACCCTTTCGGCCGCAACCCGCTACCGGTACGTTGAGACCGACGGCGGCCAGACGGCGTCGATCCAGCAGTATCAACTCGTCGCGCGTGTCCGGTTCAAGTTTGATTCGAAAGGGAAGTACAGCGTAGTTGCCGGCATGGCACCCGGGAACAGCATCACCAGCGGATGGAATCTGACCGGCTGGGGGACCGGGGATGCGCAAGGGGATTTCAACGTCAAGCAACTTTTCTTGGAAGCGAAACCGATCAAGCCGCTGGAGATCCAATTTGGCGGCATCGCACCGAACAACGGCGAAAACACCGAGATCACCGGCTACGACAACGACGTCTATCTCATGGGCGAGCGAGTGCGCATTCTGCACCCGAAGAAACTCTATTTCGATGAGATCTCGGCGACGAATGCTTTCATTGGTGACCCGACGCGGCCGAATGTGTTTCGGCGATTCAACCGACTCGCAGAATCAAACTATCATCAGATCCTTGTTCACAAGACAGTAAATAAGCGCGCGAGCTTTTCGGCGGACTACACATTCGATTCGGGGACCGACACTTTAAGGCAGGCGGTGAAGGTGAATGTTCCCGAGCTGAAGCTTGTCGACAGTCTGCGATTTGAAAACTACGAGCGAATCGATCCTCAGCCGGGATACGGTTTCGGGCTCACGGGCGAAAAAAAAGTGACGCCGAAATTGAGTTTCATCGGAGGCGTGACGAAGATCAGCCACGCAATGCTAAACGGCGATCGCTATCCGCGGGGGACTCGTCTGTTCCTCGGAGGCACTTACAAGATCACACGCGAGCTCAGCATCAATCCGATACTTATTCAGGGCGTGGGCCCTCTCCCGACCGCGGCGACCCCGAGAACGCGGTTCGAGATCATTGCGACCTACAATTTCCTCGAGGCACTGCATCATCTCCACATTTTTTAGCTTGCCCCGTAGTCTTGCGCGCCAGAACTTCTTTTTGATCCAACGTCTTTTTGGCCTCCTTCTCGCCACTGTGTCTTTACGCGGCGCTGCACGCCTATGCTTCGCTCGCAACGACACCAAGGATTAGAAAGGAGTAATAATGAACAAGATTGCAGCAATTATTTTTGCAGTGGCTACCGCTGTTGCCGCGGCGGGCGTCGCACGAGCCGACATACAGGACCGACTTTTCGATTTCACCGACGCGTATTACGCGCAGAACGGAGTAAACATCGCCCGCATCATCAACAGGCGCCAGGTCACCGGAAACGGCAACAGTGTTTTCGATTCACCGTTCTTCGTCTTCCAGCGCAACGTGCGTGCGCAGCGCTTGAATCCCGCCTATTCCGACAACGGTACGCCGACGTTCTGGGCGGTCATGGGCGACATCGACAATTCCGGATTTACGGCGGACGCCGCCGGCCAGCAAGCTCGCGTGCTCGCGAATCGCTACATTCTTTATGTGTTCCCGACGCGAACGGGGAATCAGATCGGGCTCGGCAACAATCGCCAGGCCGACATCGTTGACCTCAGCGGCGGATATTTCAGCAACGATCCGCTCGGGCTTTGGCTTCATGTTTGGATCAGCTACACCGATCGGGCCTTCAATACCAGCGACGGCCAAAAAATGCTTTCGGACTTGCAGCGGCGCAACGGGACCGCGCTCGACGGCACGCCGATCATAAAAACGCTCAGCGAGCTGAACAATCTTCTGGCAAAAGGTTACGCCGCGAAGCGACTGAGAAAAGCGGACGGATCCGAAGGGCCGATGTACGGAATTTGTCCGGTCATCAAAGATCCGACGGATGGGGGAATCGCACCGGCAGACACATTAGCGTTTGTGCGAAAGCCGGACGGTACCCCGCTCGAGCCGAACATCGTGAATGCGTTTTTAAATCTTCAGCAGACTTGGAACTGGTAGTAGACGGAACCGTCTGGAATGGTCAAGGGGGCGAGGCTTCGGCTTCGCCCCTTTTAAGAGAAGTAACCTCGCGTCATGTAGGTCGGCCAGTTCAACACTAATAGAAAAGCTTTCTTAACAGCCATATACCCGGTAGAACGACGCCTCCATCGAGGCGACGAATTTCCCATCCTTTAGCTTCAGGAGATATCCGTTGAAACCCGGCTCAACAAGGTCGATCCCGCATGTCGCCCTGTTGCGGAACGAGCCCATGAACACATAACTTTCACCCTTCACTGGTTCGGTCTCGAACATGATTCGCGTCGCGTCGAGAAAGAAGCTGTCGAAAGTGATCTCTATTTCGTTGACGAGTGCCTTGGCACCAGTCAGGTGGCCTTCCCATTCCCGTTCCGCATTGTAAGAATATGTCGGAGACTCAATGTCGACGTACTTGAAGTTCGCAAACTCTCCATCGAAGTTCGGTTGTAGAAGGTATCTTCCAGATCTGTCCTGTAATTCCTGTCCCTTGATAGTTGTTCCACCAGCGGCCGATATCCATATCCCATTTTGTCGCGTAGCCACGGGCTGAGAACTCTTGCTGGTTTCAGAAAAATAGGAAATCACGGACGTTAAACTCACACCGAATGTGAAAGCGAAAACAGCGGTGAGTATGCCGGCGAAAAGAGTTGTTATTTTCATTTGGATTCTCCCGTTTTCTACTCACTATCCAAACTAGTCCGCTTTTGGCTGTGCCAGAACCGTAAGCTCATCACAATCTGGATGTGGAAAACCACACCGAGGTTGTGTCGGCATGACGCTTTTCCGACCTTCATCGCATGGTATTGAATGGAAGCTGCGAGAAATTGTTATAATCCGCTCGTCGAAAAGCCCATGTCCATACTCATTGCCGAAGACAACGAAGCGCAGCGTCACTACTTGAGTGAGCTGCTTATCGATAAATTTCCCGAGCACGCGCCGGTGTTGGAGGCGACCGATGGCGAGGCCGCGGTTCGAATGGCGCTGGAAGCTCGTGCGGCACTGTGCATACTCGACATTCAAATGCCCAAGCTGTCCGGCGTTAAAGCCGCACGCGCGATCTGGCGCGAATTTCCGGAAGCTCGGATAATTTTCTGGACGCAGTTTCCGGATGAGATTTACATAAACGAGATCCGAAAGATCGTCCGCTCGACCGACCCGCAGCCGACATACGGCTTCATCCATAAGAACAATCCCGAAGAGCGCTTTCTGCGGTTCGTCGCGGCGGTGCTCGAAGACGGGGCCGATATGATCGACCCCGCGTTCAAGGATTCTTTCCAGCGGCCGCTGCTTACAGAGTTCGAAGCCGAAGCGCTCAGGTATCTCGCGCTCGGGCTTTCCAATTGGGCGATCGCGCGGAAATGCAGCCTGAGTTTGCGCGGCGTCGAGAGCCGGCTCGCGACGCTATACGAAAAACTTTTCCCGGAGAATTCGGCCGGCACCGACAGCGAAGATTACGACAAGCTGGCCTACAACGTCCGGACGCGCGCGTTCTTTCAGGCGCTGCGGCGGGGCCTGATCAACAGCGACGAACTGGAGAAGGGCGAAGCGGAGCTGGAAGACTGGCTCGGGCGCGATCGGAAGAAATTCTCCAAGAAGGAAGAGTAGGTGGTTGACGTTACGACGCCGTCCGCGTCTGCGTCCTCTGCGAGCTCTGCGAGCTCTGCGTGAAACTCCTTATAATTTCACGCAGAGCTCGCGGAGACGCGGAGAAATGCTGTTCACTTGGCACCTGCTGTAATTTCGTAATGCCATCCTACAGTTTTCAAAAACTATTCGCGCCCTTTGCCGTCTGCATCTTAGCGGTCGCATTCGTTCTCGCGAATTTTCTCGCGCAAACTCCGCAACCATCGCCGTCATCGTCTCCTTCACCATCTCCGTCCCCGTCGCCAACTGCTTCACCGGCACGAGCGCCTTCTCCGACACCCTTGCCCGGTGCGCAAAATTTTCACCAGTGGGGGTCCGTCACGGTTTTCAACGGCCTTCCATCGGACAGCGTTCGCGCGATCGCGCAGACGCCGGACGGAGTAATGTGGTTCGGAACGGATAACGGCCTCGCCCGCTTTGATGGGCGACACGTCCAGACCTTCTCGCCGGGCGGGCCCGACAGCAATGGTGTCCTTACTCTATCCGTTATTGAATCGGGAGAGCTGTGGATCGGGACGCGTGCCGGTGCGTTTGTTTACACTGACAATCGATTTCAGCCGGTTGCGGGAACACAGGACTACGGCATCACAAAATTCCTTGACGTTGGCGAAGAACTCATTCTCGGCACCGATGCGGGACTCGTTCTTAAGTGCGGCAGAGATGACGCCGGTGCGTTGATTGCTCAATCTGCATTTCGCGATCCGATGGAGGCGAGCGATGGCTCGGTCGTGAGTATCACCGGTCTCATCCTGTACGACGGTCGGATTATCGCGAGCACATCAGGTCGCGGATTGTTCGAGCTCTTCGATGACTTGGTGGAGCCGCCGATAAAGTCGCGCATGCCGCTGGTCCATGCGATCGCGCAGGCCTCCGACAAGAGCGTCTGGCTCGGCACCGCCGCCCCCAAAGGAGCGAGCGGAGTATATCTAGCGAATGGAAGCACCCCTCCAGTCAAAATCGCCGCACCAACTGCTGACGTCTTCGCACTCGAAACAAACGACAGCGGCCTTTGGGCCGGCACCGAGCGATACGGTCTTTTCCACTTCGCAGATGGCAAGCTCAAAAAAAAATACACATTTGAAAACACATCGGGCGGTCTTCGCTCGAATACGATCTTCACGATCTTCACCGATCGCGAAGGCGTTCTCTGGATCGGGACGAATCGCGGTGTGAGTCGTTTTGATCGTTTGGGGGCCTCGCAGCAGGCGGTTTCGGATATTCCCAACAGCAACTTCGTTCGCACATTGTGGCGGAACGGCCGTGATTTGTACGCGGGCTCGAACAGAGGTTTTTTTGAGTTTGGTTACGAGGATGAAGCTTGGAAGAAAGTGGCCGCCCTGGGAGACCGAGTGATCTATGACATCGGTGTGAGCAGCCAGGGCATCGTCGTCGGAACGCCATCGGGCGTGTTTGATTATCGAGGACGGCTGATCGCCGGCGGCGATGCACGAAGCGTCGAATCCTTTGGCAACAAAGCTTACGCCGCGGTCGTGGGCCGGGGCGTAGTCGATATATCGAGCCCGGGACAGGAGGTAGTCTTCCCCGATGATACTGCTAGCGCTCTTCTTGCGACTCCCGACCGCCTCTGGATCGGAACGGGAGGCCATGGTCTTTTCAGTTTCGACGGGAAAACTACGAAACCCGAATTCGGACCAGAGTTGCTAAAGGCGGGCGCGATTTGGAACATGAGTCCGGACCTCGACGGAAGTATTTTGATCGCCGGTCAACACGGTGTCTTTCGTATTGCGAATGGTCACGTCGAAAGGGTGATTGAGGCGGAAGATGTCCGCGACGTCTATGTCGATCGTTCCGACAGCTGGGTCGAGACACCCGCCGAAATCTGGGCGGCGACGACTACACACGGTCTGCTTCATGCACGTCACCATGAACTCTTCGGTTGGGTCGTATCCTCGATCGGTTTCGAGCAAGGGCTGCCGTCCGAAAAGGCGTTCTCGATCGCGCCTCTTCAGGGGGCAGTTCAGTACGAAGAGTTCACCCGTTTGAAGATGCCCGAAGGCTTGCTCGTCGGTACGAATCGCGGCGTCGTCGCCTACTGGCCGGGAAAGGTCGCACCGAAACTGATTCCAATCCGCATACTCAGCCAACGCGTCCACGACATTGCCGAAGCAAAGTCTAAGATGGACCTTGAGTATCCGCAGAACTCCCTCCTCGTCGAAGTCGCCGGGCAGAGCAGTCGTACTTTCCCTGAAGAGTTTCAATACGCATTTATTCTGAAGAACGGCAAGGGCGAAGAGGTCGCACGACAGCTCTCAAACGATGCGCAGTATTCTCCGACGGATCTTGTGCCGGGGGATTACACGATCGAGTCGATCGCGTTCAACCGCGACCTGCTGGCGTCCGAACCGCTGACGATCCGATTCTCCGTCGCGAAAGCTCCGTTCCCGTGGACCGCGACCGCGCTCGGCGTGTTGCTTGTGATGGCGCTGGTCGGTCTGATCTGGGCGATCATTGAACATCGACGAATGACTCAACGCAACCGCGAGCTCGCGGCCGCACGGCTTGATCTCGCGAACGAGGCGGAACGTGAACGTCGCCGCATCGCGCGCGATCTGCACGATCAGACTCTTGCGGATCTGCGTAACCTGATGATCACGAGTGATAAGCTTCCGATCGACAACAGGGAGTTTCGAAACGAAATCGAGGCCGTCTCGACCGAGATCCGGCGCATCTGCGAAGATCTGAGCCCGTCCGTTCTGGAGAACGTCGGGCTCGTCGCCGCACTCGAGTTTCTACTAGATCGGACGGTCGATAATCGAAGCTTTACGGCGGACGAATCGGTCGAGGATCGCATAACATTTCCGCTGAATGTGCAGCTGCAGATCTACCGCATCGCGCAGGAAGTTCTTACCAACATCGTCCGGCATTCGACCGCGACCGAAGTGGAGATGAATGTTGAGGCTCCGGCGGCGGGCGACTTGCGTTTGACGATTCGTGACAACGGCGAGACGTTCCATCCCGACGGTAAACAAAAAGGCCGCGGGATCGCAAACATTCGCTCGCGAGCAAATCTGATCAACGGAAAAGCGACGTGGAAAGAATCTCGGCGGGGTGGAAACGTCTTTTCTTTGAAGGTCGGTACGAGGAACGGAAATGGCTAGGGAAGTTTGCCTCCCGCCGATGGGGTCTGCGTGTTTCGTGTTGCACGGCAGATCGCGAACAGAAGCGTCAGGCCGATCGGGATCGCGACGACGACGATCGAGTGCTGCCAGAAAGCGGATTCGCGATAGCTGCCCCGGAGTATCGGGATTCCAAGCGTCACAGCATAGTAGATGGCGAGGACATATGCGGAGCGGCGGCTGACGCTGGATGGTGAGTTCCAGACTCGTCCACTTCGCGATGCAAACCTTTCGCTCGCCGCAAACAGCGCCAGAAGAAATCCGAAGTAGATGACGATTCCCTGTACGCGGTGGAGCTCGTCGTGATCGAACCAACTCGTCTCGACGTTCTGCGAATACAACGCCACGACGATCCGCGTGGTATTCGCCGCAAGCGTCGAGACATATGCGACAGCCGCCGCGATCGGCAGGAATCGCCATTCAACTTCTGTCGGCCGTTCGCGCCAGATCTTTCCAAGAGCCAAGACCAGGAACGAGATGATCAGGAAGTTAACGCCCGAGCATGACGCTGCGATGAGGAACGTGTGATCGGCGCTTATATATCCGGCTTGGGATTCGAATGTGAATTGTTTGCCAGTGATCAGTTCGACGAGAACGGCCGTCGGTGCGAGGATCCACCGCAGATCGTTCACGCCAGCCGTGGAGTAAAAAGATTTGACCGCGTATGCGGTGAGGAGAATAACACTCAGTTGAGCCGAGGTTGTTATCTTTTGTTTGAGCTTCATCTCGTGTTATTTCGTGTTTCGTGTGTTTCGAGGTTGGGTTCCAAAAAGCGAGAACCACGAAACACACGAAACACACGAAACGGAAGCACGCCTAAAGTTCTATGCTACTCATCCCCGATGGCAGCGGGATCCGCCTCCGAATCATCCCGACGAACACGATTAGAACCAAGCCGACAAGCAGCCACACGATCTCCGGCTCACTTCCCACCGCCATGTCGCTGACTCCGACCGGTAATGGCAGCGGTTGATTTACATCGGTTGCGGCGCCGTCCGGATTGACGACTTTTTGCCGCACGGCGATGAACGACGTGTAACGCGTCAGTAAGTTGTACTTCAGGCCCAGTGCCGTGATCTCTTTTACGTTTGCCTCGGTAACATCGGCGGCGCCGTAATCCGAAAGCTCGGCGATCCGCGTTCGTGCCCAGAGATATCTAAGTGCGCGGTCGGCCTCGTTCGGCTGGACACTGGAAACATCGAAGCTCGCCGAATAATCACCGCGCCCGCTCTTGCCCGTAAGCTCGATCGTTCCGCTTGGACTGCCGCGCCATTTTCCAAAAACAATGACCGGCCGCTCGGCAAGCATATCGGGAAAATTGCCCGGCTCGACGTCGTAGATTTCGAAACCGTTGGCCCGCACCTGGATATCCGTCAGTACCGGAGACTGGATATATTCGCGGAACTTCGCAGCAACTTCGGCAGCCTTCGCTTCGCCTTCGACGATGAACGGCTCCCCGAGGCCCGCTTTCGCCACCCCTTCGATCAGATACCGGTTGACGCCCTCGCCGATTCCGAACGCGAAGACGTTCGCCTCGCCAAGGTTATCCCTGATGTATTTGAAAACGCCTTCTTCGATCGAAACGTAACCGTCCGTTATGAGCACGACGCTCCGCGACACGCCGGGTTTCGCCGGCAGGTGTATCGCCTGCTGCAGCGCCGGGAACAGCTCAGTGCCGCCGCTTCCGCGCTGCCGGTCGATGAGCTGGATCGCGCGGGAGATGTTTTCCTGGTTTGCCGCGAGCGGCTTATCGGAGAGGGCGGTCGAATCGCCCGAGAACAGAACAACATTGAAATAATCCATCGGCCGCAGATTGCCGATCAGGTCCTGCAGGAGCTTCTTCGACGTCTCCAGCGGGTAGCCTTCCATCGAACCGGAGACGTCGACGACGAAGATGAATTCGCGCGGCGGAATGTCGTCGACCACGACCCGCCTCGGCGGCTGGGCCATGTATAAAAAGAAATTCTCGCCTTCGCCTTGATACAGGATCAGGCCCGACGTGATCGCGTCCCCGGCCAGCCGGTACCGAAGCACAAAGTCCCGGTCCCCTTGAAATTGATCTGCGCCGCCGAGCGTAAGTTGAGCTACGCTGTCGCCCTGCCATTCCGGGATCATCGGGTGCGAGGTGCATTGCAGCTCGCTGATGGGAACGCCTGCCGCGACCCGAGCGGATATGTCGAACGTGCTCGTCGGTTTCTCACCTTGGTGCAGGTACGGTGTTTGGACGAATTTATTTTCGTCCGCTTTACCCGATTCCGAAGGCGACTGGTATCGCGGGCCGACCACGGTCGGATAGACAACTTCGTAAACCCCGTCCGTCGGAACGAGCAGCTCGGTATAGCGCAGCTCGATTTCTACCGCTTCGCTCGGCATCAGGTTGGCCAAGTTCATCGTGAAAACGTTCGGCCGCGATTGCTCGAGCAGCGATGCGCTTTTTCCCTCCCTCTTCGCAGCTTCGAATTCCTCTTTTGCTTTATCGCGTTGCTTTATTTTCGCGACGATCAGCTCGTCACCGATCCGCATCTGCATCCCGTAAACCGCCGCACGCGTGGACGCCGGGAAAACATACGTCGCGTTGACCGGCCGCGTGCCGTCGTTTTGATAAGTCTGCACGACGCGAACGTCGGCGATCACCCCCGACACCGCGACGTCGACCTTCGTACCTTTAAGAGGAAGATGATCGACATTGGGGTCACCCTGCACCAGAAAGTATGGCGAGAGCGTTTTGTCGGAATTGTCTTCAGCGTTGTCCTGTTTGAGCTGCGGAAATGCAGCACAGCAAAGAACCACCAACGCGATAAATGCGTTTCGTAATAGAAAGTGTTTCGATTTGTTTGCCATAAGATCGCTCCGGTTTTTTGCACGCCCGGTCGGCCGGGATTTTTGCAACGGAGCGATCGTAATGAATAAGAAAGAGGGCTGGAATGATTAGCGCCACAGAAGCGAACCGTGCTAACCACAGGCAGTCGTTGGGAACTCCACTAACCCGGCGCTTGCGCTGCGGCAGATGCAATGCCGTGCCCGGGATCATAGCGGCGTCTTGTCGATCGGCATCACCGCAATCATCCAAACGATCGCGGCGATAAATCCTGCAACAACGTCTGTCGGGTAATGCACGCCGATGTAAACCCGCGACGTCCCGATGAGAAAAACCAGAATCGCGGTGACGATCCAGATGATTGCCTTTATCGATGAATTTTCTACTCGGCTGCCGACGATCCAGGCGAGCGCGAAGTACAGAGACAACGACGCGACCGCGTGGCCGCTCGGGAAGCTGAAACTTTCGACGGGTGGGTAATTGATCAGTTCCGGCGGGCGCGGGCGCGCGAAAAAAAGTTTGCAGCCGTGATGCAGAGCGGCCTGCCCGGTCATCGCGACGATGAGCATCAGCAATGAGCGAAACCATCGATATGCGATAAAGACGATGCCGGCTATCGACCCGATAATCGCCAAATAAATTGTCGAGCCGAGCTTCGTTATAGCGAGAAAGAAAGTCGTCCACATCGGCGACTGAATCTGCCGCATCGTGTAGCGGATCGCCGCGTCGAACGAAGCGGGGTGCTGCTTGTATGGCCCCGTGACGATCCAGCCAAGAAGCGCAAGGATGGCCGCCGCCAAAGCGAATCCCGCCAAAACCCGAACAACTGAACTCTCAAGCAACCGATTCATCATAGAAACAGGAGCACTACTGAACGATTCCGCCTGAAATGAATTCCGAGCCGGGCATCGTCCCATATATACAGGAACTTAAGCGGGCAGCTAACACCGTCGTGCAGAAAATTTCTAACACGAGATTTTCATTTTCGGATACAATGACTGCCACCAACTCACCAATATTTAAACACGACCTTTCACAGTCAACTCAGGTATCGTCATGAAAAAAAACTTTAGAGTCTCCCTTCTGTTCATTGCACTGATCACCCTCACCGGAAGCGCCCCGGCTCAATACAGCATAGTCGATCCGGCTTTTAACCTGCAGGTGGAGTCGAGTGTCTACGGGACGAAATGGGTAAACCAGATCCAGGCGCTGCCGGATAACAAGCTTCTCGTACTTGGCTCGTTCAATACTTACAATCGCGTTCCGGTGGGTAAGCTCGTTCGGCTGAACGCGGACGGGTCGCTCGATACGACCTTTAACAACCAGACCGTGACGGCGGCCGCGGAGATGGAGACGAATTCGAGAATCATTGTCCAGCCGGACGGAAAGATCATTCTCAAAAACGGCGGACTGGTCGCCGGGGGATTGCCGCCGAAAGCATTGATACGCCTGAACGCGGACGGCACATTCGACTCGACCTTCACTTTCTCTCAGACCTCCTTCATCTTCAGAATCTTCCAGGATTCGCTCGGAAGACTCGTACTTCTGGGAGACTTTACGACGCCCCAAGGCCCGCGACGAGTGATTCGGCTGAACAACGATGGCTCACTCGACACGACCTTCAACTTCACACTTCCCACGGGCGCGTCCGTACAGAATATGGTTCTGCAAGGCGACCGCCCGATCGTCGTCACCGACGTCAGCAACAACCGTCGAATTTACCGTTTGAATGAAGATGGTTCCGAGGACGTGTCATTTACGGCTTTATCCGGGATGCAGCTTTATCTGGTAGCGGTCCAGCCCGACAAAAAAATTCTTTATCAACAAGACCTCAACCTTCTCCGCTTAAATGAAAACGGCGGCAGCGACTCTACGTTTCAAGCGATCAATCTTTCACAGGTGGGAGATCCCTCCTTAACAAAATTTACCGCAGACGGGAGACTTATTTTCATTACGCAGGGCAGCCCCGCCACGTTTCGCCGGTATCTTCCGAACGGTACGGTCGATCCTTCTTTCACTCCCTACACGACGACGGCGTTTGCTTGCTACACGCTTCAATCCGACAACAGTATTGTGATGGGCGACGGCATCCCGTTTCAGCCAAGCGGTGCGAACAACTTTCTCAGGTTAACGCCCGGCGGCAGTGTTGACCCGACATTTAATGTCGGCGGCTCGGGATTTCAGAATGTGCAGCCCGGCGTCATCCAGGCTATCGAGACTAACGCGAACGGAAAAGTTTTACTCGGCGGAAAGTTCGATCTGATCAACGGAGCCGCCCGTCCGAGGATCGTCAGGCTGAATGCGGATTCGACCGTCGATAATACATTCCAGGTGAACACGACGAGCGGGAGCGGGAATTACTTCTCAGCCATCAGAGACATCTATCAAGTCCGTGCACAAGCAGACGGCAAGATAGTTGTATCCGGCTATTTCGATTATTTCCTCAATGGAGTGCTGAAGAAGAATTTCGTCCGTCTAAATGCTGACGGAAGTATCGACGCCACTTTCAATCTGACCCAGCAGATCCCCGACTATTCTCAGATTTTGATAGGTGGGCAAAACCGTTTCGCCACATACGGCGACGGCAAGATGATGGTGGGTACCTCGAGAAGCGGAACTGCCGAAGCGATCGGCCCGATAAAACTGACAACGGGCGGAGACCGCGATACGTCGTTCAATTCGATATTTCAGAACACGTCGTCTTCGATCTACTTCGACGATCTGGTGATCTTGCCGGACGGAAAGATCGTCGCCAGCGGTTCGTACACGCTTGCGTCGAGCGCGTTCAAGAGCTTCGTGGTTCGCTTCAATACCGACGGCAGCGTCGAGCCGACATTCGCTTATTCCGAGGAGGACGGGCGTAAGAAATCGAGACTTGTCCTTCTTCCGAGCGGGAAGATCCTGATCAGCAAATACGCGCACGGCGGCGGCTTCGCGAAGATTCAAAGGTTGAACTCAAACGGGACGGTGGATAATTCATTCACAACGGTGACCTTGTCCGACGTCACCGCCAAGCTCAACGCGCTGGTGTCGGTCCCGACCGGCAAGATTTTTGTCGGCGGCAAATTCACTACCACAGTAAATGGGCAGACCGCGAGAAACCTGTTGCAGCTCGATGAGGACGGTAATTTTGAATCGACCACCTACAACCTGAACGAAGAGGTGTTTTGTCTCGCGGTCGACAGCGAAGGGCGCGTGCTCGTGGGCGGCGGCTTTACAGTTATCGGAGCGAATGGCGCCGGGGCGACCCGCGCTTACGTCGCCCGGCTGACCGATTCGGCTTTATTCGATTACGACGGTGACGGGAAGGCGGATATCTCCGTGTTCCGTCCGTCGGAGAATAAGTGGTACATCCTGCGGAGTGCGGATTCGACACTCATCGAAAAAGTATTCGCCGTTGCCGGCGATGTCGCGGCCCCCGCCGATTACGACGGTGACGGCAAAACCGATGTTGCCATCTTTCGTCCGTCATCCGGCGACTGGTGGTATCTGTCGAGCATCAACAGCGCTCAGATCAACGTTCGCTGGGGTCAGAGCGGCGATATTCCCCGCCCGTCGGACTTCGACGGTGACGGCAAGACCGACTTCGTGGTTTACCGTCCGTCGAACAGTGCCTGGTATCGACTCGGCAGCACGGGCACGGTAGCGATCTTGCAGTTCGGGATTGCGGAAGATAAGCCGCTCGTCGGAGACTTCGACGGCGACGGCAAAACCGAGCCCGCGGTCTTCCGGCCATCGACGGGAGATTGGTGGTACGCGGCCAGCGGGTCCGGAGGGCAGTTCGTCCAGGTCCACTGGGGCCAGTCCGGTGATGTTCCAGTACCGGCAGATTACGATGGGGATGGAAAGACGGATCACGCGGTGTTCCGTCCGTCGAACGGCGGCTGGTATGTCTTGAAGAGCAGCAATCGTTCGTTCATTACGATCGCGTTTGGCGCCACGGGAGACCGGCCCGTTACAGGGGATTACGACGGTGACGGTAAAGCGGACATCGCAGTCTTCAGGCCCTCGACCGGGATCTGGTACATGCTGCGGACGACGTCCGGTATCGCCGCGGCACAATGGGGAATCGCAACCGATGTCCCGACGGAAAGCGCTTTTGTTCCTTGATCGGTCGACATCGAAGTCCAAACAGGCCGTCGGGAAACTGTTTCCCGACGGCCTGTTTTTTTGGACAATCCAAGATCCAGCGCTTTCCAGATCTTTACGAAGTGTGGTTATGGACTAAAAGTTCGATCGGGATTTTGCCCCGAGCGTATCCTCTTTTATCTATTGCCTCCGCCTTTATCCTCCTATCAATTGCCTCCCGCTTTAGCTGGAGGTAGGCTGCACAGGTCGAGGCTTTAGCCGAAGCTTAAAAAAGCGGCCTTGATCAAAAAAGCTTTAGCTGAAGCACTGCGGAATTATGCATTTTCCTTTTTTGGCTAAAGCCTTCCTTGTTGTACCGAACCTCCAGCTAAAGCTGGAGGCAATTGATAAGTGGATGGGTACGGGTCCGACATCCCCTATCAAGGCCTGATCATCACCTTTAGAGCCTCTCGCTCATTCATCGCTCGATATCCGTCCGGTACTTCGTCGAGTCCGACTGTCCTGTCGAAGACGCGGCCGGGGTCGATGTCGCCGTCGAGGATCGGAGGCAGAAGCTCTTCGATGTAAGCGCGCACCGGTGCAGGTCCGCCGCTGACGGTCACGTTGTGATAGAAGGTGGCGGCGGTTTCGGGCACGGAACCGTAGTGCGGGACACCGACGCGCCCGACGGCTCCACCCGGACGAACGATCCGCATCGACGTCGCCATCGAGTCCTCGCTCCCGACACATTCGAGCACCGCATGCACGCCGTGCCCGCCGGTCATTTCGCGGACCCGCTCGACCGCTTCGTCACCGCGTTCGCTGACGACGTCGGTCGCTCCGAAATCTTTCGCGAGCTCGATCCGCGCCGGGTGGCGGCCCATGATGATGATCTGTTCGGCACCCAGAAGCTCCGCGGCGATCACGCCGCATAACCCAACCGCGCCATCGCCGACCACCGCGACCTTGTCTCCCTCTTCGACGGCCGCCATTAACGCGGCGTGAAAGCCGGTACCCATAACATCCGACAAGGTCAGAATCGATCCCATCAGCGCTTCGTCTTCGCCCCCTGGGACGGCATACAGCGTACCGTCGGCTTGCGGGACGCGGACGGCTTCGGCCTGAGCTCCGGCGACCGTCGGGTTACCAAAAAATCCACCATGAATGCACGACGTGTGCAGCCCTTCATTGCAGAATTCGCAGGTACCGTCCGAGAACGCGAACGGCATGATGACAAAATCACCACGCTTGATGTTTGCGACTTCGGCGCCTATGTCCTCGACAACTCCGATCGCCTCATGGCCCATGACGCGCGATTCGGCATCCGCGTTTAATTCCTTGTACGGCCAAAGATCGCTGCCGCAGATGCAGGCACGCGTCACGCGAACAAGCGCGTCGGTCGGTTCCACTATCGCCGCATCGGACACGTTCTCGACACGAACGTCGCCGGCCCCATACATCACAGTTGCACGCATATTTATCTATCTCCTTTGTCCCAGCTCCACACACTTACTTTCAAAAACGGCGCTACAAGGCTTATCGATTTCACGGAAACGAAACACCTGTGATCTCTTCGCACAAGTTTAGAAATTTATCCTGCGATGCTGCGTCGTTGGCTTCAGGGTTGTAACGGCTCTCTTTCCGATGATGAAAATACCGGCCGCTCACCTTGGCCTTCTCGTCGTCCCCCGCCGCGAGCCAGACCTGCGTCTCGTAGCCTTCCTGAAGATCATCCGGCGCACCCGATCCTCCCATCTTGGTTGGGACCCAACCCGGATCGAGCGCGTTTGCGTAAATCTCAGGCCACCTCCGCGCGACCGCGAAGCAAAGCATCAGCACGTGTAGCTTCGAATCGGAATAGGAAACGGCGCCCGTGTTCCCTTTAAAGTTCTCAGATTCAAAATGCCCCTGCATGTGCATCCCGGAGCTCATGTAGATCAGCCTCTTAGGTTTTTGTATCAGGCACGTGAGGACGTAAGGCGCCAACGTGTTGACCGCGAATATCTGTTCTCCCGAATCCTGATAAACGGCGGCGTTATGAATTACCGCGTCGAACGTTCCGAGCGCGTTCACCTCCGCGGCTAGCTCTTTGGTGGCGTCGGTACTTGACAGGTCCGCTGTCAATACGCCATCAGCTCCGCTCACTTTGTCCATCGCCTCACGCCCGCGCTGTTCATTGCGAGCATGAAGCACAACTCGGTGCCCTTCAGCGACCAGCGCCTTTGCCGCCAGTTGACCAAGCCCGTCTGCCGACCCTGTAATAAATATTCTTGCCATTTCCGCCCTCTACTCCCTACTCAACTCACAGCGTAAAGCTTGAGTCATTATTTTGATGTCACGTGGATTACGAGCGCTAAGAGGATACCGGCGAATGTTTCCGGTCACCGACGAGCCAAATATTCTTCATCAGTAACCGGTTTTTGCCAAACGACATTGCCAGAGCCGCGATCGTTCGTTACCGCGATATGCGTCATTCCGCCGTTCGGAGTGGCGCCATGCCAATGCTCAATGTTGGGATCGCAGACGATCGTCTCACCCTTGTTGATGGTTTTGATCGGCCCGCCTCTTTCCTGATATAAGCCCGTCCCATCTATTACGATCAGCGTTTGACCGGCGGGGTGCGTGTGCCAGTTACTTCTCGCACCGGGCTCGAAGGTTACGCTGCCGATCGAGTAATCGTTGCCCGCCGATTTTGGAGCAAGGATCTGAAGGAATACAGGTCCGGTAAAATATTCAGCGGAATTTCGATCACCCTTCGGGAATATCCCATTCCAAGTCGGTGCCCCGCCGCAACGCGACATCGCTGCGCTTCGAAACAAGTTGGAAGTGTAAAACCGATAGTGGTTGATGATTGAGAGCGACGCTTTGCGAGTGCGTAAAATGAAAAAGGCCGGCCCCTATCGATTCAGACCGAGTGTAATGGTCCGCGAGATTGGGTAACTTACGTGCAAGTGAGACAAAAGTAAAAAGGATAGGAAAGTCTTCGGCGGCCTAACGACCATAGCCAGACGTTCCGCGTCTGGCTACGGTCTGCGCGCACCTCCAGGGCGAAGTATCGGCTTTCGGACATCCTCTCTCTATTTTTCAATTTTTCGACTTATGGAACGAAAGCATTAGGCACAGGCGCATCCCCTGTTTGACCGAAAGATTGAATCAATGTTCCGGCTGTTGTTCTCTGCGAATACCAGGTGTTGCTGGACGGGCGAAAAACCGTCGCATCAATCTTTCCATCTCCGTCAAAATCGCCGGGTGCGGGAACGTCGCCGTTGGTTCCGAACGGGAAAGAATAATAGCTTTGGTTCTCGCTCCTTAGGACAAACCATTCTCCCGTGTTCGGTCTGAACAAAGCGACGTCTCCCTTTCCGTCGCCGGTGTAATCACCACCTTGCACCGGTTTATCTGTTGAATTTCCGAACTGGAAAGCAATCAATCCCAAAGTGCTCCTTTGTATCCACCATTGACCCGACGACACTCTGTAAATGGCGATGTCGGCTTTATGGTCTCCGTCGTAAT